>CAXBEA010000225.1:0-1600 GCA_963974645.1 uncultured Neptunomonas sp. | reverse complement strand
GGGACTTGGGTTTAGTTTAGGCTGGTCGTAGCCACCGTCTGTATCGCTTTTTTCCAAGTACCAATAAGCGTCAACGTACTTGGCAATTGCAGGATCTAGGGGTGGGTGCTTCCAGTTTTTCATCACTCAATTCTGCAAAGGACATTAAAGGTCACTTTATCACAGGAGTCTCGCAAGCTGGCTTTGTATCCTTTAGAGGGTTGAGGGGAGGGCCGAGGGAAGAGCCAGAGGCTGGTCCAGAGAGCTACCCTCCACGCGTTACTTGCTGCGTTTAGCGGTTTTTCTATTGGTGGCCAACCGGCTTAGAAACTGCGGGTTCTGGAAGTCGCTTATTGCGGTGTCAATTTCCGCTGCTGTATTCATCACAAAGGGGCCGTATTGGGCGATGGGCTCATTGATGGGGCGGCCACTAAGGACCAACAGTTCTGCGCCCGAGGGCCCGGCGTTTAGCTGCAATCTATCGCCGTTGGAATAGACACCCAGTTGGCGCGCTGTGATCAGATCTGTTTCACCTTTGTAGACATACACCGAGGCTGGATTGTCCGGACTGAAAGACAGTTCAACAGTTTCGTTGGCGGACAGTTGCACATCGAGTAACACCGGCTGGGTTGAAATCTCTGCTAAGGGACCCTGCAGCGCTTGTTGATTGATCTTTACTTTACCTGCGATGACGCGAACCAACCCGCCGTCTGCCAGTTGCTGCTGGGTGATATCGGCGCTGAGGATCTCTTGATAAGCGGCGGGCTTCATTTTTTCAGCGGCCGGTAGGTTCAACCAGATCTGGAAGCCATGCAACAGACCCTGCTCTTGTTCAGGCATTTCAGAGTGGAGGACACCGGCTCCGGCGGTCATCCACTGCACATCACCGGCGCCTACCACTTCTTCATTGCCCATATGATCGCGGTGGCGCATCCGCCCGGCTTTCATATAAGAGATCGTTTCAAAACCGCGATGGGGGTGCTCAGGAAAACCACCGATATAATCGGCCGCATCCTCGGAGAGCATCTCATCGATCATTAAGAAAGGGTTGAGCACGGGCTGCAGCTGCGGACCTGCCAATCGATGAATTTTAACCCCGTCACCATCCTGGGTCGGCTGGGCCATTATGCGTTGGACTAATTTTCTCATGGGAACTCTCCAATTGATGGTCGTAGAACGGTGCGTTTATGCGACCTCAAACCTGTCTCGGTCATGGGGGGCGTTAAAATCCTGGACCGGGCCGATGGGGATGATCCCGGTAGGATTGATCATCCGGTGACTGGCGTAGTAGTGGGTTTTTATAACCTCAAAGTTGAGGGTCTCGGCTACGCCGGGGACTTGGTATAGCTCGCGTACATAGCCACTCATAGCCGGATAATCGGCCAGTAAGCGAAGGTTGGTTTTAAAATGACCAAAATACACCGCATCAAAACGGATCAGGGTGGTAAACAAACGCCAATCGGCCTCCGTGAGCTGGTTGCCTGCGAGATAGCGCTGTTGCGATAACAAACTCTCGATCCAGTCCAGCGAATCGAACAATGCGTAACAGGCCGCTTCGTAGGCCGGTTGTGTGGTCGCAAAGCCGGCGCGGTAGACACCGTTATTAATCGTCGCATAGATA
>CAXBEA010000224.1:0-1652 GCA_963974645.1 uncultured Neptunomonas sp. | reverse complement strand
CTGCAGCGCGGTATCACCGCTGCCATGGCCAACGCAGAAGGTTCCATTGAGCGACCCTAGGGCACCGGAATCATCGTAAGCAATAAAGTCGCCGCGATTCCACATCAACCGCTGCATCGGATCGAGCGGCTGAAACACCTGCAACAACTTATCGCCTTGGGAGAGATCCAACTGCCGGTCATTGTCCGCATCGACAAAAACTACCCAACCATAACGCCAGGATCGCTGCCCGGTAGCGCCGCTGCCAGCACAAACCCCTTGAGCGGTATCCTGGCGGCATAGCAAGACCCGCTGCCCCCGTTTAATCGCCTCAGAGCGCGCCCAGGTCAACGAAGTGCGCAGAGATACTACCAGGGTATCGACCTGATTAGTGGCGACCAGAGATTGAAAGCCGCTGACCCCTGCTGTACTCAGGGTCGTCGCGATCCCCAGGGTAAGGGTCAGTTCGGTCAGGGATAGACCTAGCTGTGTAAACGAAAACGGCCCCCAAGGGTGCCGTCGAACGAGCGTCCTGCTCATACTCTTGCTCCTGTCTAATCCGTGACAGACTGTTAATATAGCTATGTGATCAACAGATAGTTACAACAGAAGCAAGTATAGGCGCTATTTCGGCCGTTGCCTTAACGGCTGAAAACAATGTCAATCAAGGCCAGCAGGAGGTTCCGGCGCCAGTCTTACCACGCAACCCAGTATGCTCCAGACTCAGGGTGCCGCAACTATCGCCGCTCTGGGCGTTTTTGGGTGTTGCCGTAATAGTGAAGGTCGTAGCCGTCACCGCCGAAATATCGAGATCATAAAATTTATCACTTCCATCCAGCGGCGCTTCGGTTGGAAATATGGTCGGATCGCCGGTAGAACTAGCAGTTCCGCAAGAGGCCGTCGTTGAGGTTCCTGCACCGCAGTAGCTGCTATTCACCGTAAAGTGACGCTCCATCGCCCCGGCAAAGGAGACCAGCGCCCCCATGCCATCGGCACGCCGCGATTTCTCAACATACTGGACGTAAGAGGGATAGGCGACAGCGGCAATAATGCCAACAATCGCCACCGTAATCATTAACTCGATCAGCGAAAAACCCTGCTGTTGCTCCTGCATTATGATCAACTCTATACGCCTCTTCGTTACTGTAACTGCTGCCAGGATTGACGGCCGCCGTCGTTACTCTTCGACTCGAGGACGCTATCGATACCACCGCTGGATCCACCCAGCACCTTGACCTCTTTTTTACTGCCTTCAAGGATAGCTGGATTATCAAACATCCCTAGACCTTGTTTTTGAAAACCTGACAACGAAATCAACGTAGTCACATTATTCACTGTAACTGACACTTTATCGGCATCAGTAAAATACCCATCGCCATTGGCATCAAACGGTGTTTCCGCAAGTCTTGATCCGGTTTGCGCATCAATTTCCATCAACCAGCTGCTACCTCCGAAGCCACAGGCTTCAGCCGCTGGAATCAGGGTCGTAAAGATGACCCGATCGCCCCGTAGTATCGGTTGATTGATCACCCGCTCACCGATAGTCGCAGTGAAGTGGTTAGCCGGATCTGCATTCGAACTGTCGAACAACCCCAGGTCCATAAACCAACCTTCAGTACTACCGGTGTAGTCAACATCCTTATCACTGGTCAAGCGCACATTGAGCCCAGTAA
>CAXBEA010000223.1:0-1851 GCA_963974645.1 uncultured Neptunomonas sp. | reverse complement strand
TTCCAGCAGATCGAATCCTGCCTGTGCCCGGCTTAGATTTTCCTCTCCCCAAGGTTTGATAATATTCTCCCGATCAGCAAAAAAACCGGTGGTATGGCGAAAGAAGAAAGCCACGGGGTAGAGCACATTCTGTTCGGCGCGACGCTGCCACATCTCCACTTGTGCTGATTGCAACGCCCCTCGACCGAAGAGAGCCGGTTCTGGCTGGGTCACCTCAAAATAGCGGCAGATGGCTACCGATTCAGTTGCCATCATCCAATTCCAACTTGACGAGGGGATTGCCGAAGGCGGCCTGGTTTTACCCGCCCATGCGAGCAAACAACAGGTCAGCTTTACCGGCTGGGCCGCAGGCTACCAATCACCAAACCGGCAAGAGCACCACCCTGATCTATAGCGGCTATCAATTCGGTGTTGGTTTGAGTGAAAATGATTTCAACCAGAACAGCCTTAAACGGGCCCGTTGATGCCCCATTTAGGATCTAGACCAGGATAATTACAGTCTATGGCTGGAGGCGAGTTGTCCACTCGGTGAGCGTCAGAAGCAGCATCTGGATGCTTACAGCTTGATCCGGATGACAACCGCAATAAATAGAGACATATATTATGGGTGTTGAGCTATCGCTTCAGCGTTTGCAAGCGAACCTTAAAACTTCTGCGCGGATGCCGCTGGTCTTTCTCGGCCATGGCAGTCCGATGAATGCCATCGAGGATACCGCCTTCAGTCGTAGCTGGACCGAGCTTGGTCGGATCCTGCCAAGGCCCCAGGCGATTCTGGTTGTTTCGGCACACTGGATGACCCGAGGCACCACGCTGGTCGATGTGTCACCTAGGCCACGCATCATCCATGACTTCTATGGCTTTCCCGACGCCTTGTACGCCCAACAATATCCCGCACAAGGAGATCCCGAGCTGGCGGCGGAAGTGGTAACCCTGCTTGCAGAGCATCGGGCGCAGGGGGACAACAGCTGGGGGTTGGATCATGGCGCCTGGACACTGCTTAAATTTCTATATCCTGCGGCCGACGTGCCGGTGTTCCAACTGTCGGTTGACCTGTCGAAGCCGTTGCGTTGGCATCTGGATCTCGGCAAGACATTGTCATCGTTGCGTGATCGCGGCGTGCTAATCCTGGGCTCTGGTAACCTGGTCCATAACCTCAGCGCGCTTCGGTACGATGGCAACCCCCATGATTGGGCTCTGGAGTTCGACCACCAAGTTGCCGAGCGACTGATAGGGCGTGATTTCAGCGCCCTAAGCGATCAGGGAAGCAGCGTACCAAGAGCTAACAAAGAGACTGGAGATCTGATGCGTTTGGCGCACCCCACCCTGGAACACTACATTCCTGCGCTCACCATAGCGGGTGCTTCTAGAGCAAAAGACGAACTCTATTTCACGACTGAGGGGATCAGCTTAGGTTCACTCTCTATGCGCTCCTTCGTGTTTCATGGCTCCTGATGAGGTATCTAAACAATGGTAGGTCCGCGCTCTTAACCAAGTGAGCCGAGTGAGTCGCAGAACCCCGCAACGGGTACCTCAAACGAAGTTCAAAACAGTGCGCTTCGCACTTCTAGATTCAATGGGCATGCTGGCCTAGCGACTCGGCATCAGCCCCGGCAGACCGGCCATCCAGGCATATTTGTTGCCTATCATGGAATCTGCTACATTCACGGCATTCGTTGAATCAGGACAGGGACTATGTCGGTATCTCGCAATGGAAAGCACAGCGCTCAGCCTGCGGTAACCACCCCTCTGTTTAGAAATAGCGTGAAATTTCACGTTTTCGCCAAGATCCTAGTTTGAATTTTCATAAAGCGGATCAAATCAGCGTGTTAGCCGCGCATTTTAATTTAAGAA
>CAXBEA010000222.1:0-1901 GCA_963974645.1 uncultured Neptunomonas sp. | reverse complement strand
CTAGAGGGGATTTAGGGATTTAGCACTGGCAGTGCTTAGATCCAGAGTACTTAGATCCAGAGTACTTAGATTATGCGGCTGGAATTCTGAGGCTATTAATAGATCTAGGGTTGATCGGCAGCGGGGACCGGCTACTGCCGCAGCAGTAGTTTGACCGACAGCTGTGATGATTTGCACAGCGCAGCTTCCCAGGACTCTATCGGCTTGCTCAGAAATGAGCGACCACTATCTGCAGGGCCTTTGTAGGAAGTTTCACCGGCCATCGTCAATACCGACCATTTTTGACCAGGGAAGCGCGCGTAACGGTCTGAATCGCAGGTTCCCCGAGCTTCCGTAATGGCTACCAAGCGATTAGAGGTCTCGTGCTTGTAATCAATTCGCGCAAATACCCTGCCGGAATCCAAACAGCTAGCAGCAACAAGCATGGCTAGCAGGCAGGTTTTGTTAGGGAACCTATGAACAAGTCCCTTGCGCCTCTGGCTTTCAGAGCGAGTGGAGATCAAGGCAGCGATTACAGACAGACTGGTTGTCTGTCGAAAGTCGCTAACACCGAGATCCACGCGCTCTGAAAGCCCCGAAGGGCGGGCTCTATAACGGCCTTCTGCTTTGTCGGACCGCTTGAAAAGGTCTAGACATTTCACTGCACGATCCTTCGCGCACCTGGCCGCTATATTGCCCGCAGAGAACACACTGGACTTATTCACAGGTTCCTTAGGTATAGAACTGCATAAAGATTTACGGATTAGGCTCATGGCTCGGGTATAGGTTAGAGGGCTTGAGGTCTGCAGGCTTCTAAGCATTTAGTATCAAGGTGAACATCATACACAAGGGTTTTCAGATCGAAAAGAGCCATCGCCTATTGATCTGAAAACGTTTCTAGTTGGTGCTGGCTAGGGCGTTAGTGTCGTTAGCGAACGAAGTTTGTAGCGCGGTCCCGGATGGGTCAGACGGGCAAAACTCACCAGCCGATTATCTGACCAGGTGCGGCGGTTAACGAGGATGCAGGGGGTGCCCGCATCAATCGCCAGCAGCTTCTGCGCGCTGTTGTTGGCAAGCACGGCTTCGACGATGTGTTCGATACTGGAGATGGGGCAGCTACCGGACAGGTATTCGTTGGGGGTCAGGGTGGAAAAATCCTGCTCCAGATAACCCGGTACCAGGCTGGCGATCACGAAGCGCTCTTCGAGCTGGATAGGCAGGTCGTTTTCGCTGTGAACAATCACCGAATGAAACAGCGGGGTGCCGACCGGGGTGCCCATCTGCAGGGCCATGGCATCGTTGGCGCTACTCTGCTCCAGCAGCATCACCGCGCCGCTGTAGTGGTGGCCGCGTTGGCGAACCTCCTCGGCGATATTGCGAATATCCAGCAGCGGCGATTCGGCTTTGCTGTTGTTGGGGGGCATAACATCGGTATCGGTGACGAAGGTGCCCAAACCGGCATAACGTACCAATAGTTTATCCTGAACTAAATCTCGGATCGCCTTGTTGACGGTCATTCGGCTGACCTTGAACTGGGCTGCCAGGTCAATTTCGGTGGGAATCTGGCTGCCGGCAGGATAGCTGCCCTGCTTGATGCCATCGACAATGAAGTGCTTGATCTGTTGGTAGCGGGGCTTAGTGCTCACGGGGTGCCTAGCGGATAGTAAAATGGCAATTGTATATACTTTTGCAACTACTGTCAGGCGTTGCATCTAAGGCACTCTTGCAGTGCCTTAGATGGCCAGGTCTGTGCTAACGTAAGTACCAATTATGGATCCCATCTCTCTGAAGGCGCTTACTCTATGTCTGTTATTAACCCCGCTGTGGTGTTTGCTGCTTTGCTTCTGTTACAGGCCTGTTCTGTCGTGCCCGACCTGCCGGGTCCTATAGGTATTCCCGGTCTTTAATGATGGAGAGAGTCT
>CAXBEA010000221.1:0-1914 GCA_963974645.1 uncultured Neptunomonas sp. | reverse complement strand
GCGAAAGTGCTGATGCGGTACCTGCTAATAATGATCTTGTTTTTTCCGGTCACTGTTTGGTCTGTCGATCCGTCTCAACCTCAGGGGTCTGCCTCTGAGGCTCGGATCTGGAAACCTCTGGCCGCCGATGGCCTGCATGATCCCGGCAATCCAGCGTTGGTTGAACTGCAGCAGCCTGGGGAGGCGATGGCGATGTTTCCCAAAGATTTTGCCACCATAGGTAATCAGGTTGATTGGGTTAGGGCGTTGGAGCAGGGGGTCATAGTTCCGCGTACGAATATATTTCCAGATACGCGTATTGAGGTGCTGGATCTGGATATCATCATGGATCAAACCTCGCAGATGCCGATGGTGCGCTTTCCGCATAAGGCGCATACGCAGTGGTTAGACTGTGTTAACTGTCACGACAAGATTTTCAAGAAAAAAGCCGGCGGTAACCCGGTTAATATGTTTGCAATTTTGTCAGGTGCGTACTGTGGCCGTTGTCATGGCGCAGTGGCCTTCCCGTTGACCGAATGTCGCCGCTGTCATAGTCAGGCTCGACGTACATTTGTCGGTCAGTATGGTGCTCAAGAGGGCCCCGGCAAGCCGTTTAAACCAGTTATGAAACAAGAGATTATAGGGCTTAATGAATAACCAGCCGGAGTTTTTTGCATCGCCGATACAGTGGCTACGGAGAACGTTAGTGACCATGTTTTTGGTTTTTTTTGCTGCCGGAATCCTGCTGCCTAGCATTGCCCAGGCTGAATACGGGGGCGTAGTTCTGAACCGCTATGCCGAAAAGAACGGTATGCGACTGGTAATTTATCCTCATTGGTTTCACCGAATTCGCTTTCGCTGCAAAGTTTGCTATTCGGAGCTTGGCTTTGAGATACGTGCTGGCGCAAACGATATCACCATGGGCAAGATCATTGATGGCCAGTATTGTGGGATGTGCCACAATGGTGAGATAGCTTGGAGTACAGAGTACTGTGACCGTTGTCACTCTGGTAAGCCGGGTTTGCAAACAAAAATTTATGGTGGTCACTCTACCTCCGGGCCTGGTGTTTGGTGAAAGGTATTGTCGAGAGTTTATTATGTTGATTCTGGACTTGCGCGTTGAAGCGTCATCGGTGCCTACCGGGTCTGGTTGGTTTCGAATATTAGCGCTTTGGCTCACTCTTTGGCTGCTAGGGGGCTGCTCTGTAGCACCTGATAATGAGCTGGCGCTGGATGCTCCGCAAGAGCAGATGAATGCGAAGCAGCAAGGCTTACGGTTATATAGCTGTATCAGCTGCCATGCCGCCGATGGTACGGGAAAGAATTGGATTGGACGTTTTCTGGATGCACATTCCCGAGATCTAACCGATGCTGGGTTTATAGGATTGATCGACAGCTCTCGGCTTAAAACGATTATCCGTGACGGGGTGGTGGGGACGTCGATGCCGGCTTGGAAGTCGGTGCTGGAAGAAAGTCAGATCAACGCCCTGGTGGAATATATCTCTCGAGCTTTCTATCCCGTCAACGGTAAAGTAGATATTGCCGAAAAATCACAACCCTGATTATGTTTAATATCATTAAAGTAACGCATAAATTGAGTTGGCTGGTGATTGCTACCTCGCTGGCCGGTTGCGGTGCAGAGACATCGCCACCCGCGGTTGGCGTATCCCTGGCACCTGTCGTGCTGTCAGCGCTGGATGGCAACACCGTTGCTTTTAGCCAGTTTAGTGGCAAGGTGCTGGTGGTTAATTTTTGGGCTACCTGGTGCGCTCCTTGCCGTGAGGAGATGCCGGCCTTACAAGCATTAAGTGAGCAGTTGGATCCAGAGCGTTATCAGGTGATAGGAATCAGTGTCGATCAAGATCTGAACCTGGTCAGAGAGTTCGTGCTTAAGTACGAACTCCGTTTTTTACAACTCACCGATAGCTCAATGGC
>CAXBEA010000220.1:0-1925 GCA_963974645.1 uncultured Neptunomonas sp. | reverse complement strand
GACGCTGTATGCCTATGCGCCGGAGCGTAGTGTTGGTGGACAGGGTTACGGCGGTATCGGTAACGGCGCATCGGGCAACAACCCAGGGTCGCAGATCCTCGCGTTCGGCACCAAGGGCGGGTTAGCGAATGTGTCACCGAACCTGTCCTACAAGGCGCAGTTGTTCATGATCTGGTTTGATGAAACCGCCAACCTGGTGAATGCAAAAAATCCCGGTCAAAAGGTTGATAATTATGCCGGCACCACCCTGGATGTGCAGCTGAAGTACGCCTTCAACAAGAACTTCTCGATGGATTATATCTTCTCGACGTTCGTTCCTGGTGATGGCATTCAAGATCAGACCAACTCCGATGATAACGCCTACGTTAACACGCTGAGCATGAACTGGACCTACTAAGTCCTTCTTCCAAACAGCAGTCTAGTGGTAAGGCAAACGTACCTTTGGTAGTGTTTGCCTTTTTTTTTTGGAGGCAATATGCTCGGCATCGCTCAGATCAATTTCAGACTCCCCACCCTGCTCATTTGGCTGCTGTCTGTCGCCTGGCTGCCAGCAGCCTATGCGGAATGGACTCAGACAGAGAGATCATTAATCGCGTGGGAGGATAGCAAAACCATCGATTTCATCGTCGCCGGTGACGATGACGGACTCGCTCAGGAATCATTGGCACTGTTGCAACGATTGGTCGGTCTCGGCTATAAGGTGACGTTGGGACGGCACCCTGACTCCCCGGTTAGCGCACTGGAAATGCGCTTAACCGTGACGGACGGGATGGCAACCTTGGTGCTTAACCGGACTCGGGATGGCATCACCATCGGCGCCGAACAGCGTCATCTTGCTGAGACGACGGCCCCGGTATCCGCCAACAAGTCGACGCGGTTGGCGAGTCAGCCGTCGGTTGGCAACTATGTTCGTGACCGCCGCATTGACCTGGATCGGCAACCGCTACGCATTGTTTGGTTAAATCAGCCTAATCCCGATATTTTGCGGGTGGCACTGTTAGATGCGACGGGGTTGTCGGTCTATGACATCGACAACACCCAAGTCTTAAAGCCAGTCGCCGAATTCAGACCTTCTAATCCAAGCCTGAGCGCCTTGTATCTGGACGCGGGTGATATCGATGCGGACGGCCATGCAGAGATCGTGGCGGTATGGGGCGAGAACAATCTATCCGGCTTTGATGGTATCGATACCAAGCTACATGCCTGGGTGTTTGCGCAGGACAAGGGTGCACTACGGGTGGTCAGCGATGACTTGCAGGGCTACCTGCGGATCAATAACAACGCGGCCTATCTTCAGCGACGCGGGGTTAATCAGGCGTTTTCTGGCGCGGTGTATAAACTGACCAACAATAACGGCCGGTTTGACGCGGCCAAAACACCGGCATTTCTGGGACTCGGTAATATTTATCAGCAGACTCCGATCGATCACGCATCCGCGTTCTCGCTGGATGATAACAACCGCTTGCTATATCTGAGCGGTGTTGGCGCATCGCAATCGACTGTCGTGAGCGAACCCTATTCTGACGCGCTCGGAGAGATAGCATTCCCCGTGGTTTATGTAAAACGGGAGGAGCAGGAGTATCTGCTGGGGTTTGCTGAGAGCGACCGCATCCAGGAGGATGCGATCCCGCTGGCGCGGCGCGTATTGATTGATGGCAATACCGCTTATACCCAGGTGCGGGGCAGAAATACCGCATTGCTTGAGTTCAAGGCAGAAGGGGAAGATCAGCTTGTGGCGATCGATATTCGATCAGGGCAGATGTCAGAACCCTTTGCTGCTGTGGGTAGTTTTATCCTCGATTTTACAGTTAGACGGGGCCCCGATGACTCACGCGTCGCGATTTTACTGCTGAATGACAAGGCCGATGGTTCAGGCAGATCGAGTCTTCGGATTCAGCGATATGCTACCGATTAACACGAACCTG
>CAXBEA010000219.1:0-1967 GCA_963974645.1 uncultured Neptunomonas sp. | reverse complement strand
TACGACCAAGCCCCCAAGAATGGAAACAGCTGGGATGTCGGGCTATGCAATTACCGCGTAATGCGCGGTGGTTCCTGGTATGACATCCCCCGCTTGATTCGCTCTGCCAGTCGTTACCGCCATCCACCTAACGCCAGCCGCAATACCTGGGGCTTTCGACTCGCGCTAGATCTTAAAAAATAACAGCCAGCCGGACGCATCCTCCATTGGTTGTAGTCCGGCTTGGATTGATAGCCTACCTATAACGAATAACCTATAATCTTGCCACCGATTTGGCTCCCGGTCCGCTACCGGGTTTGATCATTTAAGAATGAAGGGGATTTTCCATGAAACAACCTGTACGCGTCGCTGTTACTGGTGCTGCTGGTCAGATTAGCTACTCTCTACTGATTCGCATCGCTTCCGGTCAAATGCTCGGTAACGATCAGCCAATCATTCTTCAGTTGCTTGAAATCACTCCCGCTCTGGACGCCCTTAAGGGTGTAGCCATGGAGCTTGAAGACTGTGCATTTCCTCTGCTGCAAGGGATTGTCATGAGCGACAACGCCAATGTTGCTTTTAAAGACGCTGACTACGCATTGCTAGTAGGTGCTCGCCCACGCGGACCAGGCATGGAGCGTAAAGATCTGCTCGAAGCTAACGCGGCAATCTTCTCGGTACAGGGCAAGGCTCTGAACGACCACGCTAGCCGTGGCGTTAAAGTCCTGGTTGTCGGCAACCCCGCCAACACCAATGCATTGATCGCTCAGCAGAATGCTCCGGACCTCGATCCTAAGCAGTTCACAGCAATGACCCGCTTGGACCACAACCGGGCTGCTGCCCAGCTAGCCAACAAAACTGGCAAGCACGTGACTGACGTTAAGAAAGTCACCATCTGGGGCAACCACTCCGCCACTCAGTACCCCGATATCAGCAACACCACTGTTGCCGGCCAAGCAGCTACCGACCTGGTAGATAACAGCTGGTATACAGGGACATTTATCCCTGAGGTTCAGCAGCGCGGCGCAGCGATTATCAAGGCACGCGGCCTGTCTTCTGCAGCATCTGCGGCCAACGCAGCGGTAGAGCATATGCGTGACTGGGCTCTGGGTACGCAAGAGGGTGACTGGGTGAGCATGGCGATCCCAAGCACAGGCAACAGCTACGGCGTTGCAGAAGGCCTGATCTACTCCTTCCCTGTGACCTGTAAAGATGGCCAGTACAGCATCGTTAACGGTTTACAGATCAGCGACTTTAGCCGCGAAAAGATGACTGCGACCGAGCAAGAGTTGAGCGAAGAGCGTGACGGCGTTAAGCACCTGTTTGCTTAAGCCTAGCCCTCGCTAGATTAAAAAACCGCAGCGAAACTGCGGTTTTTTTATTCCAGCAATGCTTTTTGACATAGATCACTCAGGGCCTCCCTAGATCTAGATTTCAATTCCCCGTCGCGATACGTACCATAACCCTCCTAGTCGATCATTGGTGAATGACTTATCAGCCCCAGGCCAACATGACCCTCATGGATTCGATCAACCGTCTTAGCGCGCTACTCCTGATTGTATTGCTTGGGCTCCTTTCGTCCCAGAGTGTACAGGCGTTGTCGGCGTGTAAAAAAAACGGGGCCACCGTTTATACCAAGGCTTGCATCGAAGAGATGCAGACACAAAAGGCAGAAAAAATAGACATTGCCCAGAGCCTTGCACCGCCTACAGTCATTCCAGCCCCGGTCCTTATATCACCGCAATCTTCAACGGGAATGGCACCGGCGAGCGCATCTGCTGCGCTTTCGACGCCCATTCCTGTGACTTCTGTAACTCCTATAGCTTCTGTAGCTCCTGCAGCAGAAAAGGACAGCTTGGCTAACAGTCGAGACAAAACAGCCCCCCGATCTAAAGAAACAGCTTCAGCCGCAACTCCAAAATGCCACTTTTACCGCTTAGCCGAACTAGTCCAGAGCGCGTCTAAAGCATCGTTTTTAGCCTGCGCCC
>CAXBEA010000218.1:0-1968 GCA_963974645.1 uncultured Neptunomonas sp. | reverse complement strand
TCTGTTGAGTTCTGTTGTTTTCGCTGCTGATGGCGAAGCTATATACAACAAGGCTTGTGTGAACTGTCACGCCGTGGGCGTTGCTGGTGCACCTAAGACTCACAATGCTGATGATTGGGCGCCACGTCTAGCTGCGGGTATCGATGCGCTGGTTGCAAGCGCAGCTGCAGGTAAGGGTGCTATGCCTCCTAAGGGTTTGTGCATGGACTGTACTGATGCAGATCTGAAAGCTGCTATCGAGTTCATGGTTAAGTAATGATGCAGAGTGTGCTCTTGTCTGAGAGCACACTCGCTTCTCTGGCTGTTAATTCAGTTTCCCTCGTGTAATGTCTTCGGTTGATGGTTTTATTTTTTAGCATGGTTACTGTCTAAGTAGGCAAGTCTTCTGCTTGATAGATAACCATTTTGTTCATTGGTCGATTTCTCTAGAGTAACCCTCCAAACTCTTCGAGACCGTGTAGATCCTGTGCGTCGTTGACGATGCTAGTCGTCTTCTTTTCGGTCTGGCGCTTGGGCGATATCATGCATGCGAATGACTATCAGCAACCGCGTCACCAAGTAGGACGTGATCTTAGTGCTACTAGGGCACATCTTGAATCTGGGCTTAATGACCGCTAGACCTTGGTTCAGGGCTTGGCTGCATTCGCAAAGACCTTTATCCACTCAGGCGAGGACTTCACTGTAGAGGCGTTTCGTCGTTATGCGAGTGAGCTACAGGAGGGCGTGTCTGGGATTCGTAGTCTCCAATTACAGCCTGATGCGGTTGTTCGTTATGTCTATCCGCTAAAAGGAAATGAAGCGATAGTTGGCCATGACCTGCGTGCAGATCCTGACCGCAGAGATGCTGTGGATAGGGCTATTCTCGAGAAACGCTATGTATTGGCAGGGCCTGTGCGTCTGATTCAGGGAGGTACCGCTTTAATCGGGCGGCAGCCTATATACCAACGGATAGAGGGGCAGGAGCTATTTTGGGGGTTTGCGGCTATCTTGCTGGATGTCGAGTCTCTCTATCAGAGTGCCGGTTTTTTTGATCCGGGGATGAAAAACATTGTCTTCGCGCTTCGTGGTGTTGATGGCTCGGGTGAGCACGGGGACGTTTTTTTTGGTTCCCTCAGTATTTAGTGAGTATTGGCATGCGTTCTGTAAAGGAGAGATGCCACTGACTTTCCAGTATTCGGTGGTTGATTCTTCAGGCAGGCAGCGCTGGTTGTTACAGTCGGCGAAGGTGGTTTCTGATCAACAGGGACGAACCATCGCTGTCGAGGGGATTTGCCGCGATATCACTGAAAGTCAGCGTATGCAGCGGCTTCTGGCAACGGTAAATCAGGACGTTTCAGGGGTTGTTGGAGATGCGTTTTTTGAAGCGCTAGTCAAGGTGTTAGCCGATTCTTTAGAGATGGATTGTGCCATGATTGCTCTGTTTGATGATGAGGTGATCACGGCTACCAGTGTTGCGATGGTTGTAGATGGACAGATGGAGCGCGCGTTTGTCCATGTGTTAGAAGGCGGGGCCTGCCAGCAAGTCGTCAGTCTTTCATCCTGTGTCTTTCCTGCAAATGTGCAACGGCTGTTTCCTGACGATAGCTGGCTGAAAAGCCAGTCTGCTGAAAGTTTTATAGGTACCCGGTTAGTAGACTCATCCGGTATTGTTGTTGGCGTGATGGCATTGACGGGACGAGAGCCGTTACGTTATCCAGAAATGGCTACTGCGGTGCTTGAGGTCTTTGCATTGCGCGTGTCTACAGAGCTGGAGCGGATCGGTAGTGATCATCAGCTACGTAAGCTTTATTGTGCGGTGGGTCAGAGCCCGGTTGCGGTAGTGATAACCGACGATCGGGGTGCTATCGAATATAGTAATGACAGTTTTAGCAGGATGACCGGTTTTCTACGCGAAGAGTTAATGGGTAAAAACCCCCGGATTCTCAAATCAGGCAAACAGTCGGATGAGTTTTACCAGCAGTTGTGGGG
>CAXBEA010000217.1:0-2012 GCA_963974645.1 uncultured Neptunomonas sp. | reverse complement strand
TGTTGAACAGCGTAACCGTGTCTTGGGGCTCTAATCACTCGCCTTGCTAGTGATTAAGTTTGGAGTCCGTTGTTGCTCGCTTAGGGTGACGCGCTGAGGTCACAGCTCTTCTTGTTGGATGGAGCTGTGATCTGCGGTTGAGAACACGGCTGTAACCTCTCGGCTCCAAGGGGTTCTTACTTTGTAGGCATTTATCGATGACAGATTCAAATACAGAGTCGGTGCTGGCCGCAGAGCATGGCTCGGCAAACTACGATTCGCCGATCAATCTGCTGGTGCGTATCTGCGCCGGTGCAGTAGTCGCCATCGCGCTGGTATTCCTACTTAACAATTACCTGACCTTCTGGCGTGAATGGCCGGGGTTGACCTCTTTTCTCGCCCACCAGGGCTGGTTTTCTTTTGCTCCCTTAGATAATCCACTGAGCGCAGAGTTGCTTCAACTAGGCTGGTTTCAATTTGGCAGTTATCTAGCGGTCGTGGCGGTTGTCGTTGTCTATGTGCTGGCGACGCCAAATCGCAGCTTACGGATTGAAGCGGATCGGTTAGCGGGGTTCGCTGCTTACATCGTCCGCGTGGCTTTCTGGGGCGTGCTGATTATCGGTCTGGTTGACATGGTTATCTCACTGTTACGGGTGGAGGACTTGTTAATTTCGCTGGTCGGTGAGGAGCTCAGTCAATCGCTTGGCAGGCCTCAATTTCGCGGTCTCTATGTGCATTTTCCGTTAGTGCTGTTGTCCTTTGTGATTGGTTTGCTGGTGCGTTCGCTAGGCTTTACCTGGCTTGCGTTGCTGGTGGTGTTGGCCGAGTTTCAGATTGTGCTGTTTCGGTTTGTGTTCTCCTACGAACAAGTCTACATGGGCGATCTAGTACGGTTTTGGTATGCAGCCATGTTCCTGTTTGCCAGTGCTTATACGCTGCTTCATGAAGGTCATGTGCGCGTCGACGTGCTCTATACCCATTTCGGGCGCAGAGCCAAGGCCTGGTCGAATATTTTCGGATTGACCTGTCTGGGATTACCGTTGTGTTGGATCATATTAACCCTGGGAATGTGGAGCCGAGCGAGTAGCATCAACAGTCCGTTATTTAGCTTTGAGATCTCCCAGAGTGGCTATGGCATGTACGTGAAATACCTGATGGCGGTCTACCTGGTGGTGTTCGCATTGTCGATGATCGCGCAGTTCAGCAGTTATCTGCTAACCAATGTGGCCAATCTGCGGCGAGAACCTGGCGGTGAGATCGCAGTCAGTGGTTCCAGCCATTAGTCGCTGTTTAACTGGTTGTTGTATACGACTTCTATTTCAACGTTCTGTAACGCTGTGATCTTAAGAAAAAGGCTGATTCATGGAACTGTTTTTTCTAGTTATTCTTATTCTGTTGATGGTCGCTGCGCTGTCATCCGGTTTCCCGGTGGCTTTTGCGCTTCCCGGTTCGGCGATCCTGGCGATAGGTTTAGCCGCGCTCTGCGGTTACCTGTTTGCCAATGATCCCAGCGCCTACTTTGTCGAAGGCGGGCCGGTACAGTGGTTAACCGCCGGGGTCACCAACTTCCGAAGTCTGTATTGGGATGTTGAGCGCGATACCCTGATCGCGATTCCTCTGTTCATCTTTATGGGGATCATGCTCCAACGCTCGAAAATAGCCGAGGATCTGCTGGTCTCGATGGCGCAGCTGTTTGGTCCTGTTCCTGGTGGGTTGGGGATATCGGTGGTCTTAGTCGGGGCGTTGCTGGCGGCAACGACTGGCATTGTCGGTGCTACGGTGATCGCGATGGGGATGATTTCGCTTCCGGCGATGCTACGTAACAACTACTCCAAATCCTTAGCCTGCGGCACCATCTGTGCGTCGGGAACCCTGGGGCAGATTATCCCTCCCTCGATCGTGTTGATTATTTTGGCGGATCAGCTTTCTAGTGCTGCCGATCAGGCCAGCACCCTACGCAAGACACTGTACAAGGACAGCACCGGTAACTTCTCGATGCCGTCGACACTGGATATTACCTCGGCCAGTGCCGG
>CAXBEA010000216.1:0-2054 GCA_963974645.1 uncultured Neptunomonas sp. | reverse complement strand
AATGGCCAATAGTTCGAAAAAAGCCGTTTTGACGGCGATTGTGTCCAACAGCATCGTGACCGTGATCAAATTTATAGCGGCGGTTTTTAGCGGTTCGGCGTCGATGATGAATGAGGCGATCCATAGTCTGATGGATACCCTGAATCAGGGGTTTCTCTACCGTGGCCTAGTGGTGGCAGAGCGGCCTGCGGATAAGCACTATGCGTTCGGCCATGGTCAGAAAAAATACCTATGGAATCTGTGGAGTGCGATTGGCCTGTTTTCTATCGGCTGTGGGCTGGGTTTGGCGCATGCCTGGCACAGTTACTACGAGATAGGTAATTATCAACCCGCTCCGGATCTACTGATCTGGGGGTTTTCGCTACCGACACTCTGGATCAGCTTGGTGGTGCTGGGGATCGCCTTTGTGCTGGAGGGTTACTCCTTTCTGGTGGCGTTCATGGAGTTCTGCCGGCGGATGCGGGCTAATCGGCGCTGGAACCCATTCAGCTACCTGCTTGACTGCGATGATTCGACGCTGGTGGCGGTGGTGCTGGAGGACTCGGTGGCGATGATCGGTCTGGTGCTGGCCAGTATCGGCATCCTGATGACCGCGCAGACGGGTAATCCGATCTGGGATGTGGGCTTTTCCAGCGCCATAGCGGCTATGTTGGGAGTGATCGCCTTTTATCTAGGTTACGTCAATATGCGTTTTCTGGCCGATATGCGTGACAAGGATGCCGAGTTGCTGTTTAAAGCGCTGGTTGCCAAGCACCCGGAGGTCAGTCAGTTGCACGATCTTCGCTCGGTCATCATCGATGAACATACCAGTGTCTTGATTGCAGATATTGAGTTACGTGAAGAGGTGGTGCTGGCTCGGTTGCAGCCGCGTATCGAGCAACGGAGTCGGGCGCTGCTCGCCAGCCTGTCCTTAGAGCGGCAGCAACAGAAAAGCCTGGTTCATTATATCGAGACCCGCGCCGCCGTTGAGATGGCGCTGGCCCGCACCGAGGAGATAGCCCGCGAGCTGGAGCAGCAGTTACAAGCCGCGCTGCCGCGGGTGGGGCATGTGACGCTGGAGGTGAGCGGTCTCTCAGCGCCTGTCGATGATCCCTTGACGGCCTGAGTTAGATGGCCAAACATGAACCTTGTAACCTAGCCTTGTCGCTCAGGGCTTTGCTTCGTAGCGCTGACGCAGTTGTTCAACCCGGATTCGGTTGGCGCCGAAATCGCTGGTCCCAACCCTCGAGGCGGATCGAATCTGGATAACAGCATTCTGCTCGTCAATCCGTGCCTCGAGGTCATCGACAAACCCAAACAAGGAGCTGGTAAAGGTCGCCGCCAGATAGCCTGTTTTGACCTCGATCAGCTCGCCCCCCTGCAGCTTGATGCTCGCTTGCAGACGGCTCCAATCCTGCTCGGTCTGCCCGGGGGTGAGGCTAAAGGGGGCCACTTTTTTGTCGCTGGGGGTACCGGTTTCACTGTTGACGCAATTGGGCTTCGGCGAGCAGGCTGCAAGCTGTTGGCCTACCAGACCGGGCGCTTCTCCCTGCTTGGAGTCCATCGCCTTAACAACAAACAGGATGATGACGGCGATCAGGCTTGCGCCTACCGACACGCCGAGGATGGTTAACAGCTTCATGGCAGGCTCCGCATTGATTGGCTGCTCAGTATACCTGCAGAGTCAGCTGGCTGCAGAGTCATCTAGCCGTAAAGGCATATTGGCTCTTAAAAAAGGCGGACTTAGTACAAATTATCAAGTGACTGCCGAGCGGGAGTTCTATTTCGTAGATGATCAAAATCAAGTCAAAAGCCACCTGTCTGCGGTATTCTTTGGGCTGAAATATAAATTTCCGGTTGGAGTCTAGCGATGTCGGATCAACGTGAAAGTGCGCCCTGGTGGCGCTGGGTACTGCTGCCTTGTGTCGTAGTGGTGAGCTGGGCTCTGGCGGTTGCCCTGGGGACCGGCACTTACCTGCTGCTGTTTGATCTGCTGTGCCCATCGGAGGCGCGGTTTGACAGTAGTTGTTACACAGATGCGATGCTGCTGACAGAAAAGTTGATGATTTTAGCGA
>CAXBEA010000215.1:0-2060 GCA_963974645.1 uncultured Neptunomonas sp. | reverse complement strand
GCCCTGGAGCAGCGCCTTGAAACCGATCGAAACGGTGGCTTACTGGCGGAACAAGGGACTCAACATCGACGCTGTTCAGGCTAACGAAAGGGTTGCGACCGCGATGCGACTCAGCGCAGATGGCGTTGACCAATATTGGCTTGGGCTGCATAACTTTTATGTGATTACGCGTTACAACCACAGCAGTCTTTATGCGATGGCGGTGCATCAGCTGAGTCAGGCAATTGTAGAAAAGCGCTCTGCTGAGCAAGTGGCCGGGAAAGACTGAACGCGGTGAATCAAGCAGCCGCCCGGCTAGAAATAAAGAGTCACTAAGCATTGAAATTGATCCTTTTACTGATACCTATACTGTTGCTATCGGCGTGCTCGACAACCAAGAGCCCACCGTCACGTTACAGTATTGAGCATGATCATGGCCCGAGTGCCGAGATGGATCTCTCCCATGTCGAAGATGCGATACCCACGGGCGAAGCCAAAAGTCGGGGAGGTAATCGATCCCCTTATAAGGTGTTTGGGAAACAGTACTGGGTGCTGGATACCAATGAGGGTTATCGAGAGCAGGGGATCGCGTCCTGGTACGGAAAAAAGTTTCACGGTCACAAGACCTCCAATGGTGAGGTCTACGACATGTATGGGATGAGTGCTGCGCATAAATCACTGCAGTTGCCGAGTTTTGTGCGCATAACCAACCTCGATAACGACAAGCAGGTCGTGGTTAGGGTCAATGATCGGGGGCCCTTTCATGACGAGCGCCTGATCGATCTTTCCTATGCAGCGGCGTATAAGCTAGAGATGTTGCAGCAGGGTACTGCGAGGGTTGAAATAGAGGTTCTCAACGGTGCCAGTTTACGACCTGCAGCGGCGGCACTGGCCTCGGTGACAGCACCTCAAAAAGTAGCCTTAAAGCCGAGCAGCCGTTTTATTCAGGTAGGCGCGTTTTCTTCCTGGAGTTCGGCGCAGAGCGTTAAGACCCGGGTAGGATTATTGCTGCGTGAACAGCGGGTCAGTATCAGCAGATCGGCAGCGCAAGCTGTTCTGTACCGAGTGCGTATCGGGCCTTTACCCGCGCAGGGCGCTACTGTTGAGACGCTGCAGTCACAACTGCTTGCAGCGGGCTTCAGTGGTACTCAGGTATTGGACTTGCCCTGACCCATTCGCTACATTAACGCCAACGTTATTATTAGAACGTTTTAATTAACCAATAGTAGAGTCAAGATGAGAGTTTCCTCCACCCTTAGCAGTTTTGTTTCCCGTGCCTGTACCACCGTTATCTGTTGGTGCGCGCTGAGTTCATCCGCGATTGCAGCACCGGTATTAATCCCTGCGCCACCCTCGCTGGCAGCCACGGCCTATGTCTTGATGGATGCCAATACAGGCAAAATCATCCTTTCCCAGAATGCCGATCAACGACTCCCCCCTGCCAGCTTGACGAAACTGATGACCAGCTATATCAGCGATTATGAAATTGCCCAAGGCAATATCTCGACGGATGATATGGTGTTGGTCAGCGAAAAGGCCTGGCGCACTCAGGGCTCGCGGATGTTTATTCGTGAGGGAACCCGGGTCAAGGTGGAGGATCTGTTGAGTGGGATCGTGATTCAGTCGGGTAATGATGCCAGTGTTGCCATGGCAGAGCATATCGCCGGCAGCGAGGGGGCATTCGCTGATTTGATGAACCAGCATGCCACTCAGCTGGGGATGACTAATTCTCAATTCCAGAATGCCACCGGTCTTCCTGCTGAGAATCACTATACGACCGCTAATGATCTCGCGGTGCTGGCGCGGGGAATCATCCGCGATTATCCCAACCATTATCCGCTCTATTCTGAAAAGTACTTCACCTACAATAAGATCCGACAGCCAAATAGAAACAAGCTGTTATGGCGTGATAGTAATGTTGACGGACTCAAAACGGGGCATACCGAGGAGGCAGGATACTGTCTGGTGGCCTCGGCCAAAGAGAACGGTATGCGCCTGATCTCGGTGGTGATGGGTACCCGTAGCGAAGAGTCGCGGGCACAAGAGAGTCAGAAACTACTGGCCTACGGATTTCGTTATTA
>CAXBEA010000214.1:0-2135 GCA_963974645.1 uncultured Neptunomonas sp. | reverse complement strand
ATTTCGTTAGCCTGAACAGCGTCGATGTTGAGCCCTTTGTTCCGCCAGTAAGCCACCGTTTCGATCGGTTTCAAGGCGCTGCTCCAGGGCACCTCATCGACAGACTTGGCTACCGAGGCATTCAATGACACGGGCAGGGTTACGGCCTCACCGTTGCGCCAGCCATGCTGTTTAAAATAATTAGCCACACTGCCGATCGCATCTACCGGATTGGTTAGGATATCGGTGGTCCCGTCACGATCGAAGTCGACCGCATAGTGGCGGTAACTACTGGGGATAAATTGACCATACCCCATCGCACCGGCATAGGACCCCTTAAGCGTTTTAGGATCAAGCTTCTGTTCTTGCAACAGTTGCATAAACTCACCCAGCTGACCGCTAAAGAAGGTACTGCGGGGCGGGTAGTCGAAAGCCAGAGTCGCCAGGGCGTCGATAACCCGGTAACTACCGGCCTGACGCCCGTAACGGGTCTCCACACCAATAATGGCAACGATCACCTCGGGAGCTACGCCAAATTCTGTACTGGCCCGATCCAGTGTCTGTTGATGGGTATTCCAAAATTCAACACCCTGATCGATCCGACTCTGACCCAAAAAGATTTTCCGGTAGCCACCCCAGTCAAGACGTTTCTCCGCAGGCCGTGCAATCGCTTCGAGAATCGATTGCTGCGGCTTAGCGTCGGCAACCAGCCCAGTGACAAAGCCCCGATCCATTCCTTTAGCAACCATTTTGTCAATAAAGGCCGATGCTTTAGGGTGGTCTGCATACCCCCCCTTCTCAGACTCTGCAGCCATGGCTAAGCGAGGCATAGTTAAGCAGGGTATGGAAAATAATAATCCGCTGACAATGGCACGCATCCAAGGGGTTGATAGCAACATGTAGCTGAGACTCCAGGGGTTAATAGGCTGTGGCTTAGTCCACAGTAGCCGCGCTAGGTTCAATCTAATCCTGTACTACCGGAGCTGTTGTAATAAAGCACCGGTACCGCTAACGATTAATCATAGTTCGGTGACTATGGATCGACATAATAAGACCAAAACCTGCCAGCAGGGTCACCAAAGAGGTCCCTCCATAACTAACCAGGGGCAAGGGTACACCGACTACCGGCAGAATACCGCTAACCATACCTATATTGACAAACACATAGACAAAGAAGGTTAGCGTCAGGCTGCCGGCCAACAGCCGGCCAAATGTATCCTGTGCCTGACTGGCGATATAAAGGCCCCGAGCGATGATACACAGATAGATCGCCAGCAGGATCAGCACACCTATAAGTCCGAGCTCTTCGGCCAGTACCGCGATAATAAAATCGGTATGGCTCTCGGGTAAAAAATCCAACTGTGACTGGGTGCCGTTCAGCCAGCCCTTGCCGTGGATCCCCCCTGAACCTATAGCCGTCTTGGATTGGATAATATTCCACCCGGAACCCAGCGGGTCACTCTCTGGATTAAGAAAGGTCAGCACCCGCTGCTTCTGGTAATCACGCATCAGCATCCATACCAGAGGCACAGAGGCTCCGGCCAATAGCGCTGCGCCGAGGATATAGCGCCAGTAAAGACCCGATAACAACAGCACAAAAACACCACTGGACGCGATCAACAGAGCCGTCCCCAGATCGGGCTGCTTGGCGATCAGCAGGGTCGGGATCAACAGAATAACCAGCACCTTGAGCGCATGCGCGAGCGTCGGCGGCAACGCCTTATCGGAAAAGTACCAGGCCAGCGTCATAGGGACGATCAGCTTCATCAGCTCTGAGGGCTGAAACCGAGGCAACCCAGGCAGCTGCAGCCAGCGCTGCGCACCCTTGGCACCCACGCCAACCAAAATCACCGCAACCAGGGTCATCAATCCGGCCACAAACAGCCAGGGAGCCCAGCGCCTGAACCAACGTGGTGGGGTACAGGCGATGACCAGCATCAGGCCAAAAGCCACCCCGTAGCGCAGCAACTGCTTCTGAACCGCAGCAACACTTTGGCCTGAGGCGCTGTAGAATACAAACAGCCCATACCCTGCCAACGCAAGCAGTAGTAACAACATGATCGCATCCAGATGGGTGTGCGACCACCAGCTACGGCCACGGCTGAAATACACCTGGGCTTCAGGCATGGTGCGCTGAAAATCACGAATATTCATTA
>CAXBEA010000213.1:0-2156 GCA_963974645.1 uncultured Neptunomonas sp. | reverse complement strand
ATGCTCAAAAGTGTCCGCTTCCGTACCCTGGGTTGCTACCCGCTTACCGGCGCGGTGGAATCCACGGCGGATACCTTACCTGCGGTTATTCAAGAGATGTTGCTGACCAAGACGTCTGAGCGGCAGGGGCGGATGATCGATCACGATTCGGCCGCATCGATGGAGAAGAAGAAGCAGGAGGGGTATTTCTAATGGCACATGTCTCAGATTTGATCACCACCGATATCGACCAGTACCTGAAGCAGCACGAGCAGAAGAGCCTGTTGCGGTTTATCACCTGTGGCAGCGTCGATGACGGTAAGAGTACCCTGATCGGGCGCTTGTTGTATGAATCCCAGATGCTGTTTGAGGACCAGTTGGCTGCAGTGGAGGCGGACTCAAAACGCTTCGGTACCCAGGGCGATGCGATCGACTTTGCGCTGCTGGTCGATGGCCTGGCCGCCGAGCGGGAGCGGGGGATTACCATCGATGTCGCCTACCGCTTCTTCTCCACCGATAGACGCAAGTTTATCGTCGCCGATACCCCCGGACACGAGCAGTACACCCGTAACATGGTCACCGGCGCCTCTACCGCCGATGCTGCCATCCTGATGGTCGATGCGCGCAAGGGGATCCTGACTCAGACCCGGCGTCACAGCTATCTGGTCTCCCTGCTGGGGATCCGCAATGTGGTGGTGGCGATCAACAAGATGGATCTGGTCGGTTACTCCGAGAAGGTGTATCTACAGATCGTTGAGGATTACCGTCAGTTTGCCAAGCAGATCGGCATCGAGCAGATCTGTTTTATTCCGATGTCGGCGTTTAAAGGCGATAACATTACCGAGCCCAGTGCCGAGACGCCCTGGTATCACGGCCCTACCCTGATGGGCTATCTGGAAACTGTCGAAGTCAATGAAGAGCACCTGCAGACCCTGCCGATGCGGATGGCGGTGCAGTGGGTTAATCGACCCAATCTGGATTTTCGTGGATTTTCAGGCTACCTGGCCAGCGGCACGGTTAAGCCTGGCGACAGGATTCGGGTGCTGCCGAGCGGCAAGGAGAGCCAGGTCGCACGGATTGTTGCTTACGATGGCGATCTGGAGCAGGCGGTTGCAGGGCAGTCGATTACCCTGACCCTGGACGATGAGATCGATATCTCCCGTGGTGACCTGCTGATGCAGGCCTCGGCACCGGCCTCGGTGGGCAAGCAGTTTGATACTACGTTGGTGTGGATGCACGAGGAGCCCCTGCTGCCCGGCAGAAGCTACCTGATGAAGATCGGCACACGGACCGTCTCGGCGACAGTCACCGATATCAAGCACCAGGTAAACGTCAACACCCTGGAGCATGTGGCGGCGAAGAGTCTGGCTCTTAATGGTATCGGCGTCTGCACCCTGAGTCTGGATCAGAACATCGCTTTCGATCCCTTCCAGGATAATCGCGAGACCGGCAGTTTTATCCTGATCGACCGGATGACCAACACCACCATCGGCGCGGGATTGATCAACTTCGCGTTGAGACGCAGCCAGAATATTACCATCCAGCATGTGGATGTGGACAAGCAGGCGCGCCAGCAGATGAAGCACCAGAAGCCCTGCGTGCTCTGGTTGACCGGCCTGTCGGGATCGGGAAAGTCCACTATTGCCAATCTGGTCGAGAAAAAGCTGTTTGCGCTGGGGCGCCACACCTACCTGCTCGATGGTGACAATGTTCGTCACGGGCTGAATAAGGATCTGGGTTTTACCGATGCCGACCGGGTAGAAAATATCCGCCGTATCGCCGAAGTGGCGCGGTTGATGGTGGATGCCGGACTGATCGTGATCAGCGCCTTTATCTCCCCGTTTAGAACCGAGCGGGATATGGCTCGCAGGCTGCTGGAGGAGGGCGAGTTTTGCGAAGTGTTTGTCGATACCCCGCTGGATGTCGCTGAAGAACGCGATGTTAAAGGGCTCTACAAGAAAGCCCGTAGAGGGGAGTTGAAAAACTTCACCGGTATCGATTCACCTTACGAAGCCCCCGAGCGCGCCGAGTGTGTGCTCGATACCACCAGCATGAGTGCCGATGAAGCCGCCGACCAGGTGTTGGCGATGATTAAGGCGAAGGGGTATATCTAAGCTATCTCCTGCGCGCAAGTTGTCTGAATGAATACCGACCTACAACAGCATCCCTGTGGGTCG
>CAXBEA010000212.1:0-2196 GCA_963974645.1 uncultured Neptunomonas sp. | reverse complement strand
TTTACCCAGTCGGGCGATACTGCGGCCTATGTGACCGGCCATCAGCAGCGGTTGCTCCTGGTAGTAGCTGCCCCAGCGTGCCGGATTCTGAGCAAGCCTGGAGGGGGCCGCGGATCGTCTAGCGCAATGATATGGCTGCTAGCAAATGACTTGTTGTCTGACGTACAGCCGGAGCAATCAGGCGACTGGTCGAGAGATAGAGTAAGCGATTCGGCGGCATACATAAGCAAGACCCTCTATGGATGGCACCGATGCTAGAGGGCTTTTCTTAACGAACACTTAAGGCGTTTTCTAAGAAAAAATGGGGTCATTCTCTGGGCTGTTTTTTACGGATAGAGTGGATCGCGGCTGAAGTCTATAAACGGATAAACGTACCGGCCGTTGTCACAGGGTGGTATAAAGGTCGCCATGAAAACGCCGCTCAAACACAGCTATCCAGGCTATCCTGAAATCGAGGCCTATCTTGAAGCGATATGGCACGAGAAAGGGCTTAGTGACAATTCGTTGTCGTCGTACCGCCGCGATCTAAAGGCGTTTTCGAGCTGGCTCGAGGCGTCGGGGAAACCGCTGTTGGCGACCGAGCGTGCCGATATCCTGGGTTATCTCAATCTACGTCTGCGCAAGCGTTACAGCCCCTCCTCGACGGCACGGCTGCTCTCCTGCCTGCGCGGTTTTTTCCGCTACCAGTTGCGCGAACAGCGGATCGAGCATGATCCGACACTGCAGGTCGACAGTCCCAAGTTGGTTCGTCCGTTGCCCAAAGTGCTGACCGAGCTCGACGTGGAAGAGTTGCTGGCGGCGCCTGATCCACAGGACCCTATAGGTTTTCGTGACCGAGTGATGCTGGAACTGCTATACGCCTGCGGCCTGAGGGTCAGTGAGCTGGTCTCGCTGCAGGTCTCGATGGTTAACCTGCGCCAAGGCGTGGTTAGAGTCATGGGTAAGGGCAGCAAGGAGCGGCTGGTGCCGCTGGGTGAAATTGCTATCGATTGGCTGGCGCGTTATCTGCGCCAGGGACGCATGCTCTTGCTCAAACAGGCCGACAGTGAGGTACTGTTTCCGAGCAATAGAGGCACCCAGATGACCCGGCAGACGTTTTGGTACCGGATCAAACACTATGCGTTACTGGCCGGGATCGACAAACCCTTATCGCCGCATACGCTGCGGCATGCGTTCGCCACCCATCTGCTCAATCACGGTGCTGATCTGCGGGTGGTGCAGCTGCTGTTGGGGCACAGTGACCTGTCAACGACCCAGATCTATACCCATATCGCTCAGCAGCGTTTACAATCGCTACACCAAAAACACCACCCACGCGGCTGAACTTGTTGCTGGGGCGAGACTCTAATGTTTCCCTGCTCAGTGTGGGTGCAGCTAACTGTATTCACGAAAACTTATTCACTTAGACCCGAGGTATTCATGCGTCTATCGGCTTATCTGTCTTCCCTTGTACTGCTATCTACCAGCAGTTTGACTCTGGCCGCTCCCGTCACTGAGGCGATGACGCAGGCGATTACTCAGAATCTCAACGTGGTTAACGATCAGATTCAGATCCGCGCTATCAAGCCCTCGCCGATCGATGGTCTCTACGAAGTTGAGATCGATACCGGCGAAATCATCTTTACCAGCGCCAATGGCAAGCATTTTGTTCTCGGTAAGCTATTTGAAATCCAGGGTCAGCGCTTTGTTAACCTGAGCGAGCAGCGGCAAAAGACTGAGCGTGCCCAGACCCTGAAGACGCTCAAGAAAGAGGATATGGTGATTTTTTCTCCCGCTGGAGAGGTTAAATCTGTCGTCTATGCCTTTACCGATGTTGACTGTGGCTACTGCCAGAAGCTGCATGGCGAGATGGCCGAGTACAACCAAGCGGGGATCGAAATTCGCTATCTGGCCTTCCCGCGCGCGGGACTGGGTTCCAGAACCTATAACGAAATGGTATCGGTCTGGTGTGCTGATGACCGTAAGGCGGCGATGACGACCGCCAAGTCGGGTGGCCAGGTACCTGCTAAGGAGTGCAACAATCCTGTCGCCG
Source organism: uncultured Neptunomonas sp. (assembly GCA_963974645.1). Taxonomy (GTDB): domain Bacteria; phylum Pseudomonadota; class Gammaproteobacteria; order Pseudomonadales; family Balneatricaceae; genus Motiliproteus. The sequence continues at coordinate 164 of CAXBEA010000212.1, read as the reverse complement.
AGCAGTATGCGATGGGCAATGCCTTTGGGGTTACAGGGACACCGGCGCTGGTGTTTGAAGACGGTTCGCTGATGCCCGGTTATCTACCCGCTGCTAAGTTGAGTGCCTATCTGCAACAGGAACTCTGACCTGTACAGGAGTTCTGATCAATACAGGAACTCTGA
>CAXBEA010000211.1:0-2288 GCA_963974645.1 uncultured Neptunomonas sp. | reverse complement strand
GGGGATGAACCGGACCCAGAGGCCTACTGGATAGTCCACAACAGGTGTTCCCCACGACCGTGGGGATGAACCGCGCCTAGCCAAGCGCCTGGACGGCATGTGGCTATGTTCCCCACGACCGTGGGGATGAACCGCCGTGCCGAGGATATTCAACCGTTATGCTGTCGCGTTCCCCACGACCGTGGGGTTAATCTACTGCTTACGCTTCGCATGGGCTAATGGATGCGATTGATGAAAAATTGGATGAGCTTTTTAAGGATTAGCTGTAAAGACTGGGAAGGGTTTATTCGAGAGCTGCCGTACCGCGTGAGCTAGCGCCAGTTTGTGGTTGAAACGATCCAGCAAGCGGGTAAAGGGTGGCTGGTCGGTGCGAGAATCTGCAAAGAATTCGATCAATGAGTTCATCTGCTCGGTATCACCCTCTTGCCAATTGAACGCAACCAGTCTTATCAGCGGGCGCTTGAAGCGGGGCGGCGTATTATAATCCGCCCCCGGTGGTGCATCTCGACCCGCCATCCGGCGGCGTTGGCCCAGGTAACCTGCGAAGCTATAAAAGGCATCGGTAGCGGGAATGAAACGTAATGCGTAGTCCGCCCTGCGCTCAGCTTTGCTCAAATCGCTCCCGGCTAGCCAAGGTTTATTCAGTCCAGTCACGAGATAGGGCAATGTATCTTGACTCAGAAAACGTACCACAGGGTGCTTTTCTGCACCGCTATGCCATGGGTAGAGTTCGTTTGAACGTACCGCAGCAACCAGAGAGATCCGGTCGTTGGTGTAGGGCAGATCAGCGCCCAGGACATAACTGCGTTCGTGGTTGTGTTGTTGCAATATCAATGCGATGGCCGTTTTTGTTGAGTCCAGAACGATCGTGGCTGCGGTGTAGTGATCCAGTTGATGCCAGTTGCTAGGATCAGCAACTAAGGATAAGAGCCACTCTTGCCAGCGCAGTAGCTCGGCCGCGATCCCCGAGTTGCGAAACACAAAGTGGTAGGTCAGAAACGAAAGTTGCCCCAATACAGGGTGTTGATCGTAATCAATACGGGCAAACACCTCCGGTGTGGCTGGGATCGGTTGCGGCTGATGAACAAATACTACATCGGTCCGGGTTCGGTACAGGTTGAGCTGCTGACGACCAACTTGTGTTGATAGGCGTGCACCGGTGGCATCGTTGAGAACCCCCTGGGCAATATAATCGCGGTAAAAGCTGATTGGACCCTCTGCCGTCTTATCGACAAAGAGGCGTGGGCGAAAACGGGTTAACAACGCCTGCTCGTCATCGGTTGCGGGGAGAGGGTTACGGGGATATTGCGCATAGTATTGACTGAATCCTGGATACTGAGAGAAGTTGCTCCAGGAGCGAGAGCAGCCTGTTAGCATCCCCAGAAACAAAAGCGCCATCACCATCTGTGCCATTTCGATTCCCTGGAAAGTTTTCACCAAGCCCAACACGAATCGATGTTCCGCGACAGCACAACAAGCATCAGGGACAACATTATGCCATCCAGTAAACTCAATTTAGCTGTTGTCGTTAGGCTCTGTTGCTCTCCAGTGGCTAATGACAGCATTAATGTCGTCGTGGTGCTCGGTCATCATCGCTTTAAATTGATTGCGGTAGGTCAGCCCCAGATTTATGCCGTCGACGATGATATTCCTAACCCGCCAGCGGGACTCATTCTTTACCATGTTATAGGTCAGCATAAATACCGCACCGTCTTGTGTAGTTACCTTCATCGACAGGATAGCCTTGGAATCTGGTTGTTGTGCAAGCGGTATGACCTCGATACTTTTGCTTTTAAACACCACCAGGGCCTTGGTGTAGGTTTCGATAATGGAGGTGCTGAAGGTCTGTTTAAATGCAGTTCGCTGCTCAGCTGTTGCTCCCTTGTAATAGCTACCCATCACGCCACGGGTAATAGTGTTGAAGTCCACCAGTTCATTTAGGCTATCGCCCACCTTGGTGTATAAAATCTCGGGGGTGATTGCGAAATTTTCACGCCCTTTATCAATCTCGGCCAGCAGGCTGTTCGATCTGTTTTCAACAAACATTTCCAATGACTCCGCCATTGCCAGTGACGACAGAGAGATCAGAGTAAGGATAATAACGGCACTCATTCGTTTGAACATAGGGGTTCTCCAATAGTTAGCGATAGACTTTTAACAGGGGTGCGGGAAGTAAGGTTTGATTTTCCAGTAGTGTCAGTAACATCGCCACAGCGCTCAACATGGAGGAAGAGTGGTTTCACGCGGGTTATCGGTTAGCGCGATCGGCGGCAATGCGGAAGGATTTG
>CAXBEA010000210.1:0-2292 GCA_963974645.1 uncultured Neptunomonas sp. | reverse complement strand
TGCCGGATTCGCGCAAAGATGCGTTTAAGGTGTATGCCGTCACTGAGGATAACGAGATCAGCATCTTCAAAGAGTACAGCCAATATTGACAGTCTGTTCTTTGAACCCGATAGCCCCTGAGGACAGGACAGCCGCGTGAACGTTTGTTAATCCGTTTATTGATGCAGTTTGCTTAAAAAACGCTCAGCATCTGTCGCTAATCGCGCGCTGCCTGTCCGTAAAAAGGGCACATTCAGGATATAAATTATGGTCATGCGTTTGTTCTGGGAACGATGGAAAGATTGACTTGTCTATCCATGTACGATTAACTTCGCGCACATTTTTATACTGCACCGATTTATCGTAGATCGCTCATTCAATCCCACAAGCTGTTGACCCATAGGTGAAAATAAAACCAATGTTGCGAACGTTGTTGTCTTACATGCTGGTCACACTGATTGCAATGCAGTCGGTGATCGCTATGGCAGACGTACAGCAACTCGATCAACCGAAGGTGCAACACCTTGCATTTGCGGACATACATGCGTCTGACTCGGTTGATGACGAACTAAACCAGAAAAACAGGGCCCGCTCTGCCACCGCCGAGCAATCTGATTACCACCACTGCTGCCACTGCCATGGTGTGGCGCAGCTCTTTCTTTCAACCTGTAATGTTAAAGTGGATATTGCACCATTGGTGCTTAAACTGCCTGAGCATCCATTCGCCTACCGTTCTACTTTGATCTTTCCTGATCTTCGCCCTCCAATCGTCTAGTCGAACCCTTAGTTTATATTTTTAGCCGAGCTCAAGTGTTTGGCATTCGACTTGATTTGATTGTTGGGATGAACCTCTATGCAACCTCTTACCGCTGTTCTTTTCGGCGCCGGCGTTGATGCGCCTGGCTGGCCGAGCGCCTTCCTTCGCGATAAACCGGGTTCGATAGTAAACCCAGGCTACGCCGGTAATAGGGCTGGCTGGGCTTAACTGCGCCACGCCGTATCAACAGTATTATTCAGCTCTATTTAAAAGGATATCCATATGCGTTGGTGTGTATTTAAACGCTTCATTGCGGGGTGCATCTGCACCCTTTATCTGCCGGGAGCGGTGTTCGCTGCGCCCTCGGATTCATCATGGGAACACTGGTTTGTAAGCCAGATCAAGCAGCATCCTGATGCCATTGCGGCCGAAGAGACGATGAACTCGGTCATGTCGATGGCCGAAGGCCGCGAGCGACCGCTATACAATCCGGAACTGGAAACGGAATTTGAACGTGAAGGTCAGGATAATAACTACCGGATCGGGATCAATCAGACCATCGATTGGCGGGATAAACGCGCTGTCCGAAAACAACAAGCGGGCTTTAGCCGTGCTGCCGCCCGTCAAACCTTTGAATTCACCCTGCAGCAGGAGATGGCTGACGCGTTACAGGCACTGATTGAGTGGCAAGCCGCCAGCAGCCACTCGGCGCTGGCGCTGCAGCAGGAGACGCAACTGGAAACCCTGCTCGACCTGGTTACCGAGCGGCAACAGGCCGGCGATCTGGGTCAGGTGGATGCGGAGCTGACTTTTTTAAGTTTGTCGCAAAAACTCAATGCCACCGCTCAGGCGCAGGTCCAGCTTAAACGGGTAGAGGCGCGTTTACGTGAGCGACTACCCGGCTGGTCTCCCGAGCGGGCCCAGATACCGGAGCAATTCTGGCCCGACGCTAATCCAGAGCAAACAGCGGCGTGGCTGGATGCGCACCCTGCGGTGTTAGCCGCCCGGTACGAGTGGGACGTGTTGCAACAGGCCGCGGAGCTGGCCCGCCGTGAAACCAAGGCTGATCCTACTTTCGGTGTGAATGCCGGGCAAACCGATGCAGACGGAGTGCTAGCCGTTACCTTCTCCATCCCCCTCAATGTTCGCAATAACTATAGCGCCGAAGCGCGAGCCGCCAGTCAGCAGGCCCTCTCCGCCGAAGCCCGCTATCGGGCGACCAGACGCAGACAGCAGCGGGCCATCGAAGCGAGCACTGCCGCCTTGGCTGAGTTTCAGCAAGGTTATGCGCGCTGGCAATCGCTGCTTCAGGGTCGGGGCGAGCGTAGGGAAAACCTGCTGGAAAAGCAGTGGCGTAGCGGTGATATGAACACCACGGAATATCTGCTTACCCTGCAGCAGCGCACCGAGGGCTTAGTCGCCGGGATAGAGTTGCACGCCCAGTTTCAATTGGCCCGCCTTGACTGGTTATTACAAACCGGACAGATCAACGCTGCTTTAACGCGACTGAAGCAATAACGAATTTTGGGATACCTATGATGAATCAGATAGTAAAA
>CAXBEA010000209.1:0-2366 GCA_963974645.1 uncultured Neptunomonas sp. | reverse complement strand
CAACGGCAGCCAATCCGGCTTCTTTATGCTGTTTAACATGTTTGCAGGGGAGTACAGCGACGGCCAGCAGAAGAAGATTCAGCTGCCGCTGGCCCCCGAGTACATTGGTTATTCGGACGCAGGACTCAACCGTGATTTTTTCACCGCAGGACACCCAAAATTTGACTTCTTGGATGCCCATAGCTTCAAGTATCGAGTCGACTTTGATGAGATAAAAATCTCCGATCAAACCGGTGCGATCTGTGTTTCACGCCCCACCAACCCAACCGGAAATGTCATTACCGACGAAGAGCTGGGGAAACTGGATGAACTGGCCAAACAGCATGGTATTCCGCTTATCATCGATGGCGCCTACGGCACGCCGTTTCCCAACCTGATCTTTACCGACGCGACACCGCTCTGGAATGAAAACATCGTCGCTTGCATGAGCCTATCTAAGCTCGGCCTGCCCGCTGCTCGCACCGGTATTATTGTTGCCCGCGAAGAAATTATTCGTGCGGTCTCATCCATCAACGCGGTAATGAACCTGTCTACCGGCAGTTTCGGCGCAGTCCTAACCCAAGACATGGTCCGCAGTGGCGAGATCATCCGCATCAGCAATGATCTGGTTAAACCCTACTACCAACGGCGCTCGCAACTGGCGCTCAACTGGTTCCACGCAGCTCTGGGCGACCTGCCCTATTACATCCACAAACCTGAAGGGGCGATGTTCCTCTGGCTCTGGTTTAAGGATCTACCGATCTCAAGCCTGGAGCTCTACCAGCGACTTAAAGCGCGGGGCGTACTGGTGGTTTCGGGCCACTACTTCTTCCCTGGCATCGAAGACCCATGGCAGCACAAACACGAGTGTATCCGTGTGACCTATACCCAGGAGGCCGACAAGGTGAAGCGAGGCATCGAGATCATTGCCCAGGAGGTCCGCAACGCTTACGAACAGACCTGAGTCAGCTGAATTTGGCGCAGCTCAGCCGAGGCGCTCAGCTGCGAACCTACACTCTTGTTTATGCTGCTATCTGCACCAGCATCTGCGCCACCACCGGAGCCCTTTGCCGAACCGGCCAACCCTTCGGCTATCGCATTGAGCGCGCGCCACTTTTTAGCACACCAGCCCGGACTCAACAGCAGCCCCGCCTCAGCAGTGCCCGTCAAACGATGGAAAACTAACTCGGGGGGGCTACGGCGAACAATTTCGATGCAGGTCTCAACATAATCATCGAAGGACACGCCCTGATAGAGCCCCTGTTTCCATTGTCGTGCCAGCTGAGTCCCTTTAACGATATGCAGCGGATGCAACTTGAGTCCCGCTGTACCTAACGCCATCACCCGATCAAAGCTTTCAACGCTGGCCAATGCGGACTCGCCCGGTAGGCCGACGATCAAATGAGTACAGAGCTGCAGCCCTCGCTGGCGCGAGCGCAACACCGCATCCTCATACTCCGCCCAGCCATGACCTCGGTTGACTCGCGCCAGGGTTGCGTCATTGGCCGACTGCAGCCCCAGCTCCAGCCAGACCTCGTAACCCTGCGCCTGGTAGCTGGCTAGCAGATCCAACACCGGATCGGGCACACAGTCGGGTCGCGTGCCTACCGAAAGACCGATCACATCCGGCTCGCTCAGCGCCTCATCATATAGCCTTTTCAGGTATTCGATATCGGCATAAGTGTTGGTATAGGCTTGAAAATAGGCTAGATAGCGTTGTGCACCGGTACGCTTGCGAATCACCTGCCGTCCCGCCTCAATTTGCTCGGCGATACTCGGCGGCTGCTTGCTGTTGGGATTAAACGAGGTGTTATTGCAGAAGGTACAGCCGCCCAACCCCTTACTTCCGTCGCGATTGGGGCAGGTAAAACTGGCATTCAGGGCCAGCTTGTGGACCCGGTAGCCATATTTACGCTGCATATGGCCACCAAAACTATTCACAAGACTGGCTAATTGCATCTACAACTCAACAATGATTAACGGATAAAACAACCCACCTCGGATTCAGCGAGGATAGATTATGAAGCCTTTCTTTTACGGTAGCGCAGCACCGACTGAACCGGACCAGAACAGGCATACACGACAAAGATAAGCCATAGCAGGGTCGCGGGATCTATCGAAATAACCGCAAGCACCATCACGATGCCCAGCAGCACCGCAAAGGGAACCTTGCCCTTAAGATCGATCTCTTTGAAACTATTGTAATAAAAATTACTGACCATCAGGATCCCCGATAAGGCGACAACCGGCGCAATCGCCATCGCATAATGGCTAGCATCGATCTCGAACTGGGTACCGACCCAGACCATACCCGCCACCACACCTGCAGCAGCAGGGCTCGCCAAACCGACAAAGTAGCGCTTATCTATACTGCCAATCTGGGTATT
>CAXBEA010000208.1:0-2457 GCA_963974645.1 uncultured Neptunomonas sp. | reverse complement strand
TGCCGGCGGCAAGGGGACCAACCCGGAGCAACTTTTTGCTGCAGGCTATTCCGCTGTTGCGCGATGCGGGCTGGTTGGTCAGCATCGATCCCACTTTCCAGATGCGCTTTTCTGAAGCCGGGCATTGGCAGGCAGAGCTGCAGCCAAGCGACGCGGGCTGGTTTGATCTGAGCCTGAGTATTGATATCGATGGCGAGTCGGTTGAGTTGCTGCCGCTGATCGAACGTCTCTTAGAGGGGGCCTTGATGCGCCCACAGGTTGGCGGAGCTTCTGGGTGGGAGGATGGATCGAGCCAGACGCAGCGGATGATCGAAATCGGTGACGGACATTGGCTCAAACTGCCCATGGCTGCACTGCTGCCGGTTATCAACACGCTGCTTGAGTTGGGCTCAGATAAGGTCTGTGCGGATGCGCGGGTACTGCGTCTGCGGACGTCGGACATGGCGAAGCTGGCGCTGCTGAACGGCGCGGCCCAGGCAGAGATAACGATCGCGGATCCGCAGGCTATCAGCACTGAACCCCTGTCACCCTGGGGTGGCGATGCCGCGTTGCTAGACCTGCTTGCTCAGTTGCGGCACTTTGACGGCATCGCCCCGGTGGCACCCCCCGCGGCACTGCGGGCCGAGCTCAGAGGCTACCAACAGCAGGGGGTTAACTGGTTGCAGTTTTTGGGTAAATACGGCTTTGGGGGAATCCTGGCGGATGATATGGGGCTGGGTAAAACGCTGCAAACCCTGGCGCATCTGCTGCTTGAAAAACAGTCGGGGCGTTTGCAGGCTCCGGTGCTGATCGTAGCCCCCACCAGTGTGATCGGCAACTGGGTGGCTGAGATTCGGCGTTTTACCCCGGATCTGAGTGTCAGGCTGCTGCATGGTAAAGACCGGCATCGGCAGGGGCCCGCTACAGACCTGTGGGTCACCACCTACGCTTTGCTCAGTCGTGATCTGGCGCGGTTGCAGCAGCAGTCCTTTTCATGGGTGATCCTCGATGAGGCGCAGGTGATTAAAAATTCAAGTTCGAAAACGGCGCAGGCCGCCTGCCGGTTAACGGCCGCATCCCGACTCTGTCTGACCGGCACGCCGCTGGAGAACCATCTGGGTGAGCTCTGGTCGCTGATGGCCTTTCTGATGCCTGATTACTTGGGTAGCCGACGTGATTTTACGGCGCGTTACCGTCGCCCGATCGAGCAGGGCGACAGGGCGCAGCAACGGCATCTGGTGCAGCAGCTACGCCCCTTTATGTTACGGCGTACCAAAGAGGCCGTACTGCAGGAGTTACCGCAGAAGACCGAGATTATTCGCAGTCTGCCCTTGGCGGGCGATCAGGCGCGGTTATACGAGAGTATCCGTATTGCCATGCATAAGCGGGTCAAGCAGTTGCTGGAGCAAAAGGGGCTTGCTAGCAGCCAGATAGAGATGCTGGATGCGCTTCTCAAGCTACGCCAGGTCTGTTGTGATCCGGCCTTGGTGAAGCTCGAGAGTGCTAAAGGGGTGGTGCAATCGGTAAAAATGCAGATGCTCAAAGAGATGCTGCCGGTGCTGATCGAAGAGGGGCGGCGAATTCTGATCTTTTCTCAGTTCACCAGCATGCTGCAGATTATCGGTACTGCCCTGGATGGCTTGAATATCCCCTACACCAAGCTGACCGGCCGAACCCGAAAACGCGACGAGGTTATCAGCCGCTTTCAGAGCGGTGCCGTACCGGTGTTTCTTATCAGTCTTAAAGCGGGTGGACTGGGGTTGAATCTGACTCAGGCGGATACGGTGATCCATTACGATCCCTGGTGGAACCCTGCCGCAGAGCAGCAGGCGACCGATCGGGCTCACCGGATGGGCCAGGAAAAACCGGTGTTGGTGGTTAAGTTGGTCACTGAAGGGACCGTGGAGGAGAAAATCCTCGCCTTGCAGGCGCGCAAGCAGCAGCTGGCGCAGGGGATCTACGGGGAGGTCGACCAGGCGGCAAAGCCGTTGGTTGCAGAGGAGCTATTGGCGTTGTTTCAGCACTGATTCAGCCCTGACGTGGGGGCAGTCCTAGGGCGCTTTTCCAGGCGCATATCTATTGGACTAGGCGGTGGCTGCTATTCAGGGCTGGTATCGCGCGATAATGCGCCCTTATTTTTAATCTGCGGTTATTTGCGCAAGGTTTAGAGATGGTCATTGTTATTACCGGGGGCGCGGGCTTTATCGGCCGTCACTCGTGAATTGTCGGGTTAAAACCCGACCTACAGGGGTTGGGGGTTGTAGGTCGGAATTTATTCCGACGCGGGCTGCGGAGGTGTACAGAGATTTGTCGGGTTAAAACCCGACCTACAGGGGTGGAAGTTGTAGGTTGGAATTTATTCCGACGCGGGCTGCGGAGGTATACAGAGATTTGTCGGGTTAAAACCCGACCTACAGGGGGCGGAGGTTGTAGGTCGGAATTTATTCCGACGCGGGCTGCGGAGGTATACAGAGATTT
>CAXBEA010000207.1:0-2584 GCA_963974645.1 uncultured Neptunomonas sp. | reverse complement strand
TATTGCCGAAGATAGAGATCCAGAAGGTGGCCAACATAGTCGGCGCAACCAGAACACCAAGAACAAATTCACGAATGGTGCGACCCTTGGAGATACGGGCGATAAAAATGCCGCAGAAGGGAGCCCAAGCGATCCACCAGCCCCAGTAGAAGATGGTCCACCAGCCCTGCCACTGCCCCTCAGGATCCGGATCGACCCACAAGCCCAACTCGACCACATGGAACAGATAGTCGCCGGTATTGGTGATAAAAGAGCCCAGCACGTAAGAGGTCGGACCGAAGACCACAAACAGCACCAGAATCGCCACCGTAAGCTGCATATTCAATTCACTGAGGATACGGATACCCTTGTTCAGCCCGGTCAGTACCGACGCAGTTGCAATCACCGACAGGATCGCAATCAGGATCACCTGGTTGCTGGTCGAGACCTCAATACCCAGCAGGTAGGACAGTCCGGCATTCATCTGCTGCGCACCCAATCCCAGCGAGGTAGCGATACCAAACACCGTACCGAACACCGCCAGTAGATCTGCCGCATGACCGATGGGGCCGTAGATACGGTCACCAAAGATCGGGTAGAGACTGGAGCGGATCGACAGCGGTAACCCCTTACGATAGGAGAAGTACGCCAAGATCAGACCGAATACCGCAAACAACGCCCAGCCGTGTAGCCCCCAATGAAAAATAGAGATCCGCATGGCGACCTGAGCGGCCTCCACCGTTAGCTGCTGTGCTTCGCTTATCAGCGGATTGCTCTGAAAATGATAGATAGGTTCAGCAATGCTCCAGAACAGGATGCCGATGCCGATGCCGGCACCAAATAGCATCGAAAACCAGGAGAAGTTGCTGAATTCGGGTCTGTCGGTATCCTTGCCCAAGCGAATATCACCGTAGCGGCTGAAGATCAGCCAGATCGCAAAGAACAGGAAGAAGCTCATCAAGCCAACGTAATACCAGGCTAGCTCGGCGGCGATAAAACCTTTGGCAGCACTGTAGACCGTGTTGGCATACTCTGGATCGACGATAGTAAATAGCACGAAAGCCATCACCAGCAACCCCGACCCGATCGCCATGATCGGATGAGTACCTGCGAACAGGCCTGTTTCTGGCAGCTGATAGTTTTTATTATTCATGATGCGATCCTCTGCTCTTTTTCACGCACGACCAGCACCGAGCATTGCGCATGTCGGGTGACATGGGCAGCATTGGCACCAAAAAGATAGTCAATAAGTTCCGGGCGGTGCGAAGCCATCACGATCAAATCAGCATCAACCGCTGCTGCGATTCGCAACACCTCTTTATAGATACTTCCTTGGCCCACAACGACCTCCACAGCAATATCCTCAGGCACCCGTTGCTGCACCAGGGCGTTCAACTGCTCGGTCCCCTGCTCCTGAATATGCCGATCAATCCCGCTAGGCAGGTGAGCCGCTATTGCCGGAATGTCCGCGTTAGGAACGACAGTCACCACATGCAGCACGGCTGCATGACGGCGTGCATGATCCAGTGCGACCGGTAGAGCCGTGCGCCACGAACTCTCGTGAGCAAGATCTACCGGTATCACAATGTTTTTATATGAAATATTCATGATCCGACTCTTCGCTGGATTTATTAAATTTGTTATGCGAGTCCAATGTATCGATCGAGCCATAAAACAGCGCAAATCGATACGAAAGCTATTGTTATAGATCTATCACACGATGAGTAGCAATAAAAAACCGGCCTAAGACTACATATTTTTTATGGCTTAATTAGAAAGATGATAGCAGCGCTCTAAAACCCCGCTGCCTTATGCCGGCACTCATTTTATCCAGCCATAAAATAAACGACGCCTTAGAGCCATTTTTTATTGCTGGTTTACGCTTGGTTTCGCTCATACCATCTCCTCTCGATGACGTTCTTGGAACGCCTTCAGCAACGTCATCGCTTAAACACAGTCGGCCCGCCGGCAGAAACGAAAATTTTGATTCCAGCACCAGCCATAGCGGTTGAGCAGATCTGGAACCGCGTTAATCAGGATTAATCGACATGAAAAATAACAACCGATTGCCATTGCTAGGTGTACGCGTCATTGACTTCGGCCAACAGATAGCAGGCCCTGCCGCGGCGATGGTGCTGGCCGATTTTGGCGCCACCGTGATCCATATAGATCCGCCCGAAGGGCCGCACTGGGATCATCCGGCCAATGCGATCCTGCATCGCAATAAGAGCTGTCTGAGGCTGGATCTAAAAAGCGAACAGGGTCTGGCACAGGCGTTAGCCTTGATCGAAAAAGCCGATGTGGTGATCGAAAGTTTCCGTCCTGGGGTTATGCAGCGCTTGGGGGTCGATTTCGCCCAGTTGCGGGCAAAACGGCCGGAACTGGTCACTCTGTCAGTGCCAGGCTTCGCCAGTAATGATGAACTGCGGCGCGAATGGAAAGCGACCGAAGCCGTGGTTGCGGCGACCTGTGGTGCCTTTACCGACATGGGTTTTAACCGGGTGTTGATGGGCCTGAACCCCAGTTTCTCGCCGTTGCCGCTGGCGTCTTCCTATACCACCTCGCTCGCCGCGGGCTCGGTCGTTCTGGCGCTGTTAGAGCGGGA
>CAXBEA010000206.1:0-2599 GCA_963974645.1 uncultured Neptunomonas sp. | reverse complement strand
GCCATTTTCACCGATGTTGATGTTCATTCCCGCATTGGCGATCAGCAGGTCGGGTGGGGTGGTTATACAGAGTTCCGCAGCCCAGGCTCGAAGCTTCGCTGTGTCGCGAAGATCAAAGCTTGTGCATTGGGTCAGCGCGCCTCGCTGCTGACAGCGAACAGCCAGTGCCTCGAGTTGCTGCTGATCACGTCCCTGCAGTACTAAGCTAACGCCAGGTGCTGCGTATTCAAATGCCAAGGCACCACCGATAGCACCGGTAGCGCCGGTGATAACGATGGTTTTTTGAGGGGGTTGGGTGATGTTCATAGGACACTGAAATGATGTGATGCTGATGGCTGTGCAGCATAACATCCCCGTTCCTGTAGGTCGGAATTTATTCCGACATCTGTCTGTGCAGGTTCGGCACTGCTGCGTCGGGTTGAAACCCGACCTACAGGAGGTGCCCTGTGGGTCGGAATTTATTCCGACATCGGTTTAGGGTCGGGCCTGCGTCGGGTTGAAACCCGACCTACAGGAGGTGCCCTGTCGGTCGGAATTTATTCCGACGACAAGCCTTCGGACCACGCCGGCTGTTTTTCTGCGCAGACTATGAAGAACGGATTCAGCAGCGTGTCTGGACGGGTGTTATAGCGCAGCGGGGTAAGCGCCGGGTGTTCCAGCACCAAACCGCCGGCGGCTTCGACCACTGCTTGAGCTGCGGCAGTATCCCATTCGCTGGTCAGGCCCAAGCGTGGGTAGATATCCGCAGCCCCTTCGGCTACTAGGCAGAGCTTTAATGAGCTGCCCATAGCAACGATTTCGGCCTGATCCAGACCGGCAACGAAGGTTTTGAACGCCTCGGATTGATGCGAACGACTGCCAACTACGCGCCAGCCGCTGGCACCTGAAGGCGGTGCGCTAACCTGAATAGCGGTTGCGGGGGCTGTCGCTAGCTGTTTGAAGGCCCCCAGCTCACGACCGCCCCAGTAGAGGCAATCCAGTGCAGGTGCATAGACGACGCCAAACAGTGGCTCGCCTTGGTCGATTAGGGCAATGTTGACGGTGAATTCACCATTTTTCTTGATGAACTCTTTGGTACCGTCCAGCGGATCGATCAGCCAGTAGCGACTCCAGTTTACCCGTGCCTCAAGCACCGCTGCATCGGATTCTTCTGAGAGTACCGGAATCTGCGGTGTCAGTTTAGCCAGGCCGTCGACGATCGCATGATGGGAGGCTAGATCAGCCTCGGTCAGTGGGCTGGCATCGGCTTTGTCATAGATGGCGAAGTCACGCTGGTAGATCGCCATGATGGCGTCACCGGCGGTTTTTGCCAGCTGGATCACCGCCTTGATATCGAATTCAAAAAGTTCTGCCGTAGAAACGGGTGTAGACATAAAAAGCCTCATTAGCATCCTTGATTCAGAAGGGCCAGATCAAGGGGATTAACAGGATCGAGGTGCAGCCAACGAGTAGGCTGAGAGGAACGCCTAGACGTAAGTAGTCACCAATGCGGTAACCACCAGGGCCCATTACCATCAAGTTGGTCTGGTAGCCTAGTGGAGTCATAAAACTGGCCGAAGCGGCGAACATGATCGCAATCACAAAGGGCATGAAATTAACCCCCAGCTGCTCTGCAACGGCCATCGCAATCGGAAACATCAGTACCGCTGCGGCGTTGTTGGTGATCGATTCGGTAAAGGCCACCGTGAGCAGGTAGACCATCGCGAGCGCCAGCCAGGGTGAGAGGCCGCTGTGCGGAATAAGAAATTCGGCAATCTGGGTGGCTGCGCCGGTTTTGGTCATCGCCGCGCCTAGCGAGAAAGATGCGGCGATAACCACAAGCACGTTGTGATCGATATAGCGTCGGGCTTTGGCCGGGCTGACGCAGCCTGTGGCCAGCATAAAGCCGGCCGCAATCAGTGAGGCTTCTAGTATCGATAACAGGCCGAAGGCGCTGGCAAGGACCATCCCGCTTAGAATAAACAGTGCTAGCGGGGCTTTCTCAAAATGGGGTGGGGTTGAGTCGTTAAGCCCGCTGACCAGCAGGAAGTCTTTGCGAAATCGGTACTGCTCCAAAAACTCCTGGCCGGTTTCCAGTAGCAGGGTGTCGCCGACCTGTAGTTTGATATCGCCTATCTTTCCGGGCAGGCGGCGGCCGCCTCGAGATACGGAGATAATCGCAGCCTGAAACCTTGAGCGGAATTTTGCATGGCGAATGGTCTGGTTAAGCCCGGCAAACTCAGGTCCTATAACCGCCTCTACCAGGCAGCGTTCGTGGCGCGCAATCTCAAGTTTATCAACATCGCCGTTAGCGGCTTCGAGTCCCTGGATCAGCCTGAGTTCACGGGCGCACTCCGGTGCGCCGATAAAGACCAACTTGTCATTCGTCTCTAGCAGGGTTTCGGGAGGGACCGCCGTAAGCAGCCGGTTCTGACGCTCGATATCGACTAGGTAACCGTGGCTGAGGTGGCGTAAGCCCGCTTCAGAAATACTCCTACCGACCAGCGGGCCGCCCGCGCTGACGAGAACTTCAACACTGTACTCGCGTATCTGGTCCAGTTGCTCTGCGGCGCCTTTGCGGTTGGGTAACAACCGCTCGCCAGCCAGAAATAGGAAGGTT
>CAXBEA010000205.1:0-2654 GCA_963974645.1 uncultured Neptunomonas sp. | reverse complement strand
AAGTGCGGCAAGCCCGTCAGGAACGCTGTGCGCCGACCCACAGCCCCCTTCTTGGCTTTCAGAGGCGCAAGGGACTTGCTCGCAGGTTTTGTATCGCGGTGATGGCTGATGATTATGGGTAATCAGGAGTTTGCTTGAATCGTTATTACGCTCGGCCACGAGGAACACCCAATGCACCTGCACCGGAAATTTCAGATCAAACGCGTTCTACTGCAGGTGGTCACTGCACTCCAAAGCGCTGGGCCTGAGTCAGCCACAGCAGCAACTATTGAAGGGGCAAGCGAGACTGCGCTTGCTCGATTACGACTGGCGTCTGAATGCCATAACCAGGTCGGTGCTGTAAGTTGGCAGCGATAAATCGACTCCGCAGCGCACTAGGCACTGGCTTAGCACGCTATCTGAGCAGGTCAGCGGATCAGTACGCACTCCCTGTCCGCTCCAGCCCGGAATCGTTGCCGGCGGTGCTGCAACCCGGCGATGTGCTGCTAGTCGAAGGTAATACTCGCATCAGCAGCGCGATCAAATACCTGACCCAATCGACCTGGTCCCACGCTGCGCTCTATATAGGTGAGCCGGTTGACGAGGCCTTTCCTGCGCAGCATCGTTTTATCGAGGCGGATATTCTAGACGGCGTTCGCACTGTAGGGTTTGATGCGTTCGAGGGCCTCAATACACGTATCTGTCGACCTGTGGGATTGAGCTCAGCAGAGTGCCAGCAGGTTATTGAACAGGCGTTATCTCAGCGGGGAAACCTCTATGACCTTCGTAATGTTTTCGACCTGGTTCGCTACCTGCTGCCCAATCCCCCTGTTCCATCGCGTTATCGGCGCCGGTTGCTTGCTCTGGGTTCGGGAGATCCAACCCGCGCTATCTGCTCTTCATTGATAGCCCAGGCGTTCCAGTCAATCCGCTATCCGATCCTACCCGATATCGAACAGCTGTCGATCGATTCAGCCTATTGTCCGGGCTGTCTGCAGGAGTCGTTTCATATCCGCCACCACAGCCTGTTCGTACCCAGAGACTTCGACCTTTCACCGTATTTTCAGGTGATTAAACCCACCCTGGAACGCGGTTTTGATTATCGTCAATTTAATTGGGCAGACTGATCTGAGCATGGTCGCTCGCTACTAGACTGGCTGCAGTCTATGTCTAACCCGGATCCTCACCGTTAAGCCAATCCCCTGCGCACAGACCTGCCCTCCGACCCATCGCGCTCCTGCCCGAGCTGTGCGATACTCGCCGCCTTTTTCTGGCTTGATCTGCTTTCTAGTGGATAAACTTACGAGGTGCGTTAGGGTGAAAACAACGTCAATGGGGCTGCCTGGGGTGAGTTTAATCATCGCCATGCTGTTGTGGGCCAGCTCCTTTATCGCCTTGAAACTAGCCTTTCAGGTCTATGATCCGATGGTGGTGATCTTCAGCCGGATGCTGGTCGCCTCGCTCTGCATGCTGCTGTTTTTTTCACGGATCTGGAAGTTTGAATACCGCCGTGGCGATATCAACTACCTGCTGTTGATGGCGGTGAGTGAACCCTGCCTCTATTTTCTGTTCGAAGCGGCCGCGCTGGAAAATACCAGCGCCTCTCAAGCGGGCATGATCACTTCATTGCTGCCATTGATGGTGGCGCTTGGGGCGTATTTCGTTTTCGCTGAACGTATTCACCGCAACATGCTGATCGGATTTGGGGTTGCGGTTTTTGGTGCCGCGTTGCTCAGTGTTACCGCCGATGCAGATAACCACTCCCCTAACCCACTGCTGGGAAATCTGCAGGAGTTTATGGCCATGATCTGCGCTGCGGTTTATACCCTGAGTCTTAAGCATCTGGCGCAGCGTTACTCGACCTGGCTGCTGACCGCGGTTCAAGCCTGGATCGGCAGTCTGTTCTTTTTCCCCTTCCTGTTTCTCGCCGGTACCGAGCAGCCCGTCGCTATAGATATCCAGGGCGTAGGAGCGATTATCTACCTGGGCACCCTGGTCAATATAGGCGCTTACGGGCTGTATAATTATGCGGTTTCCCGGATACCGGTCAGCCAGGCATCGGCCTATATCAATTTAATCCCGGTATTCACCCTATTGCTGGCATTGGCGCTACTCGGCGAATCACTCAATGCATTGCAGTGGCTGGCGTCAGGGCTGGTTTTTGGCGGTGTCTGGCTGAGTCAACGTACGCCCTCTGCTGCGCCTGTTGCCGCGACAAGCTAATCGCGTTTCATTGATGTTTTGCTGGGTCGCAAACAGCCGCTAGCGCGGGCTATGCAGCATAGAGCGCAGGGGGAGATCGCGAGGCGCCTCACTCAGTCGAGTACGCTCCTCTCGCGGGGTGATACCAAAATGGTTACGGTAGGCGGTACTGAAGTGCGAGGCGCTGGAAAATCCGCACGCCAAGCCGACATCTAGAATTAACTTGTCACTCTGTTGCAGCAGTTGCCGCGCACGTTCCATCCGCAGCTGCAGATAAAACTTAGAAGGCAGCGACTGCAGATGCTTCTTAAATAGGCGCTCTAAATGCCGCCGCGATACACCCACATGACGCGCTAGATCGTCAGTGCTCAGCGGTTCTTCGATATTGGCTTCCATCAGCGTGACCGCTTCGATCAGCTTGGGTTGACTGGCACCGATCCGGACCTTGAGCGGAATCCGTTGCAGATCGTCCG
>CAXBEA010000204.1:0-2712 GCA_963974645.1 uncultured Neptunomonas sp. | reverse complement strand
ACTCAAAGATGATGCGCTGCTCGAACGGTTTAATCTTCCTCGATCGATCTGGCCTCGATTGCGCCAATCCTGGAACAATCGCCGTAACCAGATGATCACCGGTCGCTTCGATTTCTCCGTCTCTGATCGGGGGATAAAGGTCTACGAATACAACGCCGATTCGGCCTCCTGTTATTACGAATCGGCTTGCCTGCAGGGACCCTGGTTTGATGCTTATGGTGTTTCTGAGGGGCGCTGTCCGGGAAAGAAACTCCACCCCGATCTGGTTCGCGCCTGGAGCAAAAGCGGTGTCGAGACACTGCTGCATATCATGCAGGATGACGATCCCGAAGAGGATTATCACGCCCAGTTTATGAAGTCTGCGGCGGAGGAGGCCGGCATCCGCTGCACGCTCATCCGCGGTATGGATGAGCTCGGCTGGGACGATCAAGGCTTTGTGGTCGATGCGAATGGCGAACGCATCCTCTGGGTCTGGAAAACCTGGGCCTGGGAAACTGCGCTGGACCAGCTGCGGGCCGAATGCGACGAAGATGAAACCCTCGATGCTATCGGTGCCAGTCGGATCAAAACAGAACGGCCTCGGTTAGTTGATGTGCTGTTGCGTGAGGAGGTCATGGTCTATGAGCCGCTGTGGACCCTAGTGCCAAGCAACAAAGCGATCCTGCCTGTGCTCTGGGAGCTGTTTCCCGATCATCCCTATCTGTTGGAGTCACGCTACGATCTAGATGAGATGATGGCCACTAAAGGCTATGTGGTTAAGCCGATTGCCGGTCGCTGCGGCCATAATATCAGCATTGTTGATGGCAACAACGCGGTGGTTAAAGAGACCGGCGGCCAGTTCGGCCAGCAGGATCAGATCTACCAAGCACTGTGCAAACTCCCCAAACTGGGTAAGTTTAACGTCCAGTTAGCGGCATTTACGGTGGATGGTAAGTACTCGGCGACATCGGTTCGGGTTGATACATCACCCGTTATTACGACGAATAGTGATCTGTTGCCGCTGCGGATTATGGCTGATGACTATTTTGCTCCGGCATCTGGGTGACGATGGCAATGATGCCCCTGGATCCTCTCGTCATCACAGGATTGGTGCAAATTTGCAGTAACGTATTTATGACCTTTGCTGGGTACTTACATCCCAAAGAGCTGAAAAATAAACCCTGGATTATCGCTGCGTTAGTGAGTAGGGGGCGCGTTGGCTGAGTATCTGTTTCAGGGGC
Organism: uncultured Neptunomonas sp.; assembly: GCA_963974645.1. Lineage (GTDB taxonomy): Bacteria > Pseudomonadota > Gammaproteobacteria > Pseudomonadales > Balneatricaceae > Motiliproteus. The sequence goes on along the minus strand of CAXBEA010000204.1, from coordinate 1,492 downwards.
CCGCTAATCGTATCGGTTACACCCAGGCTAGCGTGGCTCAGCTCAATATTATGCAGGAGGTGATCAGCCTTTCGGTGTTCGTACCTGTTGTGCACAATCCCCTCGGTGTTGACACGCCAATGCGATAATTGTTGATCCAGGGGTTGCGTGAAAAGCGGTCTGCTTTGGGGAACAAACCGGACATCGCGGTGACTTAATATCTACTTAGCTGCCATTGGTGAGACTAGGTAAGCGTTTATCGATTGATGCTGGTCGCTTTTTCCTGCCAGCGACCAGTGACCCCAAAATAATTAGAATGCTGGCGGTGATGACGGCACTGCTGGCTTCACCGTAACCCGCGATGATCAGCAAAACCACGGAGATCAAGGGAGCGCTGTAGGCCAGAGTGCCCAGTAGCTGGATGTTGCCGTGCTTTACGCCGAAATCCCAAGTGAAAAATGCGATGCCAACCGGCCCCAGGCCAAGGCCTAATACACCGGCCCATTGAATCCATCCTGTTGGCCACACGGTGCTTTCCCATGCTAAGTGGCATAGCAAGGCAATAATGGCTGTCACACCACAAAACCAGCCTACCGCATCTGTAGGTACACTTTTTACCAACCGAGACAGAACCGAATAGGATGACCAGATAAATGCGCAGCTCAGGGCAATCAGATAACCATCAACATAGTCCATGGCAAAGCCATCGCCATTCCTTCCAACTAGCAACCAACATCCCACGAGAGCGAGAGCGGCGCCCATGATGTGCTGCTTTCGAAATGACTCGTTGGGCAAAAGCGAAGACAAAAGAACGATCAACAAGGGCCATAAATAGGCGATTAAACTCACTTCGACCGCTGGAGCTAGCGTCATGGCTTTAAAGTAGGCGAAGTGGTAACCGAATAGACCCCCTACTCCGACACACCAGGCCAACAGCGGTTGGCGCAGGTATCGGATTCCAGTATGACCCGCGTGCAGCCAACGAACACCCATCAATAGAAATGCGATGCCGAATGTCATTGCCATCAGCTGAAATTCTGGAATATCCCCACCGGTAAGCTTGGTAAACAGAGCAAGCGTTCCCCATAGAAATACGGAGATGGAGCCTATCCATGTCGCCTTGGCTGTGATTGTCATAACGCCCCCTTGGGTATAATCAGTTCAGAGGGCTGATCTTAATGCCAGGAAAGGGTCGTCTACTTTCTGATTCTGGCGACATTATTTCGATTTTCGGCGGAACCGGCTGGGTGATTCTCCGAAGTGGCGAGAAAAGCGATCACTGAAAGAGGAAAGTGAACTGTATCCTACCGAGTCGGCAATTCGCTGGACGCTTAAGTCGGATTGCTCCAGCAACCGCCATGATTTCTGCATCCGGAGCTCAGTCAGGTAATGGTGCGGTGTCATACCAATCTGATCACGAAACAGCTCGTTAAGTTGCCGGGGGCTGAGGTGAGCAACAGCCGTCAGATCAGCGACGGTGATTTTATTGTGGAAATTATCATCGATGTACTGC
>CAXBEA010000203.1:0-2779 GCA_963974645.1 uncultured Neptunomonas sp. | reverse complement strand
GAAATCAGAACTCGACGTGGGGCCCGACATGCTGGCCGGCCGACTAATAGAGCTACTACCGGACTTCGCCTCGCCTGCAATTCCGCTGCAAATAATGTTTCCTCCTGCGCGCGCTCAGCCAAGGCGCGTGCGTGCTTTCGCTGACTACCTGATCGATACCTTTGAAAGAGCGGGTACGATTGCTGACTAGACTTAGAGGACAATGTATTTGCCATCCGAGCGGCGGTGATTGGACGCGTTAGCCGCTACCGACCTCAGAAAAACCCCACTGTTCGAAACTCAACAAAGAGGTTCGCTCACTCGTCGTTTCCGGGTAGGTCAGAAAGTACCCGTCGTCTCCGGAGAGCACGTGCTCGCTCGCCAACACTAAGCGTCCTGCATCAAGGTCGTTACCAACAAAACTCAGGTCTACCAGACCAATCGCATCTCCAGAGCCGATTGCCTCCAGTACCTGAGCAGTCCCCTGCACTTCGATGCCCGATAGTTCACTGGATAGCACCACGCCAGCAGAGCCCATCCACTCCAACCATAAGCCTCGCATTGAGGAGTTGTGAATTAAAGCTTGCTCAGTTAGTGCTTCTATCGCGAAAGCACCCCCGTTCTTCTCAAGTAAGTCAGGATGGCAAACAGCCACTATACGCTTAGTAAATAGCCGCTTTGAGACGGTATTGGGCCAGCGCCCACGCCCCATTCTGATGGCTGCGTCGAACGGGTCGCTGCGGAAGTTTACCAAGTCGGGGGTGGCAATCACCGACAGGTTGATCTCGGGGTGCTGCGCATGAAAACCCTTCAACCGTGGCAGCAACCAACGGGTGGCAAATACCGGTGCTACTGACAACGCCAAAAAATTGTCTTCTGCCCCACGAAGCGCCATACGGCTTGCCTGGTGTATCTGCTTCAGCGGCTCGCGAATATCAGAAAAAAGCTGCCTTCCGCTATGCGTCAAGCGAATGCTCTTATCCAGGCGTTCAAACAACGGGTAGCCAAGCAGCGACTCCAGGTTACGAATCTGATGACTGACTGCAGAAGGGCTGACATGAAGCATCTCGGCCGCGTCTTGAAAGCTCAACGTTTGAGCGGCCGTTGCAAAGGTGTTGAGGTTGTTAAAGGAGAGTTTAGGCTGCATACAGGTGAGGTTACCTCATCCTCTGGGCAAGTATAAGTCCTTTGTCAGGTTACGCCCCGACCTTTACGCTGCAATCACATATTGATCATGGCGAAAGCAATGGTTAAGGCAGAGAGGCGTTGATTATAGGGCCTTAGGCTTAGCCTCAGCCTCAGATTCAATGATTTGATAACAAACAGACAGCAAGAGGCCGAAAAATGAGCATTGTTCAATATTCGAAAAAGCGTTACACCACCAAGATTTTTGATTCCGGTTCAGCGTTATCTGCCGATACGATTGGCAAGGTCAAGGAGCTGCTGCAACTGAGTCCTTCATCGGTTAACTCTCAGCCTTGGCATTTTGTCATCGCCGGTACCCAAGCGGGAAAAGAGTTGTTTGCGAAGGCTGCATCCGGGGCCTATGAATACAACAAGCCGAAGATTCTCAACGCATCACATGTCATCGCGCTTTGTGCGAGAACCTCCATTGAGGAGGATTATCTGCTAGGGCTGCTTGATCAAGAAGATGAAGCCGGTCGTTTCGCCAACCAGGATCTGCGCGCAGCTCAGCACAAAGGCCGATCTGCGTTCGTTGACTTGCACAAATACAGCCTAAAAGACACCCCGCACTGGATGGAGAAGCAGGTTTACCTGGCACTGGGCACCTTATTGCTGGGCGTATCCACTCTTGAAGTCGACGCCTGCCCCATGGAAGGCTTTGATCCGGCTATTTTGGATCAAGCGCTGGGACTTCGTAAAAAAGGGTTCACCAGTGTGGTGTTAGTCGCGCTGGGAAAAAGATCTGCGGAAGATTTCAATGCCCCACTGCCTAAATCCCGCCACAAGCAAGAAGATATTTTTACTGAACTCTGATGCCGCTTTAGTGGAGCATCGTTCTCTGCGATCGGGTGCGGCACCCAAGAATCGCTAGATGACAGAAGGCAGAAGGGAGAAGGCAGAAGGCTCATAGTGGGCCATACTGCCAAGAGTACAACTTTCGTGACAACCCGCTAACCCGCCTGATTAAAATCAGCGAGCCCCGCTTAATAGACTCGCTCGCTGAGCTATCGCTAGCCCTCCTGTGGCGTTATGCCGATTGTTTTAAATTAGTTGGTATAGCCATTAGCTTCAGGAATGAGAGGTTCCAGATGAATAATAAATTTAACTCGGCAATTACCCGTCATGACCCTGACCCCATAGAAACATCTGACTGGATCGACGCCCTTGAGGCTGTGACCGACACCCAGGGACCAGAGCGTGCACAATTTATCCTGTCGCAGCTGTCCAATCACGCTCATCGTTTAGGTGTCACCACTAATGGGTTGCCTTACTCGGCCTACCGCAACACCATTGCGCTTGCCCGGCAACCGCTCTATCCGGGTGATATGGACCTCGAACGGCGTATCACCTCGATCATTCGCTGGAATGCGCTGGCGATGGTGATGCGAGCCAACAAGGCCTACGGAGAACTCGGTGGGCATATCGCCTCCTACGCGTCTGCCGCAGAGATCTTCGAAGTTGGTTTCAACCACTTCTTTCGTGGCCGAACCGACGATTTCGCCGGAGACCTTGTTTACTTCCAGGCCCACTCTGCGCCAGGAGTCTATGCCCGTGCCTTTCTGGAGGGTCGGCTGAGCGAGCAGGATATCGCTAATTACCGTCAAGAAGTGCCCGG
>CAXBEA010000202.1:0-2900 GCA_963974645.1 uncultured Neptunomonas sp. | reverse complement strand
ATAAAGGGATGCAAGCCAAGGCGGAAGAGTTTAAAGAGCAGGGAAGCCAGCTCTATAGCAAGGTCTAACCCCGCCTAAGTATCAGCGGACGTGCCGGTTTCAGTCACTGACTGAGAAGTACTCGGCACGTTCGTTGATGCACTCCTGCTCCGCCATCTCAAACTCCCTACAGATCAGTGGTCGTTGCTGATAGATCCGACAGCGCATGCTGTTGCGGTCTAAGGCCGCACACCAGCCATCATCGAGCCGGGCCATTGTTTGCCCTCCCCAAGAATCCGTTGCTATATAGCGCTCGGGTACCCCGGTATCGGTCAACAGCATCACCTGCAAACGGCAGCAGCACGCCTCACAATTTGAGCAGGTTGCTGGCGAGAGGGGTAGTTGTTGGGAAGGTATTGGAAGACTCATAGCTCAGCTGCCATCGACGCGAGTGGAGAGGATATAGATATTTGTCCCGTTGCGCGCCTAAACCTCACAGATAGCTTCTCTTGCCAGTCGTTGCCGCCCGTCTTATTGGATAAGGTTAGCTTGTTTTGATGAGATGCCTGGACTGCCGAAAGGTAGCTCCCTCGTTGACGGGCATTCCCCAAGACCCTGGGTAAAGGACGCCGCCGTTTCGCCCTCGACGGTTATCAGTTTGAGTTAGCAAGCCGGCTCATGATAGGCAAAGAGGGTGCTCGTTGTAGTGAATATTTCCCTAGCTTTGCACCAAGCATACATCTGACTCAGGTCATTGCGAGCAAGCCACTTAGGCCGGATACTCAACGACTCTGTCTATAACACCCCCTGGAGCCAGCCGCCTATGGATTTTGCATCCTTACTGGGATTTATATCCGGTATTGCCCTGATTATCACCGCCATTTTGCTGGGCGGCAGCGCGGATATATTCGTCAATATCCCAGGCATGATGATCGTTGTAGGCGGTACGGTAGCCGCCACCCTGTTGACAGTTCGCTTTAGCGACGTTACGGCGGCATTTCACGCGGCCTATATTGTGTTCACCCGAGACGACACCAACCCCCAGGAGATGGTCGACAACATGCTCGAGCTGGGTAAAATATCCCATCGTAATGGCTTGTTGGCGCTGTCCAAGGTTGAAACTAACTCCAATTTTCTGCGCCGTGCTTGCAACCTGATTGCCGACGCATCCTCCCAGGAGATGGTACAAAAAACCCTGCAGACCGAGATCGACTCGCTAATCTCCCGCCACTACGTAGTGCAGGATGTCTTTCGCAAGATGGCAGCGTACGCACCTGCTTTCGGCATGATCGGCACTCTTATAGGCTTGATCCAAATGCTCAGCCGCCTGGACGACCCCAGTAGCATCGGGCCGGCCATGTCGGTCGCCCTGCTGACCACATTTTATGGATCGTTACTTTCCTCCATGCTCTTTCTGCCCATCGCCGGCAAACTAAAAGCCCGTACGCTGATGGAAGTTACCAACCTGGAGATCATTCGCGAAGGCACTCAGGGGATTCTCGCTAATGACCATTACGCCAATGTTTATGACCGGCTCTCATCCTACATCCCGGAAGCCCGGCGCAAACCGCTTAAAATTGGCCGAAGTAAGGCCGGAGGCGCTGTATGAACCGCAGCAATCAGCTGCTGGAAGAGTCGGAAGGCGAAGGCTGGATTACAACCTTCGCCGACTTGATGACCCTGTTGCTGGTATTCTTTGTATTAATGTTTTCCATGTCTACCGTCGAAACGGAACGCTTCGAAGAGATGCTCTCATCACTGCAAACCGCCTTTGGCGATGGGGGTAAGCGTAACGCCATCATTGAGCTGACCGATAACGCCCAACAACTCGCCGCCACCAACGATGCCGAATTAACCACGAAGACGCCCCCTCCTGCTCCAGCCCAAACACTGGAGCGAGAGGGCAGCAGCACTCCAAGCATCAGCAAAGAATGGATGGGGCTGGCAGACGAACTGCGGGGCACCCTCTCGGGCGTCGACATCACCGATACGGTAATAATAGACACGCCCGCTGAAGGCAAAGTTTCTATTCAGATCCAAGGCCAGGCCTTATTCGACTCGGGCTCCTCATACCTCAATTACCAGGTTGACCAAATTCTGGATAGCCTGCTGCAGGTATTTCAGGCACGGGATGATTTCACCATTAACATCAAAGGCCATACCGACAACCTGCCCATCAACACTGTACGCTACGAATCTAACTGGGAACTTTCAGCACTGCGCGCTACCACTGTTTTGCGCTACCTTATAGAAAAAGGGATCGCCCCCGGCCGCTTAACGGCTACAGGCTATGGTGATTCGTTGCCGCTAGAATCCAATGAGACTGAAGCAGGGCGCGCCAGAAATCGGAGAATTGAGTTTGTTTTGGAAAAAGGAAAAAACGTCGATAATCATCGACTACCCTAGCCCTAATCGGCGATGCGACTACCGCGTTAGACCGTCGGCCCATACGCCTATCCGGCTATCCGTAGGCGGTGAATTGGTCACCGTGCGCGACATATCCCATAGCGGAGTCTTGTTTTACTCGGACAGCAGCACCTCAGGATTCACCCGCACAGGGGACCGACTTCCGGCGCTACTTTATTTGGGCGATGAGCATCACCCCATGCCAGTGACGCTACTACTGATCGCTATAGTCGATGGCGAGTATCGTTGCCAGTTCCAGCATCCCAGCCTCCAAGGTCAGAAAATCCTGTGCCGTTTTATTGTGAAACATCAAAAACAAGAAATCCGCGCTGCTCAAGCCTACTCCCCTCGAGGCGTTCCTCCCTTCAGCGAGCAATAGTAAAATATATTCACCCGTCTATAGACGCACTCCGTCTAGCTCTATATAATTTGCCCCACGTTGATGCGGGGTGGAGCAGTATGGTAGCTCGTCGGGCTCATAACCCGAAGGTCGTCGGTTCAAATCCGGCCCCCGC
>CAXBEA010000201.1:0-3086 GCA_963974645.1 uncultured Neptunomonas sp. | reverse complement strand
CTGCAGTGAGCGTGGTTTTGCCATGGTCGACGTGACCAATGGTACCGACGTTCAGGTGCGGTTTGTTACGTTCGAATTTTTCTTTAGCCATCGAGACCGTCTCCCATCGTTGAATTGAGCTAGTCACGCCACCATTAAAACAAAGGCAGATATATACATATCTGCCTTTGAGATTGGAGCTCATGAGCGGATTTGAACCGCTGACCTCACCCTTACCAAGGGTGTGCTCTACCAGCTGAGCTACATGAGCGCATCATGTTGCGCGATACAAACTTGGAGCGGGTAGCGGGAATCGAACCCGCATCATCAGCTTGGAAGGCTGAGGTTCTACCACTAAACTATACCCGCGCTAGCCTGAGCCGACGCTGAAAACTGGTGGAGGGGGAAGGATTCGAACCTTCGAAGTCGATGACGTCAGATTTACAGTCTGATCCCTTTGGCCGCTCGGGAACCCCTCCAAAACGAGGGCGCATTTTCAATGCCCTCTTCTGCACTGTCAAGCTTTTTCTCAATAAAATCCTGAGGTTAGCTCGTACTACAGTTGCCCCACCACCAGCCATAAAGGCTCAGCTGCGGAGCGGGCGCCATTCTATGAGAACTATTCTAAGTTTGCAATGCTTGAGCAGGGCATTTGTTGATGCTCAAGTTCAGGAAAATCTCTCATGAGATCGCGAAGCAACGGCTCGCCAAGAAGATGCTGTCGCGCTCCTGCCACCTGCACCCAATAGCTGCGATGGGTTCTCGGCAGCTCGCGGATCGACGCAGCATAATCAATCCCCTGAAGACGGCTTACAACGCTTTCAGCCGAGTCTTTGCGGGAGAATATCCCCAAGGAAATCCCGTTAGAAAGATCGCCTACCGTGATTATATAGCTGTCTATATTGCGGGACTGTAGCTCTCTCAACTGACGGAGAGATGCCTGCCGGGATACCAGGGGCGGCAAATATACCCAGTAATCGATGCCCGCAGCCTCATCGACAGACTTGACGCGAGAATCGATGTCCCGGCTCAGTAAACGCTGCTCAATGGCCAGCGCCATCGACTCCTGGTCGAAACCACCGAGAAATAGACAGCCAGCGTCTTCGTCATTTGAAGACACAAGGGGCGCTAGTGACTTAGTTTCGCTAAGCAGCTTTAGATCCGCCCCAGAAGAAGCACGAGCCGTTTTTACCTCCCCCTCAACGAGCGGAGATCGCTGGTTAAGGTTATAGAGGTAAAACAGGAGATTCAGCACTACCAGCAGCATTAAAAGCCAGCGCATGGATACCTCTTTAGGGGCACGCTATCGCGAGCCCCCTGAAAACCAGATCCGGCACACATCTCACCCCGGGAAGGTCTGCAACCAGCGCTGCATCTCCCCCGGTAACATAGATGGTGAAGTCTTTTCCTAATTGATCTTCAGCTAGGCCAATCTGACTGGCGACATAGCTTCGCAACATGATCAAACAACCCCGCTCGACACCTTCAGCAGTGCTTCTACCTGGTGTAATGGCACCCAACGCAACGGAAGTCTCAGCAGGCTCGTACTGGATGCGACGTGTATGCGCAACCAGCTGACCACGTAAAAGCGCGATGCCTGGCGCTATATAACCACCAAGGTGAACACCCCCACAGGCCACCAAATCTACGGTGACGGCAGTACCCAAGTCGATGATCAGGCACGGCCCTTGGCACATGCCATACGCAGCGATGATTGCCAACCAACGGTCCAGCCCCAAGCGGCCCTGGTCCCGATAACCATTTGTAACCCCAGCGACGTCCTTGGCCGGGCACACCCTCAACACCTCCACTCCCAATGCACTAGATAGAACATCTACCAGCGCACAGGTTTCCTCTTCGCTCCTGACACTGACCAAGCGGCAGCGAGTAATTTTTCCGACACCATGGACCAGCAACTCCTGCGCCAGGTCAGCCGCTTGGCTCGTGACACTGGAGGCTAGCAACGACCCATCTGCACCCGATATCACGCGCCACTTAATGAGGCTGTTGCCACAATCCAGTTCAAGAATCATGATCGAGCCTCAAGCTTAATTCCCCACCACTAAAGCACTGCTCTCCGCGCCCTTCGATCCAAAAGCGCAGCGCCCCCTGCTCATCAATACCATTCATTACACCCTTAACCTGCTGGGCGCCGGTACTTAAGACACAGCTCTTACCGTACCAGATATTGTTTGCTTCCCACTCCTCTCGCAACGAGGAGAAGCCTTCACGGGAGTGCCTGTCTATATAGTGATACATGGACTCACTGAGAAACTGCGACAGGTCAGCGCGACTTGCCAAGCGCCCCGTCTGTTCCCGCACAGTCGTCCAAGGCTGGCCGATGTTCAGGGATCCTGGCCTCATGTTTACATTCACCCCAATCCCAATAATCACATGACATGCGTCTGCCGGATCACCATTTAACTCAATCAGAATGCCAGCGATCTTCCTACCGTCCGCATATACATCGTTCGGCCACTTTAACCCCACACCTTCAACACCTAAGCGGCGAAGAGCACGCAGTACAGCCAGACCAACGACCAGGCTCAATCCAGATAGGCCCTGAATACCGTTTGAAACCTTCAACGCTAAGCTGTAATAAATATTCTGAGCGTGAGGACTCGCCCATTCGCGCCCTCTACGGCCGCGCCCTGAAGTCTGCCCCTCAGCCATTACCACAAATGGCGCTGGCACGCCTGACTGTAGCAACCTTAACGCCTCAGCATTAGTAGAGTCGGTAGTCTCGAGCAGATAGAGCTGCCAGCCAAGGCGATCCACTACAGCGAAACTGTCTTCGTAATTTAATAGCGAAAGCGGCTCTACTAAGCGATAACCCTTCCCGGGCACTTTGAATAGCTCAAGGCCGCAGTCACTCTCGAATCGCTGCAGATATTTCCAGACGGCACTCCGACTTACACCAAGTGCAAGCCCTAGCTCTTCGCCGGAATGGAAGCGACCGTCACTGAGTAACCGTAGCAAGTTATTCATAACCCCTCCTGCAAGCGGTAGCATTAAGATCGCCAGCGCCAAGGTACATCGATTTTCTTGCACTCAAAGACAAACCCCCGATCCTCTTACGAAGATCGGGGGTTTGGTGTAGAAGCTTG
>CAXBEA010000200.1:0-3140 GCA_963974645.1 uncultured Neptunomonas sp. | reverse complement strand
GGTTTTATTTTGCGCTGCAGCATTGGCCGTCCTGAGGAGAACTTCGGTGAGTACTCGATATCTAAAACGCTTCTTTAAACCTCGCTCTATCGTCGTGGTCGGTGCGACTGAGGCGCCGGGTGATCTGGGCGGGGTGGTGCTTAATAACCTACTCGATGGCGGCTTTAAGCGACCGATTATGTCGGTCGGTCCTGGCGGCGAGTCTGTGCTGGGTGTCAGCAATGTAGCGCGGGTTGAACAGCTCAGCGAGATTCCGGATCTGGCGGTTGTTTGCGGCCTGGCCGATGAGATCCCTGCGACGATCAAGGCCTTGGGTGAGCGCCAGGTTAAAGCAGCACTGGTGCTCAGTGGTGACCTCTCCGAGTCGGGGTTTGGTGATCGCCAGGCGTTGAATGATGCGATTCGAGTTGCAGCACAGCCTTACGGGATCCGTATTCTAGGCCCTGAAGGGATGGGGTTGCTGGTGCCTGGCGAGAACATCAATGCCAGTTATTCACACCAGAATATCAGCAAGGGACCCGTGGCGTACGTGGGTCAATCGGGTCTCTTGGGCACGGCGATGATCGACTGGGCGAATGGACAGGGGATAGGTTTTTCCCATTTTCTGACCCTAGGTGGGGGCATCGATGTGGATCTGGCCAGCGTGGTCGATTACCTTGCCACCGACCCCTACACTCATTCATTACTGATCCAGGTCGATCATGTCAGTAATGCGCCGCATTTTGTCTCCGCGATTCGGGCCGCCGCACGCAATAAACTGGTGCTGGTACTTAAGAGCAACCTGTCATTCTGGGGCAAGGATGTCAGCAGTCTGTTACCGCCCGGGGTTAACCATATCGATAAGGTGTTTGATCCGGTGCTCAATCGTTGCGGTGCGGTGCGGGTAAACCGTTCCGATGAGCTCTTCGATGCATTGGAAACGCTCACCACGGTTAAACCGCTACGGGGTGTTCGTCTGGCGGTGGTCAGTAATGGCATGGGTCTGAATGCGATGGCGGTGCAGCGGTTGCTGGAGTTGAACGGCAAGCTGGCGCGGGTGACTCCCGAAACGATTGCGGCGATGACCGAATTGAGTACAGGCGGCAGTGTTGCCAGTAATCCCTTCGATCTACATGCGGATGCACCTCCCGAGCGCTTTGGCCAAGCGGTTGATATCCTGAGTAAAGATCCCGATGTCGATGCGGTTCTGGTGCTGCATGCGCCGACCCGGATGGCGCCTAGTCTCGAGTCAGCACAGGCGCTGCTCGATGCGGCTAAAAAAACCCGGCGTAACGTTCTGACTAGCTGGATGGGACGGGAAACAGCCATAGCGGCGCGGAATCTGCTGAACAGTGCCAAGGTTCCAACCTATATCACTCCGGAAAAAGCGGTCGATGCTTTTATGCAGATGGTGCAACATCGCCAGAATCAGGCTTTGATGAAGCAGACCCCGACGACGCTGATCCTACAGGAGGATACGCAGCAGCTGCTGCAGGCGCGGGCATTGGTAGAGCAGGCGCGCGATAATGGCAGTGATTACCTCCGCCATGAGGACGTCGCGAGCCTATTGCGGTTGTACGGTGTCGACTGCGCCCAGTCGCACTACACCGATAGTATCGACGGCGTGGTTAGCATCGCTCAAAACCTGGGTTCGGCCGTGGCGGTTAAAGCCCTGCATAAAGATAATCGTTATCCGTTCAGTTACGTCGACAAGGCCAGCCAGCGCTGGCGCGACCTGGCGCTCAATCTTTACTCAGAGGCGGAGATCCGCCATTCGGTGGCGGAGCTGTCGCAACGCGTTGATGAGCGTTTTGGTCCTGAGGAACACCGTGGCTACTGCGTGCAGCAGATGAAGCGTGGCTTCCAGTCGCTGCAAATCAGCACCGGAATCACCCGTGACCCGGTCTTCGGTCCTATGCTGTTCTTCGGTATTGGTGGTCATGATATCGACGCTCAGGCGGATCGGCAGCTGATGTTACCACCGCTTAATAACAGCTTGGCGCGGGCGTTGATCAAGCGCTCGCGGGTATACCAGATTCTTAAGCAAAACAGCCACCGCTTTGACCAGGATCTCGACAACCTCTGTCAGATGCTGGTGCAGTTGTCTGAAATGCTGATCGATCTGCCCGAATTGAAAACGCTGGAGATCAACCCGTTACTGATCAACAAGTCTGGGTTACTGGCAATCGATGCCAGTATCTCGCTGGGGCCGCCGGTCGCAACGGCGATCCTGGCGTATCCCGAGCTCTTAGTTGAACAAGCACGGCTTAAAAGTGGCCGCGAAGTCTGCATTCGGCCTATTCGTGGGGAGGATGAACCCAATCACCTAGAGATGTTCAAGCGTCTGAGTCCTGAATCGATCCGGCTGCGCTATTTCTACAACCGTGGCGCGCCTAATCATGATGAATTGGCCAGCTGGACCCAGATCGATTACAACCGCGAGATGGCTTTTATCGTCTCCGCTCCACGTCTGGACGGCAAGCCTGGTGACGAAACTTTGGGGGTGGTGCGCGCCTCCACCGATGCCGATAATGTTTCGGCCGAGTTTGCGGTGGTGATGCTCGATGAGCTGCAAGGCGAGGGTCTAGGCTCGCTGCTGATGCAGAAGATGATCGACTATTGCCGCAGCCGCGGAACCCTGCAGCTGATGGGCACCACCATGACCAGCAACCTGGGGATGCAGCGACTGGCCAAGAAACTCGGCTTCGATAATTCCTATAACGCCGAAGAAGAGGCGATCGAGATGAAACTGATGCTTAACGAGCCAACCGAAGAGTGGCAGCGAACTCGGCTGGCGCATTGAGGCTTGTAGCGTCCCTGTAGGTCTGAATCTCATCGACAGGGTTTGTTTTTTCAGCCTGCGTCGGGCTAAAGCCCGACCTACAGGTGATTCCTGCGGGTTGGCTCAACAGGCTACCTGCACTTTCTGTATCCCTGTAGGTCGGAATTTATTCCGTATATGGGTTTGTTTTCTTCCAGTCTGCGTCGGGCTAAAGCCCGACCTACAGTCGATTCCTGTAAGTTGATTCAGCCTGTTGCCGAGGCTAAAGACTGTTGCGTTTTTTTACTGCGTCCAAAATGCGCTGCGTCGCCTTGCCATCTCCATAGGGATTGATCGCTGTTGACATCTGTTTATACAAGGCGGTATCAAGCAGCACCTC
>CAXBEA010000199.1:0-3423 GCA_963974645.1 uncultured Neptunomonas sp. | reverse complement strand
GCGCCGGATAGCTATGGAAGCAGCTACCGCAGTGGTATCGATGTGTATAAAGCGATGGCCGAGCACAGCTTCGATGATGAGCCGATGTGGGTGGTTTATGCCAAGGCAGACCCCGCCATGACGCTGCCCGAGGTGGTCGTGATTCCTGTTTCGATGGACCGCCTATATACCCATATCACTGCCGCCGCCGAGATCATCGATCCGATCGCGCGGGGCGAGGATAAGGTTTATCTACGAATAAACGAACTGCCTGAGAACCCCGCCTCTTCAGACCAACGGAAGCCTAGACCGCGACGTTTCTTCAGCGAGTCTTCCAATCTTTGATAGCCGGGATAAAACTAGCCTTTATCTGCACCTGAACCGGTTGAACGAACGATAAGTCGGCGTTGATTCAGACTGGAAAAGGTATCAAGCAGCTGTTGCTTGGTCACGCCTCTAATTGCTTCGGCCAGTTGCTCGCGGCTATCGAAGTTGCTGTAGCCCTTGTCGATCTCCTGCCAGTAACGACTGCTGCGTTGGCTGAGCTTCTGCTCCTGCTTCATCAGTTCGTTGATCAGCCCTTCTCGGTAGCTCTCCAGGCTGTTGCTGTCGAGTGCCTCGATCAGCGCAGCCCCGCGTGCAAAGAAGCTAGCTATATCGCTGAGCAGGGTATCTGGAGAGGCGGAGGGTGATTGGACCACCAGCGCCAGTGCGGGGTGTTCTTGGATCGGCATCGGGGTGGCGAAGACCACATAACCGCGCTGCTTTTCGGTGCGTAGCTCGGTATAGAAGGGGGCCTCGATAACCTTGGCCAGGAGTCCGAATCTAGCCCGTTGTGTCAGGTTTTTCTGCTTGGCTTGGAGATAGACGATCAGTGACGAATCGTTATGGTCGATCTCCAATTCAATAGTCTCAGTACCTTCTGCAAGTCGTCGTGCTTGCGCCTGGGGCACATCGACCGGCTCGACCTGGGCCAGTAGCTTCTGGGTTAGAACCCCAGCTAAAGCTTTGGCCTGATCCGGATTGAGGTTGCCGTGCGCCAGGGCCTCAACATTGCCTTGCTTGAGCAGTTCAGATTTGAATGCCTGTAACTGCGGGGCTTCGATCGCATCGATCACCGCAAGCTGTTGTTCGGTTGACCAGCGCGGGTCGAGTATCCGTTGGTAGAGGGCGTCAAAGCCCTGGTTATAGGGTTTGTCTTTGGCTTTGTTCGCCAGTTCAAGCCGTAGTCGCTGTTTGAAAATAGCCAGCTTGTCGGCATCTATTTCGAGTCCGGTCAGGGTGTCGACGATCTGTTGCAGCAGCGGTTGCTGGCGATCGCTGTAGCCGGATATACGGACGCTAAAACCGCGTACATGGGCGTAAATATGGGTACTTAGACCCGCTTCGTTCGCAGGGTAGAGGAACGCGTTGAGGCGTTCATCGACAAGCTGGGTCAGCAGTGCGGTCATGACAAAATCTGTTGGGCTGGCATTGGCACGGGGTGAGCGGAAGCTGAAAAACAGATCGGCACGGGGGACCCGAAACTGATCGTCCTGTTGGTACCAGAGTCTAAAGCCGGGCTGTTCGATCAGGGCGATCGGTTGCGACATCCCCCGTAGTGGCTGCAAACTCAGATCCTGGGGGATAAAAGGGTTGGCTTCAGGCAGGCGCAGGGCTGGATTTAGCCCCGCCTGGGCAAGCTGTGCCTGCAGCTCGGCGGAGACAGGCTGGAGACGATACTGGGTCTGGTAGTAGGGGTCGGTTTGATCGGTTTCAAGATCGGCCGCAGTCAGGGTCAGCAGCATATTGTCAGGGCGGAGATAGTTGAGATAGGCCTGAATCAGCTTGGGGTCGAATTTCTGGTAGAGGTAATCGCCGTGGAGCAGTTCGCGGGTCGGGTATTCGCGTAGCTTGCTGGCGAGTTTGAGCACTTCGTAAACCGGTTTGCTGGGCTCGCGGAAACGAAAGGCGATCTCGCTGAGTTGCTTCTCTTCATCGAAGCGCTGTTGTTTGATCCCCTGTAGTTTGATCCGCTCTAATTGTTGAAATACCAGCAGCAGAATCTGCTGATACTGCTGCATTCCCTGCGGGGTCAGATGGATGTTGATCGACAGGGCACTGGTATCGTCATAGACAAAACCGGGGCCTGCGCTGAGGCTGCTGGCCCAGCCGAGTCGTTTGAGCTCCGCCAGCAGACTGCCTTCGCCTTCGTGGCCGATCAGCGCACTCAGGTAGTGCAGTGGCTTGCGGTCGTAATAATCCTTGATCGGCGGAACCGGAAAATTTAGCGATAGCTCGTGGACATTCTTGAGGCTCTTGATCTCTAACTGTGCAGGCAGGACGCCTGGGGTAAACAGCGGCACGGGAGCCGGGCGAAGGTCGGCCACCGATTCGCTGTCTTGCTGCCGGGGAATGGCGGCAAAACGCTGTTCGATCAGTGCTTTCAGCTCAGTGGTGGACTCACGTCCCAGTACCACCAGGGACATGTTGTCTGCGCGGTAGTAGCGTTGATAAAAGTCTTTCAGGTTGTCGATCAGAGTGCCCTGAGCGTTGTCTTTAAGCGTATCGAGGCTGCCGACGGCGAATGTGGCCAGCGGGTGCGCAGGGTTGATCACCTCGCGAAGAATCGCGTACTGGCGGCGGCTGTCCTCCTTTAGCTTGGATTGAAACTCGGAATGGACCGCGTGACGTTCGCGGTCAACATACTCGGGGGTGAACAGCGGCGCGATAAAAAACCGCGAGAAGCGATCCAGCGCCGGTTCGAGTTTGCTCTGATCGATATCAAAGAAATAGTTGGTACGGTCGTGGGCGGTGAACGCGTTGTGACTGCCGCCGTGCTGACTGATATAGGCCTGATAAGCGCCCGCTTCGGGATACTTATCGGTCCCTAGAAACAGCATATGCTCGAGAAAGTGTGCCATCCCCTGGGTATGGCGAGGGTCATCGCCGCTACCGACACCGACCTCCAGGCTAGCGGTAGCTTGATCGGTGTCCGGATCTGAGATAGCGACCACTTTTAGACCGTTAGCCAGTTCAAATGCCAGATAGTTGCGGGGATCGTTGGGGCTCTTAATAATCTCACTGGAGTACGACTGGGCGGCCAGACTATTGAAGCTAACCAGTAGCGTCAATAGCAGCAGGAGCAGTATAGGCAGACGACGTGATTGGGTGGGCTGAAGGCGCATTACAGGGGTCTCGGTAGGCAGCGGGTTTGAATCTTGTTGAGGCTTAGACAGGGAATCGGGCCGGGGTTCCCTCGGATGCACCTCGAGGGAGGTGCACCCTGCATCTGGAGTCAACGTATCTGGAGTGAATCCATCGGTATTTCGCTAAGGTTTGTCGCTTGCAGCTTCAGTCTCCGCTCTGTCAGTTTCTCAGTGGCTGGGTGGCAAGGCCTCACGGGCCAGTTTGATCGCCTCGGCGATGTCATCCTGCTCGGGATCCAGCTCGGCAATCGCCCGC
>CAXBEA010000198.1:0-3461 GCA_963974645.1 uncultured Neptunomonas sp. | reverse complement strand
AGACGCCTACGACCTCTGGGCTGAATTACCAACCCAACCCTAGTAGTCACAAAAAACAGGCTGGGACAGATGTGGTCTAGTCCCCGCTGCTATGTATGAGTTTAAGCAACTGGCAATTAATCCAATGATTAACCGCTTAGAGACTGGCAACCCCTGACAAGATCGGCCAATATCTGCATATCGTCACTTTTGTTACCAGCCACGGGCGCAACCCCTAAGGAATTAACCATGTTTATAAAGATCAAAAAAGACTGCGGTATTTTAATGGAAAACAATGCGGTGGAATCTGGCATTCTGATTCCTGTTTCCAGCAATTTCCTCCTCAACCTGAACCAGGTTGCCGAGATCTCCTTTTACACCCTAAAAGAGAACAAGCAGCGTCAAACCCTTGAACACGGACCTCTAACCATCCCTACCAATACCCGTGTCATCCATATGACCATGGACTACCGCTACTCCAGCCATGAAGAAAACCGTTCGGGCTTCCGTAATCGTCAGATCAACCAACGTGCTTATTACAAGCTGTTCTTCCTGCCAGAATGCCCTGGCGAATACGAAGATCTCCGTAACCATATCGAAACCCAGGTATGCAACCTCTAAGCGACTACAAACCAGCGCATCGCTTTGTTCTTATCAAGACAAAGCGATGCGACTTACCAAGCCTCAGCAACCATCCACATGAATCGATAGTCACCTGGATGTATTGAACCGCAGTAGCTTGCTTGCCGGCTTAACCGCGAAACCCAACGACCCAACCAACTAATTTCGACGCCCCCCCTCATAAAACAATATATGTCAGATGGTTTAAACCCTAACAAAGAGCCTCTGTGAAATAATCGCGCGGCCTTGCTAACGACTGGATACTGATAGGTTTCTAATAACCATATGCTGTTACTTTACGTACAAATCGATGGCTATCGAGCGTCATCGACAAGCGGCTAGAGCGGCCTACAGCCAAGGCGCTCTGAACGAAGCGATGACCCAGATAGGACTTGCGCTAGAACAGCACAACAGCGTACGCCATCACTACTTCCAGGGACGTATCTTTGAAGCGAAAAAGCGGGTAGATGATGCGGTGTTGGCTATATATAGGGTGGCGATCAGATTTGACGACAAATACAAGCAAGCGAGGTAAAGCACTGTAGCGCCTTTATAGCTAGCTATATAAAGAGCTAGAGGGATAACGCCGAGTAGCAAGGTCCAAGGTCATCAGATCAATGACGGCACCGAATACAGCCAGTCTAGGCTAACGGCAGTAGTAGGTGTTGATAATAGGCTCATCGCCATTGATCACAACAAAACTATCGACACAGCCACTGATAGGATCATTAACTCCGAAAGTCACCGCCGAACGGGTCTCGCCTGGTGCACTCGGCGTCGTCATCGAGTTACCTCCCCATCCCATCTCGGCAACCAGGTCCGCATAGAGCCGGCCGGTCCAACGTTCACGCATCAACAACTCGCGTTCTTGGCGAAAACTAGCAAAATAGTGGGCCGCGTCAGGTGTGGTCACAGGGGTACAGCCTGCAGCGAATACGCCCAAAAGTATGCCTATCTGGACCCTAACCAACCTTACCATCCTTGGCTTACAAGACCTCATTCAACAACACCTCAGCGACAAAAATAATCCTTAATCAACGGCTCTTTACCGTGTATAACCAAAAAAGCATCAACACATCCAGAAACATCGTCTACCCCAAATACCACCGCAGAACTGGGCGGCCAGCCATAGCGAGGGATATCCATCACTAACCCTTCGCGTCCCATATACTGAACCAGTTCTCGATAAGGCTTATCGACCCAGTGTTCACGCATCGTTCTTTCGCGCCCAGCCTGAGAAGCTGCGGCTTTAAACGCGGCATCTGCCTCCTGAGGCATCGGTACACAACCTGACATCAGTGCTGCGGTTGAGACGATGATCGTCGCGAGTGACCGGGAAATGCCTGCAGCAATTGCTGCCTGCTTGACAGATAAGTGAGACATAGCCTTTCCATCCATGGTCGATTGTTCCTAGCCGTTAGGGTTCAATGGTGAAATAGCCTTCCATACCCTCCTCGCGATGGTTCGGCAGGGTGCAGTAGACTTCAAATTCGTTCGCTAATACGGGTACAAACAGCAAGCTTGCCGTTGTATTGGGTTTAAGTAGCAAGCTGTGAATGTGGTGAGTATTAATAGAGACCCCACCGACAATGACCTCTTTGAGCACAATGGCGTGAAAAAAATTCTCGTCTACAAGATCATGCTTGGATTCGTCGCTGACATTGGTCAGTACCAGTTTGTAGGGCTGATATAACTTAAACACCACGTCGTCTGGAGTGAACACATGGTCTTCTAGCAGCAGCTGTACCACTTCATACTGATGCCACTTGGTACCAGACTTTAGCCAAGCCTCTGTCGGCTCCTCATGACTAGCTGTCGCTTGAGCATGCAAAGAGAACAGACTTGCGGTGAGCAGCAACCAGAGTGCGGACATAAGGTTTACTGAAATAACTCCGACTCTGCGGACCGGCATATCGAGATCTCTGTAATTTATGAGGGGCATTGTAACTTGCACAGCACATTTGACAATAACTTACATTGGCTATTTAACAAAACGGCTGACAAAGGATCACTGAGTACGTTTAATGACTGTCTACAAGAGCGTCCAAATACCCTTGGTGGTACTAGCACACTGCCGCTTTGATGAGTGCAGAGTCTTAACGCGCCTGTTAACATTACTCATTTTTGATCACCCCTGCCTGGACTGGCTCGGCTTAAAGATGACCGCCTCTTATGTACGAGAATATTATCGCCTACCAGGGCCGCCCCGGTGCGTACTCTCACCTGGCTTGCCGCCATGTTTATGCAGATATGACCGCGCTTCCCTGCAGCACTTTTGTCGAGGCGATGGATCTGGTTGAAAAAGGCCTCGCCATGCTCGCCATGATCCCACTGGACAATTCGACCGCCGGCCGCGTCGAAGAGATCTATCGACAAATGCCCAAGACCCGACTGCACATTATCGGTGAACATTTTGAACCCGTTAACCACTGCCTCCTGGGCCTTAAGGGAAGCTCTATCGAGCAGCTCAGCAGTGTCGGCTCACACCCTCAGGCGCTGGCTCAATGCGCCGAGCATATCCACGCGCTAGGGCTCAATCCTGTGGCCATGTTCGATACCGCAGGCGCTGCAATGGCACTTAAGGACAACAAGGATCCTAGCTGCGCTGCTATCGCCTCATCGCTGGCTGCCGAACTGTACGACCTGGAAATATTGCAAACGGATATGCAGGACATCAATGGCAACACGACAAGATTCCTGATTCTCTCTAATACCCGTAAAGTGCCGCAATTTCAGCCAAACAAGCGCTATATCACCTCACTGATGTTCAAAGTTCGTAATATTCCAGCCGCACTGTATAAATGTATGGGTGGATTTGCCACCAACAGTGTCAACCTGCTCAAGCTCGAAAGTTATATGGC
>CAXBEA010000197.1:0-3494 GCA_963974645.1 uncultured Neptunomonas sp. | reverse complement strand
GTCTCATCCGACAAACCACAATAACGGATCTTGCCGGCTCTCACACACTGGCCTAGCCCCTGAAGAATATCGAGCATCTGCGCTTCTTCATGCCGGGTATCAAACTCGCTGAAGCTGACTTTATTGGGGTGGTGTTTGCCGAAGTGAGGTGAAGTGCGATTGGGCCAATGGAGTTGGTACAGATCGATATAGTCGGTTTGCAGACGCTTTAAGGAAGCGTCGACTGCGGCAATAACGGTTTCACCGCTAATTGGGCCACCGTCACGAATCCAGGGTAGACCGGGACCGGTGATTTTGGTCGTTATAATCAGCTCTTTACGATTCGCTGGATTATTTTTGAGCCAGTTGCCAATAATCGTTTCTGTTGTTCCATAGGTCTGGGCTGTCGGAGGGATCGCATACATCTCAGCAGTATCGATGAAGTTGATACCTTGGCTGAGGGCGTACTCAATTTGCTGGCTGGCCTGCTGTTGGCTGTTTTGTACGCCCCAGGTCATGCTGCCAAGGCAGGCTTGTGATACTTGGATATCACTGCGTCCCAGTTTTGCTAATTTCATATCCATCTATCTCTTGATTCAGATAAGCAAGCAACTGCCTGCACTGGGTGACTATTCATTCAATCGCCAGATCTATTACGGTCAATAGCAAAGCGGATTAATGGGGCTTAGATAACGTTGTTTGGACGTGGTGAAGGGTCATAGACGAAGACTAACATAGCCTGATCAAACGGCCTCGTGAACCTGCGGTGCTTAACCCTTAAAAAAGTGCGGCTAGATTCAGCTCCGCCAGCTATGCTCAGAGTAGAAACTACTTATTAATCTAAGCAAGGATAGCAAGCCATGCTCACATATGAAGATTGCTGTGATTTCTACGAGCTCTCTCAAGGGGAGATTGATGCGGTTGCTGAACATGAGCACCTGCCGCGAATACAGGCGCTGGCCAAGGCTCTGTATCTGGTCAAAAGCGAAGGAGGTGAGCGTATGATCCGGCGGATAATTATTGACGATATTCATCAGGCGCGTGCCAATATGGATCTTAAGCATGAGGATGAGCTGAAGCAGGTGCTGCTGTATTTTATTCAGACGCACCCTTGTCATGCTTGTAAATAGAACGCCTAGGGTTTATCTCTGGCTATAGAGTTACTCTAGCTGCCGGTCGTGACGCTGCTGGCAGCGATGTATTGATAGCGCTCTCTATTGGTGCGGCGCGCGATTTTTGAGCGCATTTTGCAGCTCCTTCCGCCAGGCTCCTCTGTTGCTGAAAGGCTTCTGGGCCAATTCATCTGCTGGCATAGCAATTGCTTTATCTCAATTGCCCTGTTACGGCAGTGGTTGCTATATCCCAGAGTGGCTTCGTGCCTTAGGAGTTTCAATATGCAAAACATCACAGCCCAGGATTTTATGGACAGTTCGCCGCTGTCGTTCAGCCCTGATATCGGTGTCATCGTTGCTTTACGTCAGCTACTGGCCGCCCATCTTTCCGGAGCGCCGGTGGTCGATTCAGAAAAACGTGTCATTGGCTTTCTATCTGAAGCCGATTGCCTCCGAGGCACACTGATGGGGGGTTACCATGGCAGCATCGGAGAGCTGGTCCGTGACCGTATGACCCAAGATGTAGAAACCATCACCCCAAGCACCAATATCGTTGATATTGCCGAAGCCTTTCTCAGCAACAACCGTCGTGTTCTTCCCGTGGTTAACGCGGGAAAAATCGTGGGGTTGATTCAGCGCCGTGGCGTGCTGCAGCAATTAATCGAGCAGATCGATCATCGCGAGTACAAAAGCGCCTAAGGCAGAAATGCACTGCGTGACCCCTGCGCCATCACTTGGCAGGCTGTTTAAGGTAGGATTGGGGCTGTTAAATTTCAGTTCTGGATCTCTTATGCTCAAAGCGCTTTTTTTTGATATGGATGAAACCCTGTGCGATACCCTCGGTGCGAATGAACAGGCAAAGCGGCTGATGGGGGCGTCGCTGGTGGAGCAGTTTGAGGGCCGGTGCGATGGTCAGGCGGTTGCAGCTGCCTACGTCTCAGGAATCTACCGTGAGTGGACTGACGAGCAGCGGGCACGCTACCTGCCGATTATTGAGCAGCAAGGCGAAAGTGCATTTCGCTTGCAGTTGATTCGAGACCTGCTGCAACAGCAGGGTATTGATAATGTCAGTGATGAAGCTGTCCAGGCACTGCAGCAAGCCTTTGATAATGATCGCTTGGCCGCGTTCGATTTCTATCCGGGTATCAGAGAGTTTTTAGCCCAGGCGCGCAAACTGTTTACCCTGGTGGTGATTACCAATGGACCGGAGTTTTCTCAGGTTCCGAAAGTTGAAGCGGTAAGGCTGGCCGAGCATGTAGACCATATTATTATCGGCGGGCAGGAGCCCGAGCAAAAGCCCGCCCGTTCGATCTTTGAGAAAGCCCTAAGGCTCGCCGGCTGTAAAGCGCACGAGGCGATCCATGTCGGTGATAGTCTGGCTGCGGATATTGCCGGTGCCCAGCATAGCGGTATTAGCTCGGTGTGGATTCAGCACCAGCAGCCATTGGATGCAGAACTTGGCATCAATCCCCAGCATCGCCTGCTGCACCCTAGCGAAATACCTGCGCTGATTCTTGGGTTGCACCAGAACAACTTAGACGCTGTCTAACGGGATAGGCCGCCCTTGGACCGAGGGCGGCTGGATATACCTGTATGGCTCCAAATCCTGCTGTAGATAGCGACCTTTGTTGGTCGCGAATCTGTCAGGGCTCCGGGAAGGGTTGTGGCTCGGCCGTTTCGCGGTCAACGGCAAAGACGTTGAGGGTCATCGCGACCAGCGCATAGTAGCCATAGATGCCGACAAGTTCGACCAGAGCAGGCTCACCGAACTGTTCCACCGCCTCTTGGTAAAGGCTACTGTTGATGCGCCGAGTGGCGTATAGCTCGGTTCCGAGCTGGTAGACAAGGGCTTCATCCTGTTCATTAAACTGCGGTGTCTGATCCTGGCGCAGTGCCTCGGATATCTCCTGGCTGATGCCTGCTTTATGGGCGATAGGCGCGTGAATCTGCCACTCCGCCTGCGACTGCCACCATTGCGCAGTCACCAGGATGGCCAGCTCTGATAGCCGTAGTGGCAAGCTGCTGTGGTAACGGCAGTATGCACCGAGCTGCTGCGCCGGATCGGCCAGGCCAGGGCTGTGGACCCAGGCGAGAAAGGGGCCGTCGAGATTGCCGCGCGGTCCGCTAAGGATCGCATCGAGCACGCGGCGCTGTTCGGATGTCATGGTCGCATCGGTGAGGTCGGGTAGACGAGACTTCATTCTGAACTCCTGAGTTAGAGACTGGCCAGAGAGCCGTTGATCGCTATATCGAGCTTCTCGACCAGTTCGTCCAGATGCGACTCCTGGAGAATAAACGGTGGCGCCAGGAGGATGTGATCACCACGTAAACCGTCTAGGGTTCCGCCCATCGGATAGCACATCAGTCCGGCAGCCATGGCCGCTTTTTTGATTTTGGCATTCA
>CAXBEA010000196.1:0-3629 GCA_963974645.1 uncultured Neptunomonas sp. | reverse complement strand
CTCTGGGCACCGAGTTAGACGCGTTTGTCCAGGCTGCGCCAGAAGCCCAGGGAGACGCGCAATGAAACCTGGCCAACCGGTGGTGACCCCGAGCGGATTGAATGCTATTCAGGTAGGGGCGCTGGGCTTTTCGTTACTGGGCATACTGGCCGGCATGGGAGCTCTGTCGATCGACATGTATCTGCCTGCGTTTCCCGCTATCGGCACTGACTTGGGGGTGGATGCCAGCGGGGTGCAGCTGACCCTGAGCATCTTCCTGCTGGGCTTTGCCCTGGGGCAGGCGATCCACGGTCCATTGGCGGATCGCTTTGGACGCAAGCCGGTCATCCTCTGGGGATTGGCCTTGTATGGTCTGGCCAGTATCGGCTGCGCCCTGAGTCTGGAGATCGATCAGCTGCTCTTGGCACGCTTGCTCCAAGGAATTGTGGGCGCCTCAGGGTCGGTGCTGGCGCGGGCGGTGGTCCGTGATCTGTATCAGGGCGAGGCGCTGGCACGAGCGATGTCCTGGCTGATGCTGGTGATGACTGCCGCACCTATGCTGGCGCCGCTGATCGGCAGCTCATTGCTGCTGCTGTTCGACTGGCGGTCGATCTTCTGGTTCCTGAGCGGTTTCTCGGTGCTCTGGTTCCTGCTGATCGCCTGGTTTATCCCGGAAACCCGTGCTGCGGGCTCAACGTTCTCTTTGCGTCCCAGGGCGCTGGTGGGCGTATTTTCTGCGGTGCTGGGCCATCGCCAGGCGATGGCCTATGCCTTGGCCGGAGGCTGTGGTTTCGGCGGCATGTTCGCCTATATCACCGGCACACCTTTTATCTATATGGAGCTGTACGGCGTCACTCCGATCGGCTATGCCGGCCTGTTCGCGCTTAATATTGCCGGCATGGCGGTGGGCTCGGTGCTCAATAGCCATTATATCGGCCGGTTTGGGCGCGATGGCATGATCCGTTTGCTGACCCGTACGCTGTTGCTAGCAGCCGGCATGCTGGCGGTTAGTGCGGGCACCGGTTGGGGTGGCCTCTGGGGGCTGGTATTGCCACTGCTGCTCTATGTTGGCTGTCTGGGCGCTTTAGCCGCCAACTGTATCTCCGGCACGCTGGACTTTTTCCCGCACACGGCGGGTACCGCCTCTTCGGTATTCGGGGTGTTGCAGTTTGGTCTTGGCAGCTTGGGGGGGGCGGCCACCTCGCTGTTGAATGACGGCAGCGCAGTGCCGATGGCGGGAGTGATTCTGGGGTTGGCCTTGCTGGCCTTCGGGTTGTTCAGAATTATGTTGGATCGACCTGCGGCCGGGGCTTGACGCTGCCGTAGGTCAACAAGAAGTAGGTCTAACAAGAAGTACGTTTAACTAACAACAATAATCGCTTAACAACACAGACAGGCAGGTAATAATAATGATTAAACTACAGCAAATTCATCATGTCGCCTATCGCTGCAAAGACGCGAAAGAGACCGTCGAGTTCTACCAAAAGATGCTCAATATGGAGTTTCTGGTGGCCATCGCCGAGGATAAAGTCCCTTCCACCAAGGCACCTGACCCCTATATGCATCTGTTTCTGGATGCCGGGCAGGGCAATATTCTGGCGTTCTTTGAGCTACCCAATTCACCCGAGATGAGCCGCGACCCCAATACTCCCGAATGGACCCAACATATCGCCTTTCAGATCGAGAGCGAAGCGGCGCTGCTGAGCGCCAAGGCGGAACTCGAGGCCAAGGGGCTGGATGTACTGGGGCCGACCAACCACGGCATCATCAAGTCGATCTACTTCTTCGATCCGAATGGTCACCGTCTGGAGTTGACCTGCCTAACCGGAACCGTTGAACAGATGGCCGAGTTGAAACGAGTGGCACCGTTGATGCTGGATGAATGGTCCAAAACCAAGAAAGCCCCCAAACATGCGGCCTGGCTGCATGAAGATGAATTTTCAACCTGAGGGTTTTGGATTGACGTGAACAGGCGTAGGCGGAGTCACCAGGCAGATCGCTTGGTTGCTGCTGAGGGATGGGGAAAAGCCGCGCCTAAAAATACTAGTTCAGCGGGATGCGCACCGGTGGTGCGCCCATAGCCGCCACTTAAAAAGAACTTGCCCAGCCTCAGGAGTCACAAAGGGGTCGTTGATTGTCGTTTACAATCGAGTCTGACCACATAGGTTGCCATAGGTTATCGGCCCCATAGGTTATCACGACAGCAAACTTTGCTTGCGCTGACCAGTTATCGCACTTCTTTCCACTTCTTTCCACTTCCCGGCACAGGGGCTCCTTCATCTCTGGCTGTATTACGCCAATTATACAGAGTGCCCTCACACATACCTTCTTCACGAGCCACATCCGGTACAGACCTATTAAGGGGTGGTAATAACTTACTCAGTACGGCTGCTTTAGGCTCCACTGAATAGCGTGGCATATCAAACTCTCACCGCCCCCCGTCTAAAGATTCAACGATTTAACAGAGACGACAACTATCCTGACACGGGGGTGAGGACAATAAAGACTTAAAATGGTCTATGCTGCGGGGCAGAACAAAGGTTAATGCCCAGTGGTTGCTGTACTCTATAATGCATAATAGCGAAGGTTTCCACGCAGGGTCGAGGTAAGCGGGAAAACCTCCACAAGGCCCTGAAACGGGCTCTCAAGGCGGCGGTTTGGAACCTTAATTTGACTATAGTCGGACTTGATGACCGTCAGGAAATAGTAGTATCAGGAGCAATTGTTAAATAGAGGGATGAAATTATCGGTTGGATGGGTATTTATAGGTGCAAAAATAGAATGATAAAAGTTGTGGTAAGAAGTGCTGGTTTTTTTTCATCAAAATATCCTAAACATTTTATTGTTGCTCTGTTACTTGTTAGTTTTGCCACCGTCCTGAGCGCCTGGCCATTGCAAGCTATTGAAGAAATTACTTGGTTTGCTTTTTATCCTGCGGTCATTGTGGCGACGCTTTATGGCGGTATGTCTGCGGGCTTAATAGCAATCTTACTGGCATCGCTAATAATTGTTTTTCTCTGGCCACTATTTGCAGCGCATCCGTTAATAAATAATATTTTTGATGTGTTGGAGATGCTGATTTTTGTCATTATTTGTAGTTATATCTCTTATCTTAATAGCCTTGTAAAACGCACTCGACTACAGCTAAAAAATGAACAATCTGCACATTACTCCGAAACTAAACGCCAGCAATTTACTAGAAAAGTCATTGATTCTATGCCTAATATGATAGGGTATTGGGATAAAGAGTTACGTTGCCAATTTGCTAATGAAGCTTATAGTCAGTGGTTTACTCAGTCTCCAAAGGATATTATTGGGTTATCATTTAGGGATTTAGCAGGTGAGAGGTTATATGCCTTGAATGAGCCCTATATCAATAATGCTTTAGCAGGCGAAGCGCAACGCTTTGAGCGGACGCTGAAAAAAACAAATGGCAGTACGAGTAATATCCTTGCACATTACATTCCCGATTTTGAAGCTGATGGCTCTGTTAAAGGTTTTTCAATTCAATCGAGTGAAGTCACTGATCTAAAAGAGATCGAAGCCCAGCTGAAATTAGCCGCCTGCGTTTTTGATAGTACCCTTGATGGTATTATCCTGAATCAGTGACTCCGTCGGCGCGACAGCGCCAGATCTGTTAATTCCGGCGT
>CAXBEA010000195.1:0-3631 GCA_963974645.1 uncultured Neptunomonas sp. | reverse complement strand
TTATGGCAGATTTCATGATGGCAGAAAGTTTTCAACATTTAGTGCGAACATAGCCGAATCAACCATTAACGTGGTCTGGAATGAGCTTAAATACAAAGCCACGTTAGAAAAAGAGTATCGACAACTTCCCGATATCACTTGCCACGCCTCACAAATCAACCAAGTCGTGATGAATTTACTGGTGAATGCCGCCCAAGCCATCGCTGACTTTGGCCTGATACGCATTTCTACAGGCGTCTCTGAGGATAAGATTTGGATAGAGATTACCGACAACGGCAAAGGGATGACTGAAGGAACACAGAAAAGAATCTTTGAACCTTTTTTTACCACTAAAGATGTCGGCAAGGGGACCGGATTAGGACTCTCGGTTAGCTACAACATCATCAAAGCTCATGGCGGAACGCTGAGCGTAACCAGTCAATTAGGCGAGGGGAGTACTTTTCGGATTCTGCTGCCAATCAAGCAACCGAAACTGATGGAGGAGCACGCATAGACTCATCTCCTCCGAGCTGTCCTGAATCCAATGAGTGAGAGCAGGGTCGATCTAGCTATCAGAGCGTCTACGACTTAACCAGAGCCCAGGTAGTACGCAAGCTAGGCCGGTTAGTAATCCAACCAGATGGGCTGTATTGGCAATCGAGCCAAATCCCATACGTTCGATCAAGCCACTGACCCCCAGCACCAGCCAGATCATCATGAAGGTCATCAGCGCTGTTGGCATGCCGAACTTCTGCTGCGGATTGAGCCGATCCCAAAGCCAGGTGTACCCCATCAACCCAAAGATCACTCCAGACAAACCACCAAATAGGGGCCCCGTCATCATAAACTGTCCGAAATTTGAGACCACACCGATCACCGCCGCCAACCACAACAGCCGTACCCTACCCTGTAACAGCTCGATTCTACGGCCCAGCTCCCAGGTCCAGAGTAGATTAAAGACCAGATGCAGCAGACTAAAATGCAAAAAGATAGGCGTAACCAGACGCCACCACTCACCGCCCTGGAGCATCGTTGCCAGGGGCTGAAACAAAAGGTATTCACCCTTAAAGGTAAAATCAACGAAGGAGAACAGGTGCAACCACTGCATGCTATCGCCGAAACCCGAGAGCAGCGTTAACAGCAGACTAAGGCCGATCAAACTCAGGGTTACCGGAGAGCGATACCACGCCAGCGAAAATCTTGCCCGGCCGGATATCTGCGGGCTAGGGCTGTCGACAGACGTCTCCAGGCCATCGCCATTACGCCAACGCTGGAAGTGTTCGATAACAAACTCTGCCTCTCGCGGATCTGCAATCCAGAGCTGCTGAGCATCCTCAAAATGGGTCACACGGTGATGGATTCGATGCCGCCACAGGAACCCGGTGAACTGGCTCAGATCTTCGCTAGCGGTCACTTCCAGTAGCTTATGCATCCTGGTCGACTCCCTGGTCACCGATATCGGCAGGATCGACATCGACCCAGACAAACTTGGCTGCATCTAGCTGCGTTTCTTGATCCATCCGGTAGGCAACCAACTTACCGGATTTAACCGCACTGTAGTCCAGACAAACGATATTGGCAGTGATCGGCAGCGGCTCCCCTTGGCGCCAGTAATGGCCGATAAAAAGTGGCGGTTGTTCTAGGCCGTAATGGAGCAAATTTTTGCGATCTTCAGCGGTCAGCCATTGCTGCGCAATATGCTCCGGTAGCGGATCAGGCTGAAAGACAACATCCCGGTGCTGTTGTGGGTCCTGTACCCAGAACTTGGTCCGGTAGACATGCCGGTTAAAACCTTCCGCTGTTTGCATCACTTCATTATTGGGTAACCTCAAGTGAGTGCCCCGCAACAACCGGTCAGCCACTTGCCATTCGAAGCTGCCACGCTCCACGGATCGGTGCAGAAAGTCATCGTCACTAAAATCTCGGATACCCTGCTGTTTAAGCTGCTCGATCAAATCCAGGTCCCAGCAGGCGTGTACCGCGCGGCAATTAGGTAGCTCCAGGTAGAGGGGCAGCTGGCGGAACCAAGCAAGATAGTCCCGCCACTCGTCGGGATAAGCGTTCATCTGCTGCAGGGTTTGGCGAATCTGCTGCTCATGACGCGGGTTATGCTCGCGCAAATAACGGCGTCCTGAACCGCTACGGGCAGGTTCGCAATAGGTGATACAGTTGTATTCATGATTGCCGATCAGGATCTGCGCACTGTCCTGATCAACCATGCTCCGCACCAGCTGCAAAGACTCACGAACAGCGGTCCCTCGATCGACGATATCACCGATAAACACCGCCTGTCGGCTGGGGTGGCGATAGCAACCTTGGCGCACCTGATAGCCCAGCTGCTGTAGCAGCTGTTCCAGTGAACGCGCACAGCCGTGCACATCTCCGATCAAGTCGTACCCAGCAAACTCCACACACTCTCCTCATATGACGGGGTATAAGTCCCAGACAGATCCCTAGGCCTGCGCTGGCGTCTATTCGCCTAGCTTCGATCCCCAGCCTAATTTAGACCGGCAGGATTCGTAATAGTCATAACTGAGCGGATGGATCAGCTGCAGCCGATGGGGTTTCTTGCGAATACTGATGGTGTCACCCGGCAGACAAGGGATCTGATGCTGTCCATCACAACTGACCAATGGATGGGTATCATTGCGTTCGGCGATAACAATTTTAATTTCGACGTTACCATCAACAACAATCGGCCGGCTGGTCAGCGTATGCGGAAAGATAGGAACCAACACCAAGGCATCGAGGCGCGGATGCATAATAGGCCCGCCCCCTGAGAGCGCATAAGCGGTAGAGCCGGTTGGCGTCGACACAATCAAACCATCGGAGCGTTGTGAGTAGACGAATTGACCTTCGATATAGAGCTCAAACCTGATCATCCTGGCGGCTTGCCCTGGATGCAGGATGATATCGTTTAGCGCGGCTCCCGAACCGACCGGCTCGCCATCGCGCTTAACAATCGCCTCAATCAAAAAACGCGACTCAGCATGATACTCGCCACGAAGCACCTCGCCGACCTTCTGCTCAATATCGTCAGGGGCAATATCCGTCAGGAAACCGAGATTGCCGCGATTAATCCCCAGTACCAGCACATCAGACTGCGCCAGTTCGCGTGCCGCACCCAAGAGACTGCCGTCGCCACCCACCACAATCACCAGATCGCAGCTCTGCCCCATCATCTTTACCGTGCTCTCTTGCAAGCCATGGTTGGGCATCACGTCGGAGATACGCTTATCGATAATGACATTTAACCCTTCGCCCTGTAGAAAAGGGATCAGATGTTCCAGCGACTGCAGTACCGGCGCACTCCCCTGCCGCCCCACCAAGCCAATGTTTCTAAAACAGTCCATCGAGTCAACCTAGCATGTCGGCCACTTTTCGTGATCGAACCTGCCGCCATTATAGAGCTGAAAAGCTGACAAATTAACCGCAACAGCCAGTGGCTAGTCTAAAGTTTGTAAAATAAGGGCAAAGACAGAAAAACAGCAGAGGTATAGGCGCAAAGACAACAACAGGTTAAATAACTATCTAAAACTAGAAGGGATTAAAAGTAATGGCGAAGAGAGACTAGCATGAGGCGAAAATGAGAATATAGAAAGTGGCGGAACGGACGGGACTCGAACCCGCGACCCCCGGCGTGACAGGCCGG
>CAXBEA010000194.1:0-3709 GCA_963974645.1 uncultured Neptunomonas sp. | reverse complement strand
CAGAGATTTGATCCATCTATTATGATAAAAAAACCACTCGACAGTCTAAAAATACGTCCCATTTTTTGCGCCCCGATGCCAACACGCGGGCAGATCAGATGCGCTTATAACCTTAGCCCTCAGAGTTACCATTTGATGGTAGCGGCGTTGGTTTCAACAGCCGCTTTAGACTGAGTAACTGCTGCCGCAGCTGTACTCGATGCACCCGTAGCGGGGGCGTTTCCAGTGATATCGCCGCTACTAGTACGGCAACTTGCTGCAGGCGTTTTTGCTCTTGTTCTCGCCAGGCCTCCAGAGCATCAAGCACCTCGTGAGAGACATTCGTATCGGGCTTTAGTGGACGCAGGTCGAGTGAACCTATCCGCTCCAGCCTCCGTCGGAAATCCCGAATAACTGCAGAGAGGTGCCTTGTCCAAAGACCATGAGCAGCGAACAGCGCCAGTGTATTCACCACCCCCATCACCAGCAGCACCCAGCCCAACTGATGTAGCAACTCGGGTAACAGCGCTGTTTGAGTAGTGCGGTGAAGAGTAACGAGATTAGCATCGATGAGGGCACTAAAACGCTGGTACAGATAGACCACTGCCACAATCAAAAGCGTCGTCTCCAACACCACCAGTGCCAGTAGCAACCGGCCCTGCTGTGATTTATCAACAAGCAGACGACTGCGTTGCTGGGGTTTATCACCCCCTGGTCCTGAGTTCATCCGTTCTGAGTCCATAAGCCCCGAGTTCATTGGTCGAAACCTTGAAAACATAGGTTTGATCCCTGTTCGGGCATGAACACTTCGCTATGGTTTGAGCTGCAGGCCTGATCACAGCCGATACAACAGGACTGCCCTGCAAGCATGATCTCTGCTGATATTATCGAGAGGCTACTCATAGCGCGCCAACTGCGCAGTGCGCTGTAGATGCGTTAACGCCTGCTCTATGGCTACACCTGAGCTCGAATCCTCATCGCTGCTCAGATAGTCTCTGTCCAATTCATCGAGCAACTGTTCCGCCGCTTGATCCAAAGCAGCATAGTGCTGGTAAAGCAGCGACACGCTTTGCTGCAGTAGCTGATTCTCAGTCTGCAGTTGATCGGTATCGCGAATAGAGATTTGGGGTACTTCGCCCTGCAGCACACCCAGTTTCAGATTGCTAGAAAAACGATACACTGGGCCGGCAACTCGGAACGTGCTGTAAAGGGTAATCAGCCAGGTGGTGATACCCGTGCCTATGGCTAGCAGCAAGCCACCCAGCAGCATCACCAGCGGCAGATTTTTGCGGGTCGCTGCGAGGTGGTGTATCTGCCCTAAGTAATCTTCGTCTACACTGCCTGCAATCCAGATCACGGCCATCAGCCCCATCGCCGCCACCAGACTGAACCAGAGTGATATTTTACCTACCAGCTTAAGCTGGCCAAAATGAGGCTGCGACATCGGTAGCGTTTCTTTTTACTATGACCACGGATCAAACATCTTAGGCCGCGCTAATGGTTAGGCAGATAGCTCTATACTGTCGCAGCCAAAAACAGGTTTTCATTCATAGTAGATCGATTATCGATAAGCTGCTTCAAGCGATCGTCAAACAGGGGCGATTCCGCAGGAAAAAGACCACATAAGCGCAGTGCCTTGCGTAGGTCGACGTGCTTGCCCAGATAATCGTAAGCGACCCGGACACAGGCGGGATCACGCCGGGAGCTACCCGACACCCCCAGCCGTAATCCAGACAGCCGACCGATACGATTTTTGTAGGTTGGGTAAAGGATCGTTTGGGTTAACTCATTACCGGTCAATGACTCATAGTCGATCATGAAAATCCGCTCGCTGAGAAAAAAAGCACAACCTAGATAACGAGCATGAAATGTCTTGCCGCCATCAAGTGGTTTTAGTCGCTCTATACGTCGGTACACCACCTCACCCTGCTGACGACTGATCTGGACCAAGTTGCGTAGCAGTTTTCCAGGGAAGGCCATCGAATAATAGATCTCAAAATAAAAGCCGATATATTGATCAAATCGTCCCTGCCCCAGGGCCTGCAGTTTCTCGATATGGGCAATAAACTGCTTCTGTTCCGGTTGCGCTTGGGTATTGGGTCGCACCTGCACAATTTGCACAAACTGGCTGTGCGGCAGAAAAATCTCGTACTCTTCGACCCCAAAAAAATCACAAATCGTACGCAGAATATATTTCGAGGGCGCACTGCTACCGTTGAGATATTTATTGAACTGGGAGCGATTAATCTGCAGCCGTCGGCACACCTCGGCAATCGATTTATAGTAGCTGCAGAGCAAACGAAGGTTCTTAGAGAAATTTTCAGCCATCAATAACACCCTTTACTAGCATCCGCGCAATGGTGTTAGAGTAGCATCAAAGAGCGCCTCGTCGTACCAACTAGCGAACTTGCTGCTACCCAATCGCTTTGAGATATTCTAAAGCGGTCTTGAACGTCCCGTGCTGACACCCATTATTTCGGTAGCCTATGACTCATCGTATCTACATTCTCTACACCGGCGGCACCATCGGTATGCATCGATCGCCCCAGGGCTATGTACCCATGCCGGGGTTGGCTGAACTGATCGCCCAAAAGATGCCGATGCATCTCTCGGCCAGCATGCCCGAGTATGTCTTAGAAGAGCTGGATCTACTGATCGACAGCACTAACGCAACGCCATTGGATTGGCAGATTATTGCTCGACGAATCCGTGACAATTACGACAAATACGACGGCTTTGTTATTCTCCACGGCACCGACACCCTGGCCTATACCACCTCTGCTCTCTCCTTTATGTTCCAGGATCTAACCAAGCCGATCATCGTCACCGGTTCCCAGATTCCACTGAGCGAACTGCGCAACGACGCTCAGGATAATCTGATCACCGCACTGCTACTGGCGCGTCACTATCCCATCGCCGAGGTATGCCTCTATTTTAATGGCCGTTTACTGCGTGGAAATCGCTCCACCAAGGTTAAAGCGACCGGCTTTGACGCCTTTGACAGTCCTAACTATCCTTGGCTAGGACAGGTCGGTATTCACATCGAAATCAAGCACGACGTGCTTCGCCCTGTAGCCGCCAAACCCCATTTTGAATTGCCTGAATATGGACACCACCGCGTGGTGCCGATACGCCTATACCCGGGCATCGACAGCGAATTTCTACAGCATCTGTTGAAACTGCCTATCGACGGGCTGATCATTCAGGCCTACGGCGTCGGCAACGCACCGGATCGCGATCCGTTATTGTTAAAAACGCTGGAGCAGGCCAACAGCCAAGGCAAGGTGATTATCAATCTGTCTCAGTGCCTGCAGGGACGAGTAGATCTCAGCAGCTACGCGACCGGCTCGGCACTCGCAGGAACAGGGGTGATCAGTGGCTTTGACATGACCCTGGAAGCAGCCTTCACCAAGCTCCACCACCTGCTCGCATTGGAGCGGGGCAGTGACTGGGTGCGGCAGCAGATGCAGCTAGACCTCTGCGGCGAGCTGTCGTAGCTCGGTCGGAAATTCGCTCGGTATAACCCTCTAGGGCGGAATTCACTCCGACAGCGGTGCAGCGATTGTCGGGTTGAAACCCGATCCACAAGCCCAACCTCAAAACCCTGTAGGTCGGAATTCATTCCGACAGCGGCGCTGCATTTGTCGGGTTAAAACCCGACCTACAAGCCCAACCTCAAAACCCTGTAGGTCGGAATTCATTCCGACAGCGGTGCAGCGATTGTCGGGTT
>CAXBEA010000193.1:0-3760 GCA_963974645.1 uncultured Neptunomonas sp. | reverse complement strand
TCTTCGGTGACCGGCGTTGGAGCTACCAACAACTTGATGACGCGGTCAACCGTGTTGCCCATCAGCTTATCGAAGCCGGGTTGCAGCCAGGCGAAAGAGTCGCCGCCTATGGCAAGAACTCGGACGCGTACCTGTTTCTGTGGCTGGCCTGCACCCGGACCGGGCTGATTCACGTACCTGTCAATTTCGCCCTGGTTGAGGACGAGCTCAGCTACATCTTTAACCAGTCCGGTGCTCGGGCGATCTTCTGTGATGATTCTCTCGCCGCCAACGTCGAGGGCCTTAACGGCAAAATTCCGGCCGAAATTATCGGCTCCCTGCGTAGCGAACCGTCTCTGGGCAATCAACAAACAGCGCCGCAGGGGTTGGATATTCTGGCGATTGCCCAGTCAGACGGTCCGGCCAGCGTACCTACGGTCGAGCTGAATGAAAGCGATGTGGTACAGATTCTCTACACATCGGGCACCACCTCCGACCCTAAGGGTGCGATGCACACCCATCGCTCTCTGGTCAGTGAGTACAGCAGCTGTCTGTTGCATCTGGATATTCGAGAAGAGGATCGACAACTGGCGGGGCTGCCGCTGTATCACTCGGCTCAGATGCATGTTTTTGTGATGCCAGGGCTGCTGGTGGGTAGCCATATCCATCTGATTGAAACGCCGCTGGCTGAGCAAGTATTAGCACTGCTCGAAGCCGAGAAGATCAGCTCATTCTTCGCCCCGCCTACGGTGTGGATAGGCCTATTGCGCCATCCAAACTTTGATCAGCATGACCTCAGAGATCTGAAAAACCTCTATTACGGTGCCTCCATCATGCCCGAACCGATCGTGGCGGAACTTGCCGAACGCCTGCCTGGTGGTGGCTTATTCAATTGTTACGGACAGAGTGAAATCGCGCCACTAGCGACTGTACTGAACCCTAAACAACATCAGCGTTATCCCGCGTCTGCCGGCATGCCCGTTTCCAGCGTGCAGACCCGTATCGTCGATCCATTGTCGATGAAAACCTGCGCGCCGGGCGAGCAGGGTGAAATCGTCCATCGCTCACCGCAGCTGATGGTGGGTTACTGGAATAAACCTAAGGAGACCGAAGAGGCCTTTAGCGGCGGTTGGTTTCACTCCGGCGACCTCGCTTATCAAAACGAAGAGGGCTATATTTTTATCGTCGATCGAATCAAAGACGTGGTCAACACCGGCGGGGTTCTCGTCGCCAGCCGCGATGTCGAAGAAGCCCTCTACACCCATCCTGCGGTAGCCGAGGTGGCCGTTATCGGCCTACCTCACGAAAAGTGGATCGAGGCGATAACCGCCGTCGTGGTGCTGAAGCAGGATTGCGAAACCGATGAGGCCGAGCTGATTCAGCACGCTCAGCAGCATCTGGCGGCATTCAAGGTGCCCAAGGCGATTCGCTTCGTTGATAGTTTGCCCAAGAATACCGCCGGAAAACTGCTTAAACGAGCGTTGCGCACCGCTTTTGGCTAGCACGAGAGGCTGATCCAGGGATTGATCGTGTGCCTGTTAATGATCTGATTGGCCACGCGCGTCGCTGCTATGCTCGGCAGTGCCGTTTTGTCCGCCAGTTCAGAGGCTTGACGGATCCGATTATCCGGCTTTATGCGTGAATAGAGGAAGATCGTTATGCGAAAAGTTCTATATTTATACAGCGCCCTGGTTAGCGTATCACCCGCCATGGCTGAAGCTATTACGGGTCAGGCCGAATTGGGTTTTGTCGCGACGACTGGAAATACTGAAACTCAATTACTGAATGCCAAAGTTAAGTTGTTTATGGAAACAGACACCTGGCTCCACACTGGAAAGTTAGCCGCCTATAACAGCTCAAATACTGACCAAACTACAGGGCAGGATGTGACTACGGCAGAAAAATATAGCGGCGAGATAAAATCGGATCGCAATCTGGATGACCGTCAGTATCTCTATGGCCTGGGCAACTATGACAAGGATCGTTTTAGTGGTTTTGATTACCAGGCAGCGCTGGGGGCCGGTTATGGCTATAAAGTCATTGCCAGCGATGTAGCCAAACTTACGCTGGAAGCGGGTCCCGGTTACCGAATTAACGCTATCGAGAATGGCGCTAAGGAGGATGAGTTGACGCTACGATTGGCCGAGGCTTATATGTTGAAGTTTAGTGATACCGCGCAGTTTGACCAGTACTTGACTGTTGAAAGTGGTGATTATAATACTATTGCCAAGCTGGGGGCATCGGTTCAATCTGCGTTATCCAAAGCACTGGCATTGAAAGTGGGTATTGATATCAAATATACCGATAAGGTGCCGCTGGGTCTGGATGACACCGATACTGAGACGTACGCCAGTGTGCTCTATAACTTCTGATTGAGGATTGCACCTCCTGTCTGGGTTGTCGATGTGATCATTGTGGGATGGCGAAGGATACTGAATACACGGAAGAATTTGATGCTTAGGCCCTCTTGCCGAGGGTCTTAGAATGGCTGTTTATACTTTAGCGTCTCTTAATGTTTGTAAGGCCTTGCGACAACTGTACCCACAGCGGTAAGATCAGTGCGGGCTTTTATTCGCCTAACCAGAGACCTTTTTATAAAAGAAGGGTCATGAAAAGAAAGCTACAGAATATGATTCGCGTGACAATCACGCAGATTCTCACTTGGAACGGCTCATGCTGAACGAGACTGGACTAAAGTTGGTATTTTAAATCAAATAATTATTTGATACATTCTGATAAGCGTGTTTTATTTAAATAATTCAATAAGAACAAACGCTAAAACAGCGATCTGGAGATAGATATGAAAGTAAGACCCACATCTTTTAAAAAAGTTCCGCTTGTCGCCGCCATTCTGGTGTCATCCGGACTCGTAGCGAGTCAGAGTAACGCCGCCGCGTTTGAGTTCTTTGGTACCGCCAAGGTCAAGCCGACCTCCTATACCAATTTTAACTTCGATGATAATAAAAGCAGCACAACATTGAATGAGGGAGGAATTGTCAACGGTGACGGTGTTCACACCCGCACCGAAGCACGCCTAGGCTGGAAAGCCCATGGCGATGACTGGTCGGTGAAGATGATCGCCGAGGTCGACCAAACCCTGACCAAAGACAACGTCGACCGCAGCTTTTATACCAGTGCAACCAAAGCTGGCTTGCCGAATGCGGGTGGCGAATTCGGTATCGAACGCGCCGAGTTCCTCTACTCGTTTGCGCCGGCGGTGCAGCTGCAGGCGGGTTGGGATATACGCTTTCTCGATCTGAAGTCCGGTGGTCTGCTATACGGCGACGATCACCCGTTCCTCGGTTTGCGCGGCAAGAGCAACAACACCAGCTATGAAGTGCTCTATATACCGATCAACAATGCGGCATCGGGCTCAGACAACTGGCGCGTCTATACCGCCAAGGTGAGCCAGCAGATGGCGGATTGGACCCTTAGCCCGATCCTGGCGTACAGCGATAACGAACAGAGAGATGCCGATGTGACCTATTTCGGCGTGGAAGGCTTCGGCAAGATTGGTGCAGCCAACCTGTCGTTTGAACTGATTGGCGCCGACGGCGATGCCGGTACGCGTGATGTGAGCTCCATGGCGGCCTATGCCGGTCTTGAACTCCCTGTCAACGCCAGCTTCCGACCTTACGTGGCGGTTAGATATACCCAGGGCGACGCCGACTCAACCGACAACACGGTCGAAGGCTTTAACGGTATCACCGATATCGGCCGCTTCTCTGGCCTGATGGGTATGGACGGCAACGTCCTGGGTGAGCACCTGAGCGCCGGTTAC
>CAXBEA010000192.1:0-3862 GCA_963974645.1 uncultured Neptunomonas sp. | reverse complement strand
AACCATCTCGGCGGTCACCAACTTGGGCGCCGCAGCGCCGGGAATCAGCACCCCGCCGATCACTAGATCAGCGCTGAGCACATGCTCCTCCAGTGCGGCTTTGCTGGAGTAAACGGTTTGAATCGCGGTGCCGAACTCAGAAACCAAACGCCGCAGCACATCGACAGAACGGTCCAGGATCACCACCTGGGCACCCATGCCGATCGCCATCCTGGCCGCATTACTACCGACCACACCGCCACCGATAATCACCACCTTGGCCGCCTCGACACCGGGCACGCCGCCCAGCAACATGCCACAACCCTGTTTGGACTTCTCCAGACAGGCAGCACCGGCTTGAATTGACATACGACCGGCCACTTCCGACATAGGCGCCAACAGTGGCAGGCCGCCACGCGCAGAGGTCACCGTCTCGTAGGCGATACAGGTTGCGCCACTGGCCACCAGATCGTTGGTCTGCTCGGGGTCTGGTGCCAGGTGCAGGTAGGTGAACAACACTTGGCCGGGGCGCAGCATCTTGCGCTCCACCGCCTGCGGTTCTTTTACTTTAATGATCATCTCTGCCTGAGCGAAGATATCGGCGGCCGTAGCCGCTATCGAAGCACCTGCTTCACGGTAATCATCATCGGAAAAACCGATACCGCTGCCGGCGCTGGTTTCGACAACCACCTGATGACCACGGCTGGTTAACTCCTGCACACTGGCAGGCACCATACCAACGCGGTACTCGTGGTTCTTGATCTCTCTAGGGACTCCGATCAACATAGCGCTACTCCACTTTTAATTTTTATCAGAAGCAGTTGAGGTATAAGCCGCGGCAGCTGTGGGTAACCGCAGGCATCTGTGTTATGGGTTAACCCAGCCCCTTAATGGTAGGGAGCCGATAGGCGGTTAACTTATAACTAGGTTATTTCGGAGGGGTATCTCGGAGTAGGACCAGTTACAGGGGAGTGATTAAGCCAGGATAAAAAAATCGCTCAACGCTATGTTAAAAAAGGAATTACTTAAGATTTTTAGACAAGAAAATATCGCGATTTAGCGCCTTATCTAGGGAGATGCAGGAGCCAGACAACCCGCTACAACGGCATCTGTTCAGCTACGCGCGAATAACCCGGACGGTCGGCCGCGCGCGACAATCGTGCCAGCAGGCGTTACACCATATCTTCGATCAATTCAGCCAGGGCTTTAATTCCCGGACCGATACGCTCAGCCGTGATCGAGGAGTAACCGAGCCGGAAATAGTTCAACGGTGGCGGATCACTCTGAAAATGGATATCGCCCGGCTCGATCAGGATGCCCCGGTCTGCCGCCTCTTTACGCAGCAGCCGGGCGTCAAGCCCGTCGGGTCCCTTAACCCAGTAACAGGAGCCGCCAAAGCCAGGCTTGACGAAGGACTCCGGCATATACTCAGACAACGCCGCACCCATCGCCTGCCAGCGCTCTTCATAGGCGCGCATAATTGTCATGATCAGGGCATCGTGGTAACCGCGTTCTAAAAACAACGCCACCGAACGTTGATTATTGGCCGCAGGATGGCGCACCATCAGTCGCCGCAGCGCCCTGGCCTCACGGATAAACTCCGCAGGCCCCACCAGATAACCCAGCCTCAAGCCCGGCGCCAGCGTCTTGGACAGGCTGCCGACGTAAAGCACCCGGTCGTTTTTATCCAGGCTCTTAAGCGCAGGAATAGGGTTGGATTTGAAATTGGTTTCGCTCTCGTAGTCATCTTCGATGATAACAAAGTCGTGCTCATTGGCCTTCTGCAGTAACTCATAACGGCGCTCGATCGGCATGGTCACTGTGGTCGGACAGTGGTGACTCGGGGTCGTGAATACACAATCGCAGCCATTGAGGCGATCGTCGATGATCATTCCCTCCTCATCCACGGGCAACGCTATCACCTGGGACGGGTTGAGGTTGGCGATGTTACGAATATCCACGTAACCGGGATCTTCGATCCCCATCACACTGTTTGGATCCAGCAGCAGCCGCGCCAGCATATACAGCGATTGCTGTGCACCTACGGTTACCAGGATCTGCTCGGCGGACGCCCAAACTCCGCGCCTTGGCAGCAGTCGGGTGCGGATCTGTTCGATCAGCAGCGGGTCATCGTTATCAAACCGATCCGAGGCCCAATCACGAATCGCGGGGACACTAACGGCATCGCGACAACATTCGCGCCAGTTGTTAGTGGGAAACAGGGAGGGATCAAACTGACCGTAGATAAAGGGATACTGGTATTTTTGCCAGTCGCGCGGCTTTCTCATATTGCTCTGGTTGGAGGGAAACACCTTGAGCTTCTGCTGCCAGTTCGGCGGCGTAGCCGCCACCGCAGCGGGCGCCTTCTGCTGCTGTTTGACCTTTCCCTGAAGAATGTCGGGGTTGACGTAGTAACCACTGCGCTCGCGCGCAACCAGATAACCATCATCGAGCAGATGCTCGTAAGCCAGTACCACGGTGTTTCGGGCAATACTTAACTGGGTGGCCAGTTTACGGCTGGAAGGCAACGGACTGTCGGCAGGGATATTGCCGTTAAGGATGGCCGTGGCGATCTGCTCACGCAGCTGCTGCTGCAAACTGGTGTCTTTATCGGTGGAAAGGTGAAAGAGGTGAAGCATGAAGCACGGCCGCCTGGTATTTTTGGACACGACCTCTATCAGCGACGTGCACCAGAATCTGTTATTTTAGTCCCTTTGTATACCGCATTAGATTACAGATTGCTAACTCTAACCGCTCTGCCGTCACCGCTTCTATTAACGCGATGCATTCGGTTAGGCTACTGATCTGCCGGAGTAATTATCCGGCAGTACGTAGATCAGGCACGCTGTAGATGGTCGGCAATCAGCTGCCGCTGCACACTCAGCGAATGATTCTGCGCCGCAGAGGCCATTAACTCCGTGTCGATATAATTGATGGCACGCCGGGCTGCCCGAGACGCGGTCATCTCGGTCAGGGGCACTTCGGTTTGAATTTGATAACATTCGAGCGCAGGGCCGATAACCGCAAGCTGCTCTTTGCCCGCGATGCGTTCAACCAAATCATGCAGTGTTTGGGTTTCCATGGGTAACTCCTCTCCCGGGGGCATCTACCTTTACCAGGTGGCCCGCCAAGTTCAGTAATATCAGTGGCGCTTGAACAACTAGCGAACCTGCTTATTGCAGGCCGGAACCTATCTCAATATCGAGTGGTGAGTGCTGTATTAAAGCGCCGTCTCGGATACAGCTTCCGTACCCGAGGCGACCAGCAAAACAACCTACGCCGTGGCCGTTTTAACGACCACCTGCGGCTAATCCGGAGGTGGCTGTTGTAACCCTGTTAGCCGTTGGGGCACAGCCTCGACATTGCACGATCAATAGCATCGACAATGGCGTCGATATCGGCCTGGGTGGCGATCAACGCCGGGCTGAGACAGATAGTGTTGTTAAACTCGCGGAATGAGCGATTGGTCCGTCCAATGATAACCCCCTGCTTCATGCAGTCAGCGCCGATAGCGATTGGCAGGCTCTCGTCCACGGGCTCTTTAGTAACACGGTCTTTGACCAATTCGAAGCCGGCGAACAAGCCTTTGCCACGGACATCGCCAATCACGTCGTACTTCGCCTTCAACTCGTTAAGCCGGCCCATCAGGTGCTCGCCCATATGGGTCACATTTTCGAGCAGGTTTTCACGCTCGATGATCTCCATATTGACCAGTGCCGCCGCCGGACCTGCAGTACAACCGCCGAAGGTAGAGATATCGCGAAAGTAGCCCATCCGCGCATCGTCATCCTCTTTAAAGGCCTCGAACACCGCTTCGGTGGTCACGGTGCAGGAGATCGCCGCGTAACCCGAGGCAACACCCTTGGCCATGGTGACCATATCC
>CAXBEA010000191.1:0-3906 GCA_963974645.1 uncultured Neptunomonas sp. | reverse complement strand
GTTCTATAGCCCGCAGAGAACACACTGGACTTATTCACAGGTTCCCAAGGGCACGCCGTTTCCATTTGATCTGTTTATGAGTGAAACTACTGTCATCCACCGCATGAATACCTGCTATCCACATTCGGGAGTACAACGATGAAAATTGATCGTATCGATCTCAATTTACTGGTTTATCTCGATATCTTGCTGCGAGAACGCAGTGTAACTAACGCTGCGAATCAGCTTGGTCTGAGTCAACCGGCGATGAGCAACGGTCTGCGACGTCTTCGTGACATGCTGGGAGACCCTTTATTGGTTAGAACCAGCGATGGGATGACACCGACTGAACGGGCGATAGAACTGCAACCGATTATCCGCCAGGCGCTTTCACAACTAGAAAAAGCGCTCCAGTCACAGTCACCCTTCGATGCAGCCAAATCAAACCGGGTGTTTCGGATCATGGCCAGTGACTATGCAGAATCAGCGCTGTTCCCACAGGTGCTTAAGCGTCTGCGCGATGCAGCGCCCGATGTGACACTGGATATCATGACCCCCAGCGATGTCAGCTTTCTTGATGTGGAACAGGGTAAGGTTGACATGGTCATCAACCGCTTTGATTCTATGCCGCAATCGTTTCATCAAAAAACCATCTGGAGCGATAGCTTTTCCTGCTTATTTAGCCGCAATAATCCAATCATCGATTGTTTTAATTTAGAAACTTACCTCCAAGCAAGCCATGTTTGGGTCAGCAAGACCGGTTTTGGTGCCGGAGTGGGTATCAATCCGCTCGATGTACAGCGGCTAGGTTGGGTCGATGGTGCACTTAACAAGCTGGACAAAAAACGCAATATCACCGTGTTTACCCGTCACTATCAAACCGCGATGCTACTGGCAGAGCAGGATGATCTCATCGTTACGCTCCCGACCCGGGCCGCCAAGCTACGTCACAACCATAAAAACGTGGTGATTAAAGAACCGCCTTTCAGCATCCCTGAAATTGAACTCAAGATGGCATGGAGCCCTCTTCTTCAGCACAACCCTGGCCACCAGTGGTTTCGTAAAATAATTAGCGATGTGGCTCAAGAGATTCCCAAGTGATTGATGCGCGCTTCTATTCAGCAAACAAATCCCGAAGATACAGTTAATAATCTATGCAAATAGCAGGGATTCACTTTAAAATTATTGAAATTTCACACCTGTACTTAGCAATCAAATTCACCGTGCTTTTACACATATCGCGCAAAAGACTGTTTTAAGGGGATAATGTATGACGGAACGCACCCAGGTAGGCGGACTACAGATTGCCACCACACTCTATGATCTGATCGCCGACAAGGTTACTCCCGGCACCGGTATCGACCCTGCTGCTTTCTGGGCCTCTTTCGAACAGATCCTTAATGATCTGGCACCTAAAAACCATGCTTTGCTGGCAAAGCGCGATCAGCTTCAAGCCCAGATCGATCAGTGGCATCGCGACAATTTTTCCGGAAACAGCGGCGCCGGCGATTTCTCTGCCTACAAGGCGTTTCTTCAGCAGATCGGTTACTTGGTACCCGAAGGCCCTGATTTCCAGATCAGCACCGCCAATGTTGAGCCAGAAATAGCCACCCAAGCCGGTCCTCAGCTGGTGGTTCCGATCATGAATGCGCGCTTTGCCTTAAACGCGGCTAATGCGCGCTGGGGCAGCCTCTATGATGCTCTCTACGGAACGGATGTTATCCCCGAAACAGGCGGCGCTGAAAAAGGTGCCAGCTTCAACCCTATCCGAGGCGCACGGGTCGTCGCTTATGCACGCAGGGTGCTTGATCAGGCAGCGCCGTTGACGCAGGGTGATCACAGCCAAGCGACAGCTTATGCAGTGATTGATGGCGCGCTGCAAGTCAGCTTAAAAGATGGCGGTAAAACTGGGCTGGCCAATACCTCCCAGCTTGCGGGTTATCAAGGTGATGCCAGCGCGCCCTCAGCGGTGCTTCTGGTACACAATAATCTGCATCTTGAGATCCAGTTTGATCCCAGCAGCCCGATCGGCAAAACAGATTCAGCCGGGATCAAAGATCTGGTCGTCGAGGCAGCACTGACCACGATTATGGACTGTGAAGACTCCGTTGCCGCAGTTGATGCTGAAGACAAGGCCCAAGCTTACGAAAACTGGTTAGGACTGATGCGCGGCGATCTTCAAGAAACACTGGTTAAGGGTGGCAAGACGATTACTCGACGTCTCAATGCCGACCGCCAGTACACCACCGCCGACGGGGGCAGCCTGACCCTGAAAGGCCGGAGCATGCTGTTCATTCGCAACGTGGGCCACCTGATGACCAACCCAGCGATTCTAGACAAAGCCGGA
Organism: uncultured Neptunomonas sp.; assembly: GCA_963974645.1. GTDB lineage: Bacteria > Pseudomonadota > Gammaproteobacteria > Pseudomonadales > Balneatricaceae > Motiliproteus. Next base: position 1,580 of record CAXBEA010000191.1, on the reverse strand, counting down.
AATGAAGTCCCCGAAGGGATCATGGATGGAATGATCTCTGCTCTAATCGCCATCCATGACCTTAAAGGGAACGGCAACATCAACGGCCAGCAGGTACGCAACTCGACCGCTGCCAGCATCAATATTGTTAAGCCCAAGATGCACGGTCCCGAAGAGGTCGGCTTCACCAGCGAGATCTTCTCTCGCATCGAAGAAGCCTTAGGATTACCACTTAACACCATGAAAATAGGCATAATGGATGAGGAAAGACGCACATCCGTCAACCTCAAAGAGTGCATCCGTGCCGCCAAAGACCGCGTCGTTTTTATCAACACAGGCTTCCTCGATCGTACCGGCGATGAGATACATACCAGCATGGAAGCAGGTGCTTTTGCTCCCAAGGGTGACCTTAAAAGCCGCCCCTGGATCCTCGCGTACGAAGATCAAAACGTGGATATCGGCTTACTTTGCGGTCTCCCCGGTAAAGCCCAAATCGGTAAAGGGATGTGGCCCATTCCCGATAAGATGGCAGATATGATGCAAGCTAAAATTGGTCATCCGATGGCGGGAGCTAACACCGCTTGGGTCCCCTCGCCCACAGCGGCCACGCTGCATGCGTTGCACTACCATCAAGTCAGTGTACCTAGCCGCCAAGTGGAGCTTAAGAGCCGTGTACGTGCCAGTGTTGACGATATCCTCACCATCCCTCTACTGGGTGATCGCAAACTCAGTACAGAAGAGATCCAGAGAGAGCTGGACAACAATACCCAAGGTATTCTTGGCTATGTAGTGCGCTGGGTTGATGCGGGAATAGGCTGCTCTAAGGTGCCGGATATAAACAACGTTGGCCTGATGGAGGATCGTGCCACGCTGCGAATCTCAAGCCAGCACATCGCTAACTGGCTGCGCCACGGTATCTGTACCGAAGATCAAGTGATGGAAACGCTGAAGCGGATGGCCGCGATTGTCGACGACCAAAACGCCGCCGATCCAACCTATCTGCCGATGGCACCTGGCTTCAAGGGCATCGCCTTCCAGGCGGCCTGTGATCTGGTATTCAAGGGGCGCGAACAGCCCAGCGGCTATACCGAGCCCTTACTCCATGCGCATCGGCGCACTGTTAAAGCGCAGTAATAAAAAAGTAACTAGCTGAAGAAAGAGGAGCCGTCGGCTCCTCTTTCTGTTTAGATCTCAGACCGCCAATTCAGCCCTTGCCTTGCTGGAGCAGCAACTCGAGCTTAGCCAGACAAGCAAACACCATCAGTCCTACACCCAGCGAAAAAACGCTCATCGCCTCAGTATTACCGGCGATGTAATAAGCGCCACTTAGCCGGGCCAATACTGCCACGATGCAGCAGAGCACGCCCACTACGGCGGCTGTATTACCACTCCATTGAATCAATTGCTGCATGGTATTTCCTCAAGATTAATACTGGTGTTTGAAAGCATAGGTGAATTTATCCCAATCCGAGCTGTTTTTATACCCTATTGATTTTGAGTGAATGGCAATTTTTAGTTACTATTCAGCAGCTTTGTTGCGGCGCCGTAAAAAACTGATAACCCTGGATGCCGTCAAACCCTACACTCTGTCCCACTCTGCG
>CAXBEA010000190.1:0-3931 GCA_963974645.1 uncultured Neptunomonas sp. | reverse complement strand
GCCTGATCCCAGGTAGCATCCCGGCTGGCGGTGGCATCCAGGGCAAAGATCAGCCTGCCCTGGTCCTGTCCTCCACCTTGTTGAGGCAGCTTGCGGACTTGATGGATAAACTGGTCAATCGACTGCTTATCGGATTTGGTACGGAGCTCTTTGTCAGACATAGCTTTTACAAACCGTCTCGCCCTAGCGATGTGTTCTTTCAAGCTTAGGGGAAAGGCTAAGCAATTCACAGGCCCGGGGGGAGTGATACCGTCAAAAGCGGCCCGCGCGATTTGCCAACCAGCGCGTATCAATGCCGCTCAAGTGCTGAGTGAGGGACATTGATTTTTCTACTCTTCAAAAACCTGGTCATCTCAGACACCGGCAATGGCCGACTTAGCAGGTAGCCCTGAAGTTGATCACATCCTTCCTCCGTTAGACGAGCCGCCTGCTCCGGCGTTTCGACGCCCTCAGCGGTGGAGCGGAGCCCCAGGCTTTTAGCGATAAACAGGACAGCCGAGACGATGGCGGCGTCCTTGGGATCAACAAGCATATCCCGCACGAAGCCTTTATCAATCTTGAGCTTGCCTATAGGCAACTCCTGCAAAAGGCTCAAGGATGAGTAGCCGGTACCAAAATCATCCAGTGAAATAGTCACGCCTTTTTGCCGTATCGCGTCCAGATCGCCGATCACCTCCGGCCTGATTTTCATCAGAGCGGTTTCGGTAATTTCGAGCTCCAACTGCCTAGGGTAAAGCCCGTTATCCTTCAGTACCTGATCGACAATAGTAACAAGATCCTGGCGTTGTAGCTGTATGGCGGAGATATTGACGGAAACAAAAGCATCGGTGAATCCCGCAGCCTGCCAGACACCCAATTGACGCCCGGCCTCACGCAGAACCCATTCGCCAATCGGCAGAATCAACCCGCTGTCCTCGGCGATGGGAATAAACCGGTCCGGGGGAATAATCCCCTCAAGTGGGTCATTCCAGCGCAGCAGCGCCTCCAGCCCAACGATCTTACCTGTCCTGGCCTGCACCAGCGGCTGATAATAAAGCTCTAACTCGTTATTGCTTAACGCATGTCTCAACCTGCTGTCGAGCGAGATCTGTTCGAACACGGCAAGATTGTAGGAAGCGGAATAAAACTGGAAATTATTACGCCCCTGCTCTTTTGCCTGATACATGGCGGCATCGGCACACTTTATCAGATCATCCACCTTAGTACCGTCATCGGGGAACAGTGAAATACCAATGCTGCAGCTGCTGTATATCTCCTTATCACCGAAATGGAACGGTAGCTTCATGATATCGAGAATACGTGAGGAAACTCTGGCCGCGTCCTTAGAACTGTTGATTCTGGATAACAGAACAACGAACTCGTCGCCACCCAGGCGAGCGAGAACATCTGACGTATTTTGAGGGATTTCGCGATGGATGACATCTTCCTCCCGCCGGACTGAAGTGAGACGGGCTGCCATTTCCTTGAGTAGTTGATCGCCCACCTGATGACCCAGGGTGTCGTTGACCCGTTTGAAGTTATCCAGGTCGAGAAACAGTACCGCCATCTTGCCATTATCCCGGCGGGCGAGAGAGATCATGTGGTGCAGATTTTCATGGGCCTGGAATCGATTTGGCAAGCCGGTCAGACTGTCGTGGTATGCCAGACGCTCGATCTTGATGCGTGATTTTTCCAGGCTGCCTGCCATCCCCTGAAAACTCATCGCAAGCTGGCCTAACTCGTCTTTGGTTGATAACGCGATCTTTGGTGCCAGGTTTCCATCACCGATCTCGCGAACCGCCACCATCAACTGTCTCAATGGGTAAACCATAAGAAAATTCATGGCAATCAACAGCACGATTATCATCAGCACCACAGTGCCGAGTATGACCCAGGCGACAATATTCCCCAGTCGCTGGCTTTCTTCAAGCAGCTCCCACTCCGGCAGCACACCGATCAACAGCAGGCCTTCGTGCAGGCGCCGGGTCGCCAAAAGACTATCTGCCTCCTGATAGGATGCCGGCACAAGCTGCTTACTTTCTCCCGCCTCCAAGACCTTATTCAACAGCGACGCCGGTAGTTGCTGGCCCAACCGGGAGGGATCCTGATGGAATAGAACCCTGCCGGCTTCATTGACGATAAGCGTATAACCGTTTTTGCCAATCCGGCCAGTGGCAATCTGCTCTGCCATGAAATCCAGCGCCATGGTGACCACCAGGTACCCGCGCAGCGTCGGCTTGCTGTTGAGCGGATCCTGAGTGGTCAGGTCGATCAGTCGAATGGGCCGCGCGACCTGCAACGAGATCGCACTGCTATCGGGTGGCGTGGAAACCTGAACGAATGTCTCGCCGTCAAACCGGCGGAGTTCCTGAAAGAATAGTGTATCGCCTTCCTCTTCAGTGACATTTGGTACCCGCATCAAAGTGGTACGAGCATCCTCGTAGCCATCCGGTAGCAGGTAGCGGATTTCAGAGTAATCGGGATAGGCGCGCAGATAGCTGGAGAACAACTTCATCAGGGAAGGCAGCATCAACACATACCGTTCATCCTCGTCTTGCGTCAGCGCATACGTACGCATCAACGAAGAACCGGCAAACAGCTCGACGTTAGCTTCGGCAACGTCCCGATGCCTCTGAAAGTTATACGCCATTTGATCCATCAGCGTCGTTATCTGGCTCGAGCTGCGTTCTACCGCCGTCGAGTGCATCTGGTCATGGGCAAACCACCCCAAAATCAATAGCGGAATCACCGCTAAGGGTACGACAACTAATAAAATCTTGGCATGAAGGCGCATAGGCGTATTTTGGGCTCAGTTGACTAAGCGCGAAAAAATCGCTGCACGGCTTTTTTGGCCCCTAGCGGGCAGACGGTGATAGGTTTCCGACTTTTTTAACGCCTCTTCGCTCGCGTAGATAACCGGATCGCTCTTGAACTCGGTCGACAGCAATGCCTCGGCGGCCAGATTAGGCGTGGCATAATAGACAAACTGCGCCAGCCGCGCAGCGACCTCCGGCTCGTTGAGAAAATCGATGAACTGTTTAGCTGCAGCCTTTTCTGTTGAGGCACTGAGAATACTTAGATAGTCGACCCAGATACTGCCGCCTTCATCGGGAAGCACGAAGGCAATCTTGTCGTGTTGCTCCTGCACCATCATGGCATCGCCGTTATACATCATGCTCATGGCGACCTGGCCGTTCACCAAAGCGGAATTTTCATCCAGGGAAACGTATTTGTAAGTCTTGACTGCGGGTGCTTGCGCCTGTAGTAGCGCCTCAGCTTCCTTGAGTTCTTGCGCATCGGTGCTGTTGAGCGAGTAACCCAACGCCTTCAGCGCCACACCAATCAGGGCTCTGCTACTGCCGATCATCGCCACCCTGCCCTGTAGCACCTCAGCTGGCCGCAACAGATCCATCCAGCTTGAAACAGGGAAAGGCACCAGGTCCTGGCGATAGGCTATGCCCAGCGTACCCCAGAAATAGGGCACGCTATACACCTCGGCTTCCTCGTGAATCGCGCGCCAACGCGGATTAATATGCTTCAGGTTGGGAATATCCGTTTCATCAATAGGCTCGAGCCAGCCGCGTTTTGCCAGAATCCGAATCGAGGTGCCATCGATAAGCGCTACATCGAAGCCCCGCCCCCCCGTTTCGATCAGAAGTTCATCCCGGTGGGCGTCAGACTCGAAGTAGGTCTGTTTCACCGTAATGCCGGTGCGTTGCTCGAACTCCTCCAGAATCTCCGGATCCATGTAATCCGACCAATTAAGAAATATCAGCTCCTTCTGCTCCGCCGCTTGCGTAAGAACTGCAGTAACGAGCAAAGAAAGCGTTATCAATAGGGTTTTACTGGAGCTCATAATTTTCACCAGTTTCTGAGATAACATATACGGCTGGCTCTATGCTATGGATCCATCATCCCTTATTAATTGGCCGACAGAGATAGCGCTTTTTTT
>CAXBEA010000189.1:0-3981 GCA_963974645.1 uncultured Neptunomonas sp. | reverse complement strand
CCAGCTTATCGCGCGTAAAAGTGGTTGGGCAGAACGTCTTAGAATGACCGGTTACCTCTGTGTGCTGTTTCTATCGCACCTCTGTCCTCTATCTTGCGTAACGCGCCTAGCAGCGTCGGTGCATCGATCGACAGGATCGCCAAACCTCCCAGCTTGGGGAACAGATCTTTTTCCAATAGTCGCCACGTCCGGTCTTGATGAGTCTGGCTCTTGTCGGTCATTTTCTTGGCGAACCACTCACGCCCCAGTGCTTCAAAGTTATTCAGAGCCTGGGTGTGCTGGGTGATTTTACGCGCTTTCTTCTCACACGATGGGTCAACGTTATCAGCGATCAACTTACGAGCTTCGTTACGACGGGCACGGGCGGCTTTTAAAGTAACTTCAGGATACACCCCCAACGCCAGCATTTTCTCCTTGCCAAGAAAGCGATACTTAAGCCGCCAATACTTCGACTCATTCTTCTTGATCAGCAGAAACAGCCCTTTCTCATCGCTGAGTTTGTAATCTTTTTCCCTTGCCTTTGCGCTGGCAGCTGCGCGATCTGTTAGCGGCATCATTCCACCCGATTTTAGCTGGGGGTACATTTTTTGGGGGTACACGATTTTGGCCAATCCAATATACCCCCATATGTACCCCTAAAAGCATTGGATTAAGGAGTATCTTATTGGACGTCTACAGACGAGAGTATAAGCAGAACAAGCCATAGAAGGCTATAGGACGGGCTTTAGGGGATGTGTTCGGACTTTAAAGTGGTGCACCCGGAGGGATTCGAACCCCCGACCAATTGGATCGGAACCAACTACTCTATCCAGCTGAGCTACGGGTGCACTGAGGATCTCTTGCGAGAGGGGCGTATTCTACTCAGGCAGTGTGGCTTCGGCAAGCGTTAGAATCAGTAAGTTAGTGCCATTCAAAGCAGATATGGCCTTTGCGTATCTTTCACCAGCTCATCCGATGAACCGTCACCTTTTATCCAATTCTCCTTCGGTTTGTGGTCAGTGTTTGTGTTTGATCTCTGTCTCGCCCGGCTTGTGCTCGTAGCCTTCGCCGTCGTGCAGGAAGGCACAGCCTGAAAGGCCCATTAATAGTAGGCTGAGGCAGGCTGCGAGCAAGCCCTGTCTGAGTTTTTTCGCCACTTGCATACTTAACCCTCCGTGTTGTTCTTCCTGCCAGATCAGCTGGAATAGAAAATTAGCGCTCAGCATCGCCGACCGTGGGTGTGGCGATGTATCCCTAGGTAACATTCCGAGACGGACCACAGGATTACCCATTAGCCGATGTTTATCAAGAGCTAAAAGGGACTCCGGTAGCCGTCTTGGGGACTTAATGAGTATGAGGCCCCGGCTGACCGGTAGTCTCCAGCACCTGATTACTAGAGGTCAGTTTTCTGACTGTTTCCAACTATGCCCCGACTGGCCTATAAGTATTGCGTCAACATGTAAAATCGATATTTATCGTTTTAAGGGTTTGGGTTAACTGCTCAAAGACCAGCTGGCGTAACCAAATATGGCCGGGGTCTTTCATATGCCGTTCGTGCCAGATAATGGAATAGGTAAAGTCATCCTGTGCCATCGGAAAAGGTAGGATGTTCAGCTGATACTGCGCCGCGCAGCTTTTTGCTAAGCCGTAAGGCACCGTCAATATGAGGTCGCTTTGAGCAACCAGTGCCAGTGCAGCGACGAAATGGGGCACTCTTAATGCGATACGACGTTTTAGCCCCTGTTGTTCGAGCAGATAGTCAATCGCGCCTTTGCGCGAGCCACCCATTGTAATCAAGGCATGCGGGTGGCTGGCATAACGCTCAAGATCCAGCCCTTGTCCGATGAGCGGATGGTCTTGACGCACCACACAGACAAACCGATCACTGCCGACCCCACGACCGTGAATCGCGGCAGGGACATCGGCAACCGTGCAGGTGGCCAGGTCGATGTCCTGTTGATCGAGCTGCTGCAACAGACTCTCATGCCACGGAATGATCTCCAGATTCAGCTGCGGTGCTTCGACCCTCAGACGCTTGATCACCGACGGCAATAAGACCTGGGCGCCGTAGTCTGTCGTCGCCAACCTGAAGTTATTTGTCGCCTCGGCAGGAATAAAGGTCGCCGGCTCAATCAACAGGCTGAGATCTTGCAATGATTGTCGCAAGTGAAGCGCCAGCGCTTCCGCCCGTGGGGTCGGGGCCAAGCCCTTAGGCGTGCGGGTAAACAGGGGGTCGTTAAACAGCTGACGCAACCGAGCCAGGTTACGGCTAATGGCCGGCTGGGTTAAATTCAAACGCCCTGCCGCACGGGTGACATTGCGCTCTTCCAGCAGCACCTGAAAAACCGGCAGCAGATTCAGATCAGCAGAAGACAGGCTAGTGAGATTCAATGGGGTAGCACTCTTATTGCGCTCTTGTTGCATAAATAGAAATCATGATAACTATACCTGTAATGCATTGGATGCATCACGACGACCAGAATAGACTACCTGTCTAATAACTGGCAACGCTCTACCAGAGGTCTTTCAATGTACATCGAAAAAAACCAAGAGATTCACCTTAAACGCCGTCCTGTGGGCCAGCCTGTCGCGGAAGATTTTAGTCTTGTTTCGACTCCCCTCGCCATACTGAAGGCCGGCGAGGTACTGGTTAAAAACCGCTGGATGTCGGTCGACCCCTATATGCGTGGTCGAATGATGGAGCGCGACAGCTACATCGCGCCCTTTACTCTCAATACCGTCCTTGAGGGTGGCGCCATTGGCGAAGTGGTTGAATCCAACAACCCTGCATTTGCTGTCGGAGCCAAAGTCTCCAGCATGAAGGGCTGGCGCCAGTATTTCACCACCGCAGGCGACGATCTGCAGCTGCTGCCAGACACCGGGATTGCCGATCAAGCGTTCTTAGGGGTGCTGGGGATGCCGGGGATGACGGCCTTTACCGGGCTGACGAAAATTGCAGCGCTTAAACCAAGCGACAGGGTATTTGTTTCGGCAGCATCGGGAGCGGTGGGGGCGATTGTTTGCCAAATCGCCAAATTGAAAGGCTGCTATGTGGCGGGCAGTGTGGGCTCGGATGCCAAATCCCGCTACCTCACGGAGGAACTGGGCGTGGATGCCGTGGTTAACTACAAAACGACCGACGACCTGCAGCAGGCTATTGCGACCGCATGCCCCGAAGGGATCGATGTCTATTTTGAAAATGTCGGCGGCGCGCATCTGGAGGCGGTCCTCAATCTGATGAACGCCAACGGCCGCATAGCCGTCTGCGGTATGATCGATCAGTACAACGCCACAACCCCCCAGCCGGGGCCGGCAAACCTGTCGCAGATTGTGATCAAAAAGCTGAAGCTGCAGGGCTTTATTGTGTTTGACCACTGGGATGGCTACCCCGCGTTTGTCGAGCAGATGGTGCAGTGGATAGAGCAAGGAAAAATCAGCTGGAAGGAGACCGTTTTTAACGGCATAGAGCAGGCTCCAGACGCCTTTATTGGCCTGTTTGAAGGCAAGAATACCGGCAAGATGCTGGTCAAGTTATAAACCATTCGATCAATAACGGCCTACGTGCCCGGCACAAATTGATCAAAACAGTCGATCTAAACCGCTGCTAATGGCAGGCGGTCTTTTACCAGGGAAAAATCCTATGAACATCCTATTCGTTTTGACCTCGCACGACACGCTCGGTAATACCGGCGAAAAAACCGGCTTCTGGGTTGAAGAGTTCGCGGCTCCCTATTACACCTTTGCCGATGCTGGGAGCACTATCACCCTGGCGTCACCGGCGGGTGGGCAGCCGCCGATCGATCCCAAAAGTACCCTTGAGGATTTCCAGACCGATGCCACCCGTCGCTTTGATGCCGATAGCGAGCTGCAGAAAAAACTGGCTAACACGCTGCGGCTAACCGAGGTCTCTGCGGATGATTACGACGCCATCTTCTATCCGGGTGGTCATGGCCCGATGTGGGATCTGACCACCGATGCCGATTCGATTCGTTTAATCGAGGC
>CAXBEA010000188.1:0-3992 GCA_963974645.1 uncultured Neptunomonas sp. | reverse complement strand
CGACGATGTCAGAAACAGCCAGCACTATAACGAGGACATCGCCCCGACTCAGGTGAAAGAGCGAACCTGGTCAACCTGGAATGTCGCGGCATTATGGGTCGGCATGGCGATCTGTGTGCCAACCTATACCTTGGGCGGGGTGCTGACCGCCTACTTTGGCTTATCGGTGGCCGAAGCTCTGGTCACCATCTTGGTCGCCAACATTATCGTCCTGATCCCGCTGACACTGAACGCCTTTCCTGGTACCAAATACGGCATTCCGTTCCCGGTTCTACTGCGCTCATCGTTCGGCATCTTGGGATCCAACATCCCCTGCCTGATTCGAGCACTGGTGGCCTGCGGCTGGTTTGGCATCCAAACCCTGTTTGGCGGCGTTGCCATCCATATCCTGTTCTCGGCATTGATACCTGGCTGGGAAAACCTGGGGAGCAGCGGCGAGGTGATCGGCTTCTTTATGTTCCTGGCCATGAATCTGATGATCGTGATTAAGGGCGCAGAATCGATCAAGATCCTGGAAACCTTGTCGGCACCGTTATTGCTAGCGGTGAGCCTGGGCTTGATGATGTGGGCAACACCGCAGATTTCCATCACTGAATTACTAGCCACCCCGGCCAACCGCCCCGAAGACGCCTCTTTCTGGGGCTATTTCTTCGCCGGATTGACCGCTATGGTCGGCTTCTGGGCCACCTTGTCGCTAAACATTCCGGATTTCAGTCGCTATGTAAAATCACAGAAGGATCAGATTGCCGGCCAGATTATCGGCCTGCCACTGACCATGTTCTTCTTTGCCTCGCTGGGGGTCATCCTGACGGCCGCATCGAGCACGCTGGTGGGTGAAACCATCTCCGACCCGGTCAACCTGATCGGCAAGATCGATAGCCCGTTCTGGGTCGTAATCGCGATGGTGATGATCATCATCGCCACCCTCTCCACCAACACGGCGGCCAACATTGTCTCCCCAACCAACGACTTCCAGAACATCGCCCCTAAGAAGATCAACCAGACCCGTGGGGTGCTGCTCACCGGCCTGCTCGGTATTGTACTGATGGGTTGGGAGCTGTTGAAAAAGCTGGGGATAATAGAATCTGACGTCAGTGTCGAAGCGATGTACACCGGCTGGCTATTGGGCTACTCAAGCCTGCTGGGGCCGATTGCCGGCATCATGATCGTTGATTACTTCCTGATCAAACGCCAGGTGCTAGACCTGCCAGAACTGTACAAAACAGATGGCATCTACGCGGGCTTTAACCCGGCCGGACTGATCGCTTTTGCCATCCCAGTCGCCCTGACGCTTTATTCAATCAGTTCCGGTTCGCTGAGCTGGTTCTACCAGTACGGCTGGTTCACCGGCTCCATCCTCGGTGGCCTGGTGTACTGGGTCACGGCCAGCAAACAATCACAAGCAATCAGCAAGGTCGCCGTTCAGGGCAGTTAATCAAAAATATACGGCTGGCCGGAGAGAGCCTCTCTTCAGCCACTCACTTGTCAAAACTGTCTCGGACGTGAGCCCTTGTTCGGGAACAATAAAATTTAGCTTTGCCGATGATGATCCCTCAGTGGACTCCTAGGCACCCCTTGCTTTAAAAAGGAGAGTTTTATGTCCATCGTAATTCGTGGCGGTACCCTGGTAACCGCCGACCAGACTTTTGCCGCCGACGTCTATTGCGAAAACGGCAAGATAGCAGCCATCGGCGAAAATCTGGATATCCCATCCAGCGCTGAAATCATTGATGCCACTGGGCAGTACATCATGCCCGGCGGCATCGACCCCCATACCCATATGCAACTCCCTTTTATGGGCACGGTAGCCAGCGATGATTTCTACACCGGTACCGCCGCAGGTTTGGCCGGAGGTAATACCAGCATTATCGATTTCGTTATCCCCTCCCCCCAGCAACCACTGATGGATGCCTACCACCAGTGGCGCGACTGGGGCGAAAAGTCAGCAGCCGATTATAGCTTCCATGTCGCAATCACCTGGTGGGACGAGTCCGTTCGCGAAGAGATGGGCACCCTGGTGCGCGAGCATGGCGTTAACAGCTTCAAGCACTTCATGGCGTACAAAAATGCCATCATGGCTGACGACGAAACCCTGGTGAAGAGTTTTCGTCGCTGCATGGAGCTGGGCGCGATGCCAACGGTACATGCAGAAAATGGCGAGCTGGTGTTTCAACTGCAGCAGGAACTGCTAGCCCAAGGCATCACCGGGCCCGAAGCCCACCCGCTGTCGCGTCCACCCGCAGTCGAGGGAGAGGCCGCTAACCGGGCGATCCGTATCGCGCAGGTAATGAATACGCCGATCTACATCGTCCATGTCTCCTGTAAAGAATCGCTCGAGGCGATCACCCGCGCTCGCAACGAAGGCCAGCGGGTGTTCGGCGAGTGTTTAGCCGGACATCTAATAGTGGATGACAGCGTCTATCGGCACCCGGATTTCGAGTTTGCTGCGGCCCACGTCATGAGCCCGCCGTTCCGCTCCAAAGAACACCAGACGGCTCTGTGGCAGGGCCTTCAGGGCGGTAATCTGCAGACCACGGCAACCGATCACTGTTGTTTCTGTGCCGACCAGAAGGCAGCAGGAAAAGATGATTTCACCAAAATCCCCAATGGCACGGCCGGGATCGAGGATCGGATGGCGGTACTCTGGGATGCGGGCGTCAACAGCGGCCGCCTGACCATGAACGAATTCGTCGCTGTCACCTCTGCCAACGCCGCCAAAATCTTCAACATCTACCCGCGAAAGGGTAGCGTCAGCGTCGGTGCCGATGCCGACTTGGTGGTCTGGGATCCGGAAGGCAGCCGCACCATTTCCGCCAAAACCCATCATCAAAATATAGATTTCAACATCCTCGAAGGTCGCACGGTGAAAGGAGTCCCCTCCCACACCATCAGCCAAGGAAATATTGTCTGGGCCGATGGCGATCTGCGAGCGGTTAAAGGCGCAGGTCGATATATCCATCGCCCGGCTTTTAACCCGATGTTCGACGCGCTGTCAAAACAAGCAGAACGCAAGGCTCCTCAATCGGTCAAGCGCGGCTAGCAAACGGCTAAATTGTTGCTCGCACGTGTAAAGTTGTGAATCAGGCCATACCCAGTCAGGATTCAAACATTTGCATCACTCCAAGCACCCTCCGGTTTCGGCCGGGGTGCCACCCTGCACTTTCCTTTTAGGGGCGTTCGCGCCCTTTTTTTTCTTCCCCAAAAACGATAGACCACACCACAAACCTCGGAGGTCGCCATGATCTGGTTCAACATTTCTATCGTACTGCTGGCGGGCGCCATGCTACCGCTACAGGCGGGTGTTAACGCCCAACTGGCACGCAACAGCGGCCATGCTCTATGGGCCTCGGGCGCCTCTTTTCTGGTGGGTTCACTGGTATTGATTGCGCTCTACGCCGGTCTTAAGCAACCCTGGCCGGGAGTCACCCAACTCAAAGAAGCCCCACTCTGGGCCTGGAGCGGCGGTTTGATGGGGGCTTTTTTTGTTTCCTCCATGGTCATCTTCGCACCAAAGCTCGGTGCCACAACCCTGCTAGCACTGGTCATCGCCGGTCAGATGACCGCGGCGCTGGTGATCGACCATTACGGCATGATCGGCTTCAACAACCATCAGATTAGCCTGTTACGCCTAATGGGGGTCCTACTCATCGCAGCGGGAGTGGTGTTGGTACGCAAGTTTTAATGATGATCACATCGCTGGCGCGCACTCATTAGATGCTTAGCACCAGCACAAGGCACGATACCCGCCAACAGCCCCACACACTCCCCCATGGGCGGTGGACCACCGCCTCAACAACCTACATAAAAACAGAACATAACAACATTTGACTACATATGATCATAATTTAAGCCCTATATTAGTAATTTTTACAATTGGTAAAATACTGGCATATTACCTGCAGAACTTGTTTCAGCGGCATCAGGCACCTGAGCTGCAAAGCCCCCTTTCGTTGAACAAGAGGATTAAATATGACCCACTCACGCACCTCAAC
>CAXBEA010000187.1:0-4032 GCA_963974645.1 uncultured Neptunomonas sp. | reverse complement strand
GTCGATCCAGTTCAGTAATAAACTCGAGCGGCTTGATAGGTGCTTTGCAGTCATGCGCCTCTGCGAAAAAATGGGCTTGGCTGGTGGCGGCAATAATAGATCCGAACAGGAAAATAAGATTTTTTGCGTGGCTGTTCATTAGCAGTGACCTTAAACAGTGACCTTGAAGGCTAGGTGTTTTGAATTTATGCCGCGGGGATTAATGCGTCAAGTTCGCTGAGTTTTTAAAATCCTTGTCTATACTGATTTTTAGTTACCGTTGACCAGCGTCAAAACCTTCTGAGGAGAAACCGAATGAACCAGCAAACTGAAATGTTGCAACATGATGCCCAGTTGATTTTGAGCCTGTTTGGTGATGCCCAGGCACAAAAACGGCGATTGTTAACCATTGAAAAGCAGCTGAAGGGCGAGGGTGTGGATATTCAGCAACTGCACCGGCGTATTGACGATTTGAGCCAGGTGCAGGATATAGAACAGTATCGGTGCCGCTACCAACCTTGCTGATCGGGTTTTGTTTAGAGCTCCCTCACCCGGTGGTGAGGGATCGGCCAGAATTTAAGCCCTAATCTCTGCCGCGCTGAGAGACTGCTACAACCCTAGCTTTTGAGCGACGTAATCGGCGTCTTTGTCGCCTCGCCCCGAAAGATTAACCAGAATGCTCTGATCTTTGGGCAGCGTTGCTGCCAGTTTTATCGCGTAAGCGACTGCATGGGCGCTTTCCAGAGCAGGGATGATTCCCTCCCGTCTTGAAAGCAACATAAAGGCATCGAGACACTCTTGATCGGTGATTGAGGTGTAGCTAACCCGCTCCATATCTTTTAGGTAGCAGTGCTGTGGGCCAACCCCTGGGTAGTCGAGACCTGAAGCAATGGAGTGTACAGGTAGCGGCTGTCCCTGTTCGTCTTGAAGCAGGTAGCAGTTAAAGCCATGGATTGAACCCGGGGTTCCTAGAGTTAAGGTGGCAGAATGATCGGGAGTGTCGAGACCTTTGCCCGCAGGTTCAACGCCATAAATTTTGACGCCTGGATCATTCAAGAAGGCAGTAAAGAGTCCAATTGCATTGGAGCCGCCCCCTACACAAGCCAGGATATGATCAGGTAGCTTGCCCGTTTGCTCTAGGAACTGGTTCCTGGCTTCTTCTCCGATAATGCTCTGGAAGTCGCGTACCATCATCGGGAACGGATGGGGGCCGACTACCGAGCCTATCGCATAAAAGAAATTTTGTGGGTCCTTGAGATACTCTTCGAAAGCGCTATCCACAGCATCTTTGAGTGTTGCCGTACCGCGAGTTACAGGTATCACGGTGCAACCCAAAATTTTCATTTTGGTGACATTAGGGTGCTCTTTTTCGATATCGACTTGGCCCATGTGAATCTCACACTCCAGGCCTACCAGCGCGCAGGCGGTTGCCAGCGCTACACCGTGTTGTCCTGCTCCGGTTTCAGCCAAAACTTTGGTTTTACCCATATGCTTGGCTAGTAGTGCTTCTCCCAGGCAGTGATTGATCTTATGCGCGCCGGTATGGTTGAGGTCTTCACGCTTGAGATAAATTTTAGCGCCGCCGCATAAGTCAGTGAGGCGTTTAGCAAAATAGAGCGGGCTAGGACGTCCGACATAATGTTTGTAAAGGCTCATTAATTCGTTGCGATAAGCGTCGGTATCTTTGATTTCAAGGTAGGCACGGCCAATCTCGTCCATGATCTCTTTGAGCTCGGGCGGAATAATCTGCCCCCCATAGTTACCGAAAAAACCTTCGCTGTTAGGCATAGGGGCGAAATCGAACGGGCTCATAGAATCTCCTGGATATCAGTGCAGTCTTTGATCAATACCGATGCGTACGGAATGGCCATCATACCGCGCTGGTTATCCGCCGCAAGAGGCAATTAGATGTCATGTCATTGATACTATTATTGGTCTTGCCCTTGGCCTTGTACCTGGCCTTGTAGCAGGTCTTGTGGGAATCTCTGCTGAAGGATGGTTTCATGCTACCCTGCGACTCTTTTTCTGCTGTTTGAGGGCTAGGATGCGTATTGTTGCCGATGAAAATATCCCGCTTGCCGAGGCTTTCTTTAGTCATCTTGGGGAGGTTGAACGGGTTCCGGGTCGATCACTAACGGCTCGGCAGCTGCAGCGTGCGGATCTATTGCTGGTGCGCTCTGTGACCCCGGTCAATGCCCAATTGCTCGCCGATACGCCGGTGCGTTTTGTGGCGAGTGCCACTATCGGAACCGATCATGTTGACCTGGGTTGGCTTCAACAGCAGGGGATCGCATTTACTAATGCCCCAGGCTGTAATGCTGATTCGGTGGTGGATTATGTGCTGTCAGCGCTGAGTAACCTCGCTCAGCAGCAAGGCTGTGGGCTATCTGAGCGTAAGCTGGGTATTGTTGGCGTGGGTAATGTCGGCAGGCGGCTGCAGGACCGGCTGCAGGGTTTGGGTATCGAGGTGCTGCTCTGTGATCCACCGCGCGCTGAACGAGAAACAACAGCCGCAGGAAAATTTGTTGAGCTCTCGGAGCTGGTAGAGCGCTGTGATGTGTTCTGCCTGCATACGCCTTTAACGCGTCAGGGTAGGTATCCGAGCTACCATCTGTTCGATGCGGATGTCTTGAGCAGGTTGCCTAAAAATAGCTGGCTGATTAATGCCGGCCGCGGCGCGGTAGTCGATAATCGGGCGCTATTGGCTTGTCTGGCGCAGCGTCAGGATCTGCAGGTAGTGTTGGATGTCTGGGAATCTGAACCCTCGATAGATACCGAGCTGGCACAGCGGGTGGCTCTGGCGACCCCGCATATTGCCGGTTATAGCCTGGAGGGTAAGTCGCGCGGTACTGAGATGATCTACCAGGCTGCCTGCCGTTTTTTGGCTATGCAGCCGCAGCGGGCCTTAGCTCAACTGTTGCCAGCGCCTGCTATCGGGCGTATTGAGTTATGCGCTGATGCGACTTTGGAGCTTGATTTGATACCTCGCTTGGTTAAGTTGGTTTACGATCTACGACGGGATCATGATGCGCTGATGAATAAGATCCAACAGCATCCGGTTGCGATCGGCACCCAGTTTGACCAGTTGCGCCGCAACTACCCTGAACGGCGTGAATTTAGTAGTTTGGTGGTTGAGGGTGTGGACCGGGGTAGCCATCTTGCTAGCCAGCTCGCGGGTTATGGTTTTAGTGTTGACGAGTGCTTCAGTGTCGACAAGTAGAAATGGGAAAGGAAATAAAGGGTTGCAGCATTCAGGGTCCTCCGTGTCTATATCAGAACCGAAAAAACAGGATTCGCAACAGCAGGGTCAGCAGCTACAGGCTCAGGAACCAAAGCTACAGGCTCAGAAACCAAGGCTACAGGGTAAAAAGCAACAGCTTCCTTTTGATGAGCTGAAGCTGGCGGTGGGCGATCGTGTTCGATTAGAAACATCCACTCCTCGTGGGCGTTACTCGGTGCGCTACCTCGGTGCCTATCCTGAGCGCTGCCTGATGGTAAGTATGCCGGTGGTCAATGGTATCGATAAGCCGATCAAAGAGGGGATGCAGGTTACGCTACGCCTGATCGCTCTTAATCGGGCCTGCGCATTTAAAGTTCGAATGGTTAAGGCGCAGGCGACACCGGTTCCGATGTTGTTTCTTAGCTATCCAGATAAGGTCGAGGCGGTGTTGGTGCGTAAAGCGCCGCGGGCGAATACGCAGGTGATTGTGTCTGTCGATGAGTCAGAAACGGGTAACTTTGGCAGTGGTTGGCCGCGCCAGGCACTCTGCTGTGATATCAGCCTGCACGGTGCGCGGGTTGAGGCCAGCGACCAGTTGGGCGAAATCGGCGATGGCCTTTTCGTGACCGCCAGAGTGCGTGTTGGTGAGGTTGATCAGGTCTTGATGGTCGAGGGTATTATTCGCAACTTGGAAGAGATCGAAGATAGTTTTAGCCAAGGCTTCAGGATGGTGCATGGACTGGAGTTTGTTGGCCTGGATGAAGAGACACAGTTGATTCTGGCCGGTTTCGTCTATCAGCAGATGTTGCGAGAACAGGTCGGACTTTAATCAA
>CAXBEA010000186.1:0-4039 GCA_963974645.1 uncultured Neptunomonas sp. | reverse complement strand
TGGATCGGATGACCTTCTTCGTTCACAGAGACCGCGGTGACAAACGGCGTCTTATTAGGGGATCCTCTTCCCGACTTTCCGCCGTGACGCTCTCCGCCCCAGTAAACATCATCCAGCTGAATCACACCGGATAGTACCTTGCTATCGTCTCGCTCTTTCATGACCTGCATGATTTTCTGCTTGATGCTCCAGGCGCTGTTGTAGGACACACCCAACTGCCGGTGCAGTGATAGGGCAGAGAGTCCCGTTTTTGCTTGTGTCAGCAGGTGAATTGCCAAGAACCAGGTCGTCAGCGGGAGCTTGGTGGCCTCGAAAATCGTACCGCTAATGAGTGAGTGCTGATGGTGACAATAATTGCATTGGTAGAGCGCGCGGGTTTTCAGCGTACAGTAGCTGCTGCCTCCACATTGAGAGCAGACGTAGCCTTGAGGCCAGCGCGATTGAAACAGGGCTGCACGACACTGCTCTTCTGTGCCGTAATCTCTCATCAACGCTACCAAGCTGTAACCTTTCTGAAATTGAATTTTGTTTTTCATCACAATACCCTCACTCAAGCTGGATACTTCAAGTGTAGTCGCTGAGCGCTGGCTGAGCTTTCGTGGTAATCAGGAACAATTATGTACGATGTCTTTTCGGTAGACTCCGGGTCAAAGTCCGAACACATCCCCTAAAGCCCGTCCTATAGCCTTCTACGGCTAGTTCTGCCATACCCTTGTCTCTAGTCGTCCAGTACGATAGCCCCAAATCCAACGCTTTATTGGGGTACATATGGGGGTATTTTTGTTCCCAGCAAAACCGGAACCCCCAAAAAAAGCACCCCAGCTAAAAACGGGTGGAAAGATGCCGCAAACGGCTAGCGGATAATATCGACCCCACGGCAGAGAAGAAAGCGCGCAAAATCACCCAGCACACAGTGTCTCAGGTGACCGGAGTTGTTCGCAACTTCCAAAATTAACCACGTCGTCAGAGAAATTGCGGCTGGTTATCTAGCCAGCCGCTGGTACCGCAATTATTTAACGGTAATGGTGATTTTCTCTGAGATCACGGGGGAATTGTGAGGAACGTGGGCTTTATCCCCAAGCACAAGATGAAGCGTGTGTGTGCCCGGAGAAAGTGTTAGCAAGGTTTCAGTTTGACCGCCACCGAAGCGCTGTTTGCAGAGGCCCAAAATCCAACTCGCACAGGCAGAGTACTGGAAAAAAGCCCGAATAAAGAATAATTGACATATATCACGCCAAGTCTCTGGACAACTGGTAAGGAAATCAACAAAGTAATCGATATTCGCGATGGTCTGTTACGTCGGCTGTCGCTCAAAAACCCTCAAACCTTACAACCTGCAGGGCTATTTTGTAGATGCTACCGACAAAAACAGGCGTGTCCAACAAGGTCTATTACTGCGGCTTAACGACCATCATCATCGCTCAGCGCAGCCCTTCGAGGGGCGATAATAGCTTAAAGCCAGGGAACTTCTGACTATTTTATAGACCGATTCTGGCAATGGAAAAATAGGGTGTGTATAAGGTATGAATTAGTTCAATGCTGGAAACACTATCGGCGTACTCCCTTCCTTCCATTGAGCATATTTTGGCATCACATGTTGGAACAGTTCCGATTCAACCCATTGTTGCAACCAGTATCTCAATTTAGGATAAGGTGCATCTTGAAACCACTCGGGATCCACTCCAGAAAACTGCCTGATAAAAGGAAATATAGCGGTGTCTGCTAAGGTCTTTCTTTCTCCAACCAAATAGGTGGTTAGTGTAAGGCGCCGCTCTAAATGTTCTAGAAACCGCTCTCCTAGATTTCGATAATTTATAGCTGTTGACTCTGGATAACGAACGGAATACTTATAACGGTCGAGATTGGGCTTAAAATGGAAATCATTTTTCTGTATTAGTTCGTTAATGTGGCTTAGCTTATTCCTATTTTCATCGAGCCACTTCTCAGGATCACTTTGCTCCAATGCCCAGAGCATTATCTCCAGGCTTTCGTCGATAACTCTTCCATCCACTAGCTGTAGAACAGGTACAGTTGCCTTCGGAGAGAGCCTCAATAACTCCGTAGGCTTTTCTTTGAGTAGCACTTCACGCCAAACAACAGCCTGCCCACTGTAAGCGATAGCCAAGCGAGCCCGTATTGCATATGGACAACGCCGAAAAGTATAGAGAATTGGTAACTTAGTATTCATGGCTCGAGACTTGATCAGCAAACGGATAGGATCATGATAATCGGTATAGGTGCCAAATCCCCAATATCTCCTTCAAATATTCAAGACGACTTTGGGCCTGTCATTGGATAGGCCGATTCCTGATCACTCTGCTACTCTAAAATTTAATTATCTGCTGGAGCCTCATGGCTTGGCCCGAAAGATCTTTGATGAAGGCCGATATTCGTGCTCAGGCCGAACATCCGTTCCGTATCATCAAATGCCAGTTTGGTTTTACCAAGGCACACTACTGTGGTTTGATGAAGAACGACTGTATGTTGGCAATGTTATTTGCTCTGGCGAATATTGCTCGCGTGGATCAGATGCTTCGCGGGTAGGATAGACCCGTCTGCATACCTGAAACGGCCTGTAGATGATCAAAAAAACGTGCAAAGGGTCGCAATTATGCGGCCAAATGGCTTTGATGAGCGATATATCTCGAACAGCAAGGCTTGATCACAGGCTTTCTAGTTTAGATACGTTCATTTATAGACAATTGAGCGCAGCTGTTAACCTCGGCATCTGCTAGTCTGCAGCTCTACCCTAAGCTGTGCAGGAACACACCATGAAACAACTTATTCGAATCCTGATCCTAACCCTGGTTTTCACCCCTCTGGGTCTGACCCAAGCCGCACCCATCAGCTCTGACGCGCTGCTTGGGCAAGCCGCCGCACCGCAGCTCAGCCAACTCCAGGCCGCCCTGCAGGGGCAGCAGATACGTGATCAACTGCTCGAGCGCGGGGTCGACCCGCAGATGCTCGAACAGCGCCTGGCCAGCCTAACCCCCCAGGAACTGCAGACCCTCAACCAGCAGATCGACGAGCTCCCCAACGGTGGCATCATAGGTACCCTGGTGCTAATCTTTCTAGTCTTTGTCATCACCGACGCCCTCGGTGCTACGGATCTCTTCCCCTTTGTCGACCCGATTCGCTAACCTGACTCTGGGGGCGGCGCTGCTGATTCTCGCAGCGCTGTCCGGCTGCACCAGCGCCCCACAAACCCGGCAACTGCTACAAAGCCCGGCGGAAAGCCCTCCCCGGCGCGCCTTGGTGGCCGACGTTCCCTTCTTCGCCCAGGAGCAGTACCAGTGTGGGCCCGCGGCGCTGGCCATGGCGCTGCGTTTTAGCGGCGTCGCAGCCGACCCTCAAAGCCTGGTCGATCAGGTCTACCTACCGGCACGCCAGGGCAGCCTCCAGCCAGAGATGCTTGCCGCCTCGCGCCGCGTTGACCGCCTCCCCTATTCACACCCACCCCGTCTCGATGCCCTGCTGACTGCACTAGACAACGGCCTGCCGGTACTGGTGCTGCTCAACCAGGGGCTCGACAGCATCCCCCGCTGGCATTATGCGGTCCTGATCGGCTACGACCTGAGTGAGGAGACGGTCACCCTTCACTCCGGGGTGACCGAACGGATGATCCGCCCGCTGGCTCTGTTCGAACAAAGCTGGCGCAAGGGTGGATTTTGGGCGCTGTCACTGCTCGACCCCAGCCTACCGCCACCCGCCGCGCTGGATCTGCAACGGTATTTGCAGGCCGCCCTGGATCTGTCCAAGGGCGGCCGCCAGAAATCTGCACAGCAGGCGTTTGCTAGCGCTCGCCAGAGCTGGCCTGACTCTCCGCTGCCTTGGATGCTCGAGGGCAACGGTCATTACGCCGCAGCCCGCTACCGAGCGGCCGAGCAGGCCTTTCGGCACGCCATCAATCTAGATCCGAGCCTGATTGCTGCATGGAACAACCTCGCCTACGCCCTCGTCGGCCAGGAGTGCGCCCTCGCAGCGCGCGCAAGCCTCAGCTGCGGGCTGCGTTTGAGCCCCGACTCAGAGATCCTGCTCG
>CAXBEA010000185.1:0-4117 GCA_963974645.1 uncultured Neptunomonas sp. | reverse complement strand
ACTCTATCATCAGGTTCTGGTAGATGAATTCGGCCGGATAGCTGTTGTTGGCATGCACCTCATAACCTTTTTCCAACAAATACTCGGCGAGATAGGAACCATCCTGACCGGTAACACCGGTGATCAAGGCAACTTTTTTCTTGCTCATCTATTTATCCTGACTGATTAAACGATCCCATTTTAATCTACTCGTAACGAGCATCAACCTCGGTTAAAACCCTATCCAAACACCCCCACATCCCCCGCCCCTTCCCTAACAATCACAATCTCCTCCTCAACCATATTAATCACCGAGGTCGCTTCCATGCCGCAGTAACCGCCGTCGATCACCAGATCGACGCAGTGCTGCAGGGTGTCGCGGATGTCGTAGGGGTCGGTCAGCGGTTCTTTCTCACCGGGAAGGATCAGCGAGCTACTCATGATCGGCTCGCCGAGTTCTTCCATCAATGCCAGGGCGATCGGGTTGTTGGGTACCCGGATGCCGATGGTGCGGCGCTTGGGATGCAGCAGTCGGCGCGGGACTTCGGCGGTGGCTTTGAGGATAAAGGTGTAGGCACCTGGGGTGTTCTGCTTCAACAGCCGGTATGCAGTGTTATCCACTTTAGCGTAAGTCGCCAGTTCGGAGAGGTCACGGCATACCAGGGTGAAGTTATGTTTGTCGTCGAGTTTACGGATCGCTTTGATCCGATCGATCGCGTTTTTATCGCCGATATGGCAACCGATGGCATAGGCACAATCGGTGGGATAGATGATCACCCCGCCCTGACGGATAATCTCCACCGCTTGTTTGATTAGACGCGGCTGTGGGTTTTCAGGATGGATCTGGAATAATTGACTCAAGTTCTATGACCTCAAGGCTTTGATATCAATGGCGCTAATAAAATTCGCCACGTATTTAAACAATCAACACTTTACCGCAATTCGTGGTTAATGGGAGAAGAAACTCTGCCTCAAACCGCTCTGTAATGTCGAGCTGAAAACCTGCCTACGAAGCGCAGATGTCGGACTAAAGTCCGACCTACAAAAGCCCGACCTACAAGGCAGCTGCAATGTCGGACTGAAGTTCGACCCACAAAAGTCCGACCCACAGCGGCACTCTCAAGCCTCCGCATAACCCTGTGGATTGGTGGTCTGCCAGTGCCAGGTATCGATCATCATCTGCTGTAGATCACGCTGGGCACTCCAACCCAGCAGCTGCTCTGCGGTACCGGGATCGGCATAACATTCGGCGATATCACCGGGGCGTCTGGCGACAATCTGGTAGGGTACCGAACGTCCGGATGCCTGTTCCAGCGCCTGGATCATCTCCAACACGCTGTAACCCTGACCGGTACCGAGATTACAGGTGATCATCCCGCCGCGATCGTTCAGCGCCTGCAACGCTTTGAGGTGGCCATCGGCCAGATCGACTACATGGATATAGTCCCGCACACCCGTGCCATCTTGGGTGGGGTAATCGCCACCAAATACCGACAGTTGCGCGAGCTTGCCGATCGCAACCTGGGCGATGTACGGCAGCAGGTTGTTGGGGATACCGTTGGGATCTTCGCCGATCAACCCAGACTCATGGGCGCCGATCGGATTAAAATAGCGCAGCCGGGCGATCCGCCACTCGGGATCTGCTGCATAGAGATCAGCCAAGATCTCTTCGATCATCAATTTGGAGCGGCCGTAGGGGTTGGTGGCCGAGGTCGGAAAATCTTCCCGAATCGGTACCGAAGCCGGATCGCCGTAAACGGTTGCCGAGGAGCTGAACACCAGGTTTTTGACCCCGGCTGCTGCCATCGCCTCGAACAACACCAGGCTGCCGGCAACATTATTCTGATAGTAGTGCAGCGGTTGCTGGCAGGACTCGCCGACCGCCTTGAGACCGGCAAAATGGATCACCGCCCTGATGCTATGCGCGGCGAAGATTCGATCCAGGCAGTCGCGATCGCGGATATCGCCCTCGACAAAGCTAAAGGACTTGGCACTGATCCGCTCGATTCGCACTAACGACTCTGGGTTGGCGTTACAGAGATTATCCAGCACCACCAGCTCATGTCCGGCTGCGAGCAACTGCACGCAGGTGTGACTGCCGATATAACCTGCACCACCCGTCACTAATATCGCCATCTAACTCAAACTCCCCGTCAATCAACTCTCGTAAAATGGGTGCTATTGTACCTCAACGGCCTCGTCGGCCAACTGCGCGATATCAACCTAACTGATAAATATCTGTTATCGCTACCACCCTTTTTAATCGATTGGACAAGCGATACCTCTGCACACACACTGGATCACAGACTTTAGCTACCGTTTAACGCCCTAAAGGAATAGCCATGCCCCGCTTCGACTCTAGTTCTGAACTATCTCCTGCCACTTTGGCGCCTTACAGCTTACGCCAGCGTATTCGCGCAGGTGATCACCGCAGTAACACCTCAGGTTACAGCCAGGGATTTGTGCAGGGCAATCTGGTGATTCTGCCCAAAGACTGGGCCAATGATTTTCTTCAGTTCTGCCAGCGCAACCCCAAGCCCTGCCCTATCGTCGGCATGTCATCGCAACCGGGAGAGTTCCTGTTGCCAGATCTGGGCCGGGACCTGGATATCCGCACCGATCTGCCCAGCTACCGCATTTTTAAAGACGGCAAACTAGTCGAAGAACTCAACGATGTCTCCGCCCATTGGCGCGATGACCTGGTCACCTTCGTGCTCGGCTGCTCGTTCTCGTTTGAGGAGGCGCTCACGGCCGATGGGCTAGATGTACGTAACGTCAGCGAAGGCGTCAACGTACCGATGTACCGTACCAACATCGGCTGTAAGCCCGCCGGTCGCTTCAGCGGCAACATGGTCGTCAGCATGCGTCCGTTCGTCGCCAGCGATGCGATTCGCGCGGTACAGATCTGTACTCGCTTTCCCTCGGTCCACGGTGCACCTGTGCACCTGGGCGATCCTGCACTGATCGGCATTGGCGAGATCAGCCGCCCCGACTTCGGCGACCCGGTCAGCATTAGAGCGAATGAACTGCCTGTCTTCTGGGCCTGCGGTGTCACCCCACAGGTTGCACTGGAACAGGCCAAACCGCCGTTCTGTATTACCCACAGTCCCGGCTGCATGCTGGTGACAGACCTGCCCAACAGCCGTCTGGCGGTGCTATAAAGCGTCGCTACAGCCAATGTGGGGCGGAATTTATGCCGACATCGCGATTGCCTGCGTCGGGTTAAAACCCGACCTACAGGGATGCAGGGAGTGGCTTAAATGCAGGAGCAATTTTAGACCGACCTACAGGGACGTAGGGAGTGTCTGCAATGCAGGAGCAATTTTAGACCGACCTACAGGGACGTAGGAAGTGTCTGCAATGCAGGAGCAATTTTAGACCCACCTACAAAACCTACTAGAATTAACCTCTGGCACTGCTAGGTGTCATTTCACAGAATTCAGGAGATAAGGATGGCACTGTTACTGAACAGCGATCTGGGTGAGAGTTTCGGCGCCTGGACTATCGGCATGGACGCGGCGGTGATGCCGCATATAGACCAGGCCAATATCGCCTGTGGTTTTCATGCCGGCGACCCGCTGGTGATGCAGCAGACCCTGGCCCTGGCCAAGACCCACGGCGTCAGCGTCGGTGCCCACCCGGGCTATCCCGATCTGGTCGGCTTTGGCCGTCGCTCGCTGAAATGCCAGCCTGCAGAGGTCGCGGCGCTAATTCAGTACCAGATCGCCGCCATCGACGGCATGGCCAAGTCCCAGGGGCTGGAGCTAAGTTACGTAAAGCCTCACGGTGCGCTCTACAACGACATGATGGCCGACAGGACGCTGCGCCGGGTCATCATGCTCGCCGTTGCCAACTACCACCGACCATTGACGTTGATGATTCAAGCCACCCCCGAGTCCGCCGAGCATCGAAGCGATGCCCAGCAGGCCGGCATCGAACTTCTGCTCGAAGCCTTCGCCGATCGCTGTTACGACGATGATGGCAAGCTACTGGCACGCTCCAAACCGGGCGCAGTACACAGCAAAGCGAAGATGCTGGCACAGGTTAAACAGCTGGCCGAAACCGGTACCGTCACGACTGTCAGTGGTACGACCCTGACCCTGGAGGTTGATAGCCTCTGCGTCCACGGCGACAACCC
>CAXBEA010000184.1:0-4148 GCA_963974645.1 uncultured Neptunomonas sp. | reverse complement strand
GGCTGGTGCTTAAACGTGGTGCCAACGTCCAGGACACCTGCGTGATGCACGGTTTTCCTAATACCGAAACCGTGATCGAAGAAGATGGTCATATCGGCCACGGTGCGGTGTTGCACTGCTGTCATATCGGCCGTAATGCGCTGGTGGGGATGAATGCTGTGGTGATGGACGGCGCTCACATAGGCGCGGAGTCGATCGTCGCCGCTGGCGCTTTTGTTAAAGCCGGTTTCAGCTGCGAACCGCGCAGCCTGGTGGTGGGATCACCAGCCAAGGTGCTGCGTCAGGTCAGCGATAAGGAACTGGCCTGGAAAACGGCGGGCACCCGGCAGTATCAACTGCTGACCCAGCGCTGCAAGGCGACACTGGTGCGTTGCCAGCCGCTGACCGCAGAGGAGCCGGATCGGCCGACGTTACCCAAGTCCGATATCAAACCCTTATATCAAACTGAACGCTGACGGCACTGCCTGAGCGAACGCCGCCAAGACGCGCTCAACGCAATCCGCCGTAGCGTTTATAGAAGCTGGCATCGGGGTCCGGCAATGGGCCGTCGGCATTTTCCAACACCCCCTGCAGATGCTGCTCGGCAGGCTCCCAGATCAAACGGTAGAGATTACGGCACAGCTGCCGCACAGCCCGCCCCTCCCAGTCATCGGGCAGCAAGACTTCGGGCAGCAGCGGATCGCTAAGCAGAATTTTACGGTACTCATGCGCTAACAGGGTTCGCGCCATAAAGCACTGTTGCGGATCGAGTCGGTCCTGCTGGCTAAACTCCTGCCAGACCGGGCGAAACTGATTCAGGAACTGTTCGTAGTGTTGTGATAAGACATCCAGATTCCAACAGTCTTTAACCAGTAGCCGCATCGCCCCTGAACTCGTCGTGTCTTCGGCCAGGGCGGAAAAAATAATGGCATCCTGCTGCACTCCAAACTCTTGCAACGTCGCTATGACCTCGGCTTTATCCGGCTGCGGGTTCAGCAGCAACGTCGGAGACAGCGAGCCAAAACCCTGCCACTGCAGCTGTTCACGCACCTCCTTGCGTTTATCCGGTGCTACCTGAGACAGCAACACCTGCATCCATTTGCCATCCCAGTCGGGATAATGCGCCGCGAAGACACGTTTAAATGCCTGTTCAAAACGCCGCCTGCCGGAACTGGTCAGGCTGTAATAGCTACGCCTGCCAACCTGTTCGGCACTGAGCCAGTGCTCCTGAGTCAGCCGAAACACAGAGGTCCGGGTCAAACGCTGATTTAACCCCAGCGGCTCCAGCAGTTTGATCAGACTTCCCAACCAGACCGTACCGCCCCTGGGCGCGATCGCATCCCCATACAGGGTAATGATCAACGATCCTCCGCGTATTGGCCGGCGCTTGCGAAAATTATCGATCAGCAGTTCGAGGGATTGGGAACTATTCATGGGCCTGGGTACTACTTCCGGCAAGGTACGAGTTTCCCTAGTGTAAAGTGGGCCGTAGCCGCAGGCAATTAAAGGACTGAACTGTATTTATTTCCCTCACGATAACTCTACGGCCGCTATTTTCCATTACAATGATTTGATATCAAACTATTTTTACAGCGCCCACTCATGAAACAAACGACCGCTAAAAAGATCAATTACGGCACCCTGCCTGAACTACTGGGCTATCACCTCCGCCTGACCCAGTTGGCGGTTTTCAAGGATTTCTCTCAGAGCATGGGTGATCCTGATATCACCCCAAGTCTTTTCGGTGTACTCGTTATTATCGATGCCAATCCCGGTCTCAAGCAGGCGGAACTGGCCGAGGCGGTACGCCTGGATCGTTCTACCGTGGTGTCGAGCATCGATAAGCTAGAGCGACGCAAACTGGTACAACGCAAGCGCGTAGAGGGTGACCGGCGCACCAACGCCTTGGTTCTGACGGATGCTGGACGCGCCCTGTTAGGGCAACTGCTCCCCAAGGTTGAAGCGCACGAGAAACACCTCGCCGCAAATTTAACCGGACCTCAACGTCAGACCCTGATCGATCTACTGTCCCAGGTTTTTCCTCTGAACCGCTAATGCCCATGAAACCCGTTCTGGTGTAAAATCCACCCTGCACTCCCCTCCAGCAAAGGACGAAAACACCCGCAATGACTACAGTGACCCTCAAAGGCGAACCCGTTAACATCCTCGGCGAGTTACCCAAGATCGGCGATCAAGCACCGGATTTTGTACTGGTTGACAGCCATCTGAACGATATCAGCCTGCAGCACTTTAGTGGCAAGCGAAAACTGCTCAACATCGTGCCCAGTCTGGACACCCCGCTCTGCGGCGAATCGGCGCGGCTATTCAACTACCGTGCTGGGCTGCTTGAAAATGTTGCAGTACTGGTGATCTCTGCAGATCTGCCCTTTGCTCAACAGCGTTTTTGCTCCATCGAAGGGATCGATAGAGTGACCACGCTATCGATACTGCGCACCAAGGATTTTGGCCTGGATTATGGAGTGCTGATTGGCTCGGGACCGCTGGCGGGCATGACCGCTCGGGCGGTGGTTGTTGTGGATGAACAGGATCGGGTTGTTTATGCCCAACTGGTGCCCGAGATCACCACTGAACCTGACTATGAATTAGCCATTGCTGCGCTAAAGCAGTAGCGAGACCTACCTATGACGCCCCAAACCAATTTACTGAGTATGACCTCCGAAGGGGGAAATGAGGTATTTATTACCCGCCACCTGGTGCGTTTTGGCGATGTTGATCCTGCCGGTATCGCCTACTTCCCGAGGATTCACAACTATATCCACGAGTCCTTTGAAAACCTCTGGGAGGAGTACATAGGTGCGCGTTATTACCATGTGATTATGAATGAGCGGGTGGCCTTTCCGATGGCGCATTCGGATGTAGATTTTAAACATCCGCTGCAGTTCGGCGATCGGCCGCTGGTCAAAGTTACCTGCTTCAAGCTCGGCAGAGCATCGCTAGGGCTGCGCTATATATTTGAAGTCAATGGCATCGTCTGTGTCGATGCCCGCACCACCACCGTCTGCATTAATGCAGACAGCTTTAAGAGCATGGAGATACCCGCCGCTTACCGGGTCTATTTTCAGCGCATTATGGCGCCGCTGGAGATACCGTCAGCAGATCCAGATAAGGCTTGATGATCGCTATGGCCGCTGGCATCCTAGAACACTAAGACTTAGCAGATATAGCTTTGAGTTCCGATATCGACGGCTTCATCTACCTGTCGGGGCAAAACGGGCGCAATTGATCAGAAACATGACTCAAATCAGCAATCCAATGAACTAGGACTTTTTCCTATATCCAGTAGTTTCATATGTAATTAAGATCCCTGCAAATTAATGATATAGAGTCTTATAAATGAAAAAATTATGTTCGTTTGTTGCCGTTATAGTTGCTGCTAGTGCACCACTTTCTGTAAGTGCGGCTGAGATGTACGCAGGGGGTTCCTTCGGTAGCACGACTCTGGATTGGGATGCTCTAGATGAGGCGGAAGCATCGGGCGCTTCCGTCGACGACAGTGACACCGGTTTTAAATTATTTATCGGATCTCGTATCAATGAGAACTTTGCCGTAGAAGGCTTCTACGCTGACCTCGGAGAAGCAACTGCGTCTGCCCCCGGTATTACTGCCAAACTTGACGCTGACTCGTTTGGCGTTGCTGCTGTAGGTATTTTGCCAGTGAACGAGAAGGTTGAACTTTT
Source organism: uncultured Neptunomonas sp. (assembly GCA_963974645.1). Classification (GTDB taxonomy): domain Bacteria; phylum Pseudomonadota; class Gammaproteobacteria; order Pseudomonadales; family Balneatricaceae; genus Motiliproteus. The sequence goes on along the minus strand of CAXBEA010000184.1, from coordinate 471 downwards.
CGCAAAGATTGGTTTTCAAGCTTGGGACGCGACCGCCAGTGCTACCGGAATAGGATCTGAAAGTGATGACGGTACAGACTTAATGTTTGGAGCGGGCGTTAGCTACAAGATCAATAAAGTCACTATTCGTGGTGAGTTTGAACAGTTCCAACTCGACGATGCTGACGTCAATATGCTCTCTGCGGGTGTTGCTTTTACGTTCTAACCCCTCCCCGTACCTTCAGTTTAAGGCGCCTGAGATTGGGGCGCCTTTTTTAGTTTAGGCATACTGCATCTTACTGACCTATTTCCACATCTGCTGAATGTCCGCTCTTTGGCGAACGCCTATGGCTGACGCTCGGAACGGCACGCCAAGTGTCTGCTTTTCGATCTTAAACTCTTGACTCTGTGCACATCCCTAAAATATCTTTCGCAGCTTTAGGGATCATAAAAGGGATTAAAAATGCGCCCGAGAGATCCTGACATCTCTCA
>CAXBEA010000183.1:0-4241 GCA_963974645.1 uncultured Neptunomonas sp. | reverse complement strand
CTCTTTATTGGAAAGCCGCTCAAAACCTTCGGCAATGTTGGAAGGAATAGAAAGACTAGACCGCGTGATCTGATCTTTAAAACCCCAATCTTTCGAAGTGGAGAAAGCTCGATAAATGTCTGCCGATAAACGGGCAGAGCGCTTCTATACTTCCAAATCCTCAAATCTCATCGCCACACTCCCTGTGTTTGAGGTGCGAGGTAAAAGGTGCAAGGGGTAAGGTGCAAGGCGGCCTCGCCTCTTGCCCCTAGTTTTCCTTGCACCTTTTACCTCGTCCCTAGCTCTTTGCCCCTGCTTTTACCTCGCTCCTTTACCCTTTATCCCTATCCCTCGAACCTTCACTCTTGTGCCTTGTGCCTTGTGCCTTGTGCCTTGCTCCTGCTTTTACCTTTCCCCTGGTTATCCCGCAGTAGCTGAATGACAGCATTGGTATCAAATAGATACCTATTTCCATTCATCACGAAGTTTCCTTTGCTCAGCCAGCGCATCGCCTTGCCAAGTTAGCTTCCCAGCAAGATCAGAAAAATCGTAAGTAGGTCGGCTCAGCGGCGTTGATTCATCAGGTAACAGAATGATCGCTTTCAAGTGCTTTGCTTCCAGATTACGATATTTATCTGGTATTTTGATCGTACCGTTGATTACGTCTGCTTCAAATTCGATGGCATACATTGTATGTACCTCGTTTCGTCAGATGGTAGCAGTCAAGCGACTATTCTAACTTGAAGAAAGGGGAAAGGGGAAAGGGGAATGGGGCCTCTGCCCATTCCCTCATTTTTCTATTCTATTCTTGCCTGTACCTTTACCCTAGCTCCTTTTCCTTTTCCTTTTCCTTTTCCTTTTCCTTTTTCAGCTCTTTACCTCGTACCTTTACCCTTGTTTTTCCTTGTTACTTGCTTCTGTATTTTCCTCGCTCCTTTACCCTAGCACCTTGAACTTCGTTCCTAATTCTCTACCGCTACAGCCACATCATGCCCATTCTCTTTCAAAAACGCATGCCGCTGCGCGATTTTTAGATCATTGGCCACCATCTCCGCACACATCTCCTGTACGGTGATCTCAGGTATCCAGCCCAGCTTCTGCTTGGCCTTAGTAGGATCACCCAGCAGGGTCTGAACCTCGGCAGGACGGAAGTAGCGTGGATCAATCTGTACAATCACATCACCTACCGTTAGCGCTGGGGCCATATCACCCTCGATCTTCTCAATGATGCCCTTTTCATCCACCCCTTCGCCTTCAAAGCGCAGGCTGATGCCCAGTTCAGCGGCGGACCAGCTGATGAACTGACGTACCGGGTACTGCACTCCGGTGGCGATAACGAAATCCTCGGGCTGCTCCTGCTGCAGCATCATCCATTGCATCCGCACGTAATCTTTGGCATGGCCCCAGTCGCGCAGCGCATCGATGTTGCCCATATACAAACACTGCTCCAAGCCTTGAGCGATGTTCGCCAAGCCCCGGGTGATCTTGCGGGTCACGAAAGTTTCTCCGCGGCGCGGGGATTCGTGGTTGAATAAAATACCGTTGCAGGCAAACATCCCATAGGCTTCACGGTAGTTAACGGTAATCCAGTAAGCGTACATCTTCGCCACCGCATAGGGAGAGCGAGGATGGAAGGGGGTGGTCTCTGTTTGCGGAGTTTCCTGCACCAGACCGTAAAGCTCAGAAGTTGAGGCTTGATAGAAGCGGGTCTTCTTCTCCAGTCCGAGAAAGCGGATCGCTTCGAGTAGCCGTAATGTACCCATAGCATCGACATCGGCCGTATATTCCGGCGCATCGAAGGATACCGCCACATGTGACTGAGCACCCAGGTTGTACACCTCATCGGGTTGTACTTCACTGAGTATACGGGTCAAACAGGATGAATCTGAAAGATCACCATAATGCAGTACAAAGCGCTGGTTGCTGCTGTGCGGATCTTCATAGAGGTGATCGATACGCTGGGTATTGAGCGATGATGCACGTCGTTTTATGCCGTGGACTTCATAGCCCTTTTCGAGCAAAATCTCTGCGAGATAAGATCCATCTTGGCCGGTGATGCCGGTGATAAGGGCTTTTTTCATTTTAATACCAATAATCTGATTAAAAATGTAGTCGCGAATTGCAACTCGCAGACGCGGCACTTAACTATACGACCTGAAGTGATTCTCGAAAGCGTAGTTCTTGCTTCCTCAAGCCTCTGTGTTTCCTTGGTCACAGATTCAATCGTTGTACTGCTTGCATGTATCTTCATCTGTCACCAGGCATAGATCAAGTATTTCGATTGGCTTCAGGGTATCGGGCGAACCCTGGCCGATCCACTGCTTCTTATTGTCTTTATCGTGTAATAATTGCCTCTCAGTTTTAATTTCTAGTGAATCGCGATTGGTGGCAGCGGGTGTTGTCTGGGGCTTATCGACTGGAGTGTATTGGCCGTCACTCGTGAATTGTCGGGTTAAAACCCGACCTACACCCGTAGGTCGGAATTTATTCCGACGGGGCGGTGCAGGTTTAGGGTAGGTTGTCGGGTTGAAACCCGACCTACGGGTGGCAGGAGTTGTAGGTCAGAATTTATTCCGACGGGGGCTGTGAGGTATGCCGTGATTTGTCGGGTTAAAACCCGACCTACAGGGGCGTGGTTGTGCTGAGTCTGCGGACGTTTGGCGCTCGCCTCTAAATCCTGTATAACGCAGCATTGCCGACCTGTGTCTGGTCTCTTTATCGAGGTTGTAGGGTCGCCGCGCTGCTTAAGTCTGGGGGCCGAATGATCGTTTATAGACCTTGGATTGAGCCAGTAGAAGCAAAATAGTAGAACCAAAATCCCACGGACGTCTTAAGTGTCGATATGAGCCCTATCACTGTTCTTGAAGCGAGCGTCTGCGATCTCACCGATGACTACCTGGCGAACCTGTTCAATGCCCGCTATTTTGGACGGGGTGAGGACTATTTTCATCGGCAGCGGGTGATATCTGCCGCGCCCCTCATTCGGGGCGATTCGGTCGGTATCTCGGGGTCGGTACGCGGGTCGGGGGGTAAACGCTATAGCCAGAACATTACCCTGTTACCTGCGCAGGGCGCTGCCGGTCCTAGCGCAATCTTTGGTCTCTGTAGCTGCCCTGTGCACTCTAACTGCAAGCATGTGGTGGCGGTTATTCTCAGCTATCGAGCATCCCTGCGGTTGCAACGAGCGGTCTCGATGCCGGTGGGGCTGTCTGCTGACGGCAGGTTGGCGGACTGGCAAGAGCAGTTTGCGAGCTGCGTGGCGCCGCAGACGTGGCCGGATTCTGAAACAAAAACGCAGTGTCTGCTTTATCTGATTAAGCGCGCCCCTCAGCGCCATCGCACCGATTATCGGCTGGATGTTCACTCGGCGCGGCGTTTAAAGCGGGGTGGGTTCGGGGCATCGAAATATTTTTCACTGACGAATCTGAATCACGGATATTCGCAGCCGTCCTGGATCAGCGCTGCTGACCAGCAGATCGCCTGGCTGGCAGGTGGGGCCTCGGGAACGGGGCAAGGCGCACCCCTGGTCGGGGATCTGGGAACGCTGCTCTTGTACCGGCTGATTGCGAGCGGGCGCTGTTTTCTGGAGTCCCCGCAGCAGCCGCCGTTGTATCTGGACGAGCCCCGATCCTTGGCGTTGAATTGGCTCTATGATGCTGACCAGGCCCTTATTCAGCTGGGCCCGCAGGGGATAAGCGAAGACTGGTGTTGTCTGCCGACCCGGCCGCCCTTTTATCTAATCCCTGCAACGGGGGCCTGTGGTCCTCTGCTGACCGAGCATTCGGCTCTGGCGGTTGATCTGTTGCGGGTGATGCCGCCCTGTGCAATCGACCAGCTTCCTGCGCTGGCGGGCTTTTTTCAACAACAGTATCCGGAAGCGCCGCTGCCGCTGCCGCCTGAAGCCAACGTTGAGCTTATTGTAGAAACACCGCAGTGCTGTTTGACCTTACGGGGTATGCCGGACGGCGACACCGGTGGCCGTTATCCGGTGGCGCGGTTAGAGTTTATCTACGGCACTCAGCGTTGCGCGCCGGGAATGCTGTCCGCGCAGTACCGCGCCCAGGGTTCAGCGGCCCATACCAGCTATCGGACCTCGCATCAGCAGGCGCAGGGCCTGGTGCTGGTGCAGCGTCAGCGGGTTCAAGAGGAGCAGGCGTTAGCACAACTGCTGCAGTTGGGGTTGGCCTGGCTGCGGGAGCCGGGATCCGATCCGCATGGGGAGGCAGACTTTTACTTTGACGCGCCCTCGCGGGCGCTGTCTG
>CAXBEA010000182.1:0-4431 GCA_963974645.1 uncultured Neptunomonas sp. | reverse complement strand
TTGTGTGGTCGCAAAGCCGGCGCGGTAGACACCGTTATTAATCGTCGCATAGATACGCGCATTGAGGGCGTTGATCGGCTGCCGTAAAGGCGCTGGGTAGTAATCCGTAGCGTTGCCGGTTAACCCATTAAACGCCGTATTGAACATGCGAATAATCTCCGAGGATTCATTGCTGACGATTGTCTGGGTCTGTTTGTCCCACAACACCGGCACCGTGACGCGGCCTTCATAGGAGGTATCGGCTTTCAAATACAGCTGGTAGAGAAAGTCGAAACCGTACAGAGGATCGTTCATTTCCCAGCCGTTTTTGAGCATGATCGGCTCGACCAGGGTGACATCGATATAGTCTTGCAACTGTTTGAGCTGGCGAAAAATAAGTGTCCGGTGCGCCCAGGGACAAGCCAGTGACAGATACAGATGGTAACGCCCCTTCTCTGCTTTGAAACCGGGTTCACCCTGGGGGCCATTTTCGCCACCTGGGGTTAGCCAGTTTCTAAAGTGACTCGCTTGGCGATGAAATTCACCGCCGTTATTGTCGGTGTCATACCACTGATCAACCCATTGTCCCTGCTGTAACAATCCCATCACGTTAATCCTCCAATAGTGTTTTTTAAAAGGGCTCAAGTTAAAACATCGCGCAGCTGTTTACTACGGGTAATCAGCTGCTTAGGTACGCCAGATGTGCAGTGCAATTGAGCTGCAATAGACACAGGCGCTGCTCCACCCGGTTGACTTAAACCGGTTGCGCTTGTTTCACCCGCCGCGTTTGCAGGAACAGATCCAGGCTCAGACTACCTGCGCCTCTGAACACCAAGCCCAGACTGACAGCCAGTAGGGCCAAACCAAATTCGTAACCATTATTGGCCATGAAGAGGCCGTTTTGCAGGTGAACTGTGGCGATTGCGACCAGCATCGTGATGGCTAGGACTAAAGCGGCCGGGCGAACTAACAAGCCAGCTATCAGTAACAAGCCGCCAAAGAACTCTGCGCTTCCGGCCATTGTCGCCAGCAGTAGTCCGGGTTCAAGCCCGATCGATGCCATCCAGCCTGCGGTGCCTTCCAGGCCGTAACCACCAAACCAGCCGAATAATTTTTGGCTGCCATGGGCGGTAAAGATCACACCTGTGGCTACGCGTAGCGGCAGTGTATCCAGGCCTGCGGTTGTTGTCGTTAACCTGTTGATGAGTGATTTCATAGTGCTTCTCCAGATCTGTATGGATGGTTTGTGTAACTGATGGAGCCATTGTAAGGGTTCTAATTCTCGTAATAAGTGCTGTTTTCTGTTTAGAATGTTCTAAATATCAGAACTATTTTTGAGGTGTGCTAATGGCCAGAAACCCAATAACTATAGAGGTCTTAGAGACGCTGGATGCTATTGAACGGCGTGGTAGCTTCGCGAAAGCCGCTGAAGAGCTGAATAAAGCCACCTCTGCTGTTTCCTATGCCGTGCAAAAGCTGGAGGAGCAGTTGGATATCGCGCTGTTTCGACGCCAGGGGCGCCGCTCGGTATTAACACCCGCAGGGCGGTTACTCTTGACGGAGGGGAGGGAGGTCTTGCAAACCACCGCACGGCTGGCGAACAAGGCAAGGGAAGTGGCTACGGGCTGGGAGCCGCGTATCCGTATCGCGGTAGAGTCGCATCAATCCTCCGCAGCCTTTTTTGCGGTGCTGGATGAATTTCTCAAGGAGCATCCCAGCATTGAGATTGATATCTGCGAATCGGTACTTAACGGCGGCTGGGAAGCACTAGAGCAAGATCGGGTTGATTTGGTTGTGGGCTCGCCTGGACCGGTACCGCTGCAAAAGGGCTACCAGGCTATCGCCTTGAAGAGCACGGATCTGGTGCCGGTGATGGCCGCTAGCCATGAACTGGCTGAGATGGTGGCGAAGCCAGACGCTTTCGAGGCGCTGCTGCCTAGGGTTCGGCGGGTCGTTACCCACGATACCTCGATCAATGATATTACCCGCAGTGCAGGCTTAAGCAGCGACGGGAAATTCTTCTACGTGCAAAATATTGATCAAAAAACCGAGGCGATACTGGCCGGCATTGGTATTGGCCATCTGCCAAGACAGCGGATTCAATCTCAGCTCAACAATGGAGAGCTGATACCGCTAAAGTTACTGGAGGATGCTGTTGACGATAATTTTCTTGCCTGGAAACTCAGCAACAAAGGCAAGGGGCTGCGAGGATTAACGCAGCGACTCTCTGCCGTATTCGGATAGAAAAACCTGTGTTCATAATTACCCCGACGCCAACGTTTGGGCGTCTTCGCTTTGAGTCTGGATCTGAGCCAGTGGCCGAACTTTCTGGCCAACAATATGGCCAACAATAGCGAACCCTATCAACCAGAACCTGGCGAGTGGAACTAACCGCCCACCCCGCGTTATCCATTTAGATAGGCCGAAAGTATTAACGATTTAGGGCTAGTTGAGCACAGCTCCGACAACTGCTCTGCCGGATACTATCCCCTGTAGATCACTCTCAAAGAGATCTTGGAGGATTGTATGCAAGGGTTTAACGATAACCGCTGTACGGTCGCTATTATCTCGTTGTGCTTAGGTACCGGGTTACAGGCGCAGACGCAGTTGGAAGGGGTGACTGTGATCGGTCAAAGCCCGGTTCACGGCGTGGGTGTCGAGGTAGCACGGCTGCCTGCCCGGGTACAGCAGGTGACGGCGGAACAATTACAGGATGCGCAATCCGTCAGTCTGGTCGAGTTCATGCGTGATAATCTCAGTAGTGTCACTATCAACGAGGCGGTGAATAATCCCTATCAACCGGATCTGCAGTATCGCGGTTTTACCGCTTCGCCGCTGCTGGGGCTGCCGCAGGGGATATCGGTTTATCTCAACGGCGTGCGCTTCAACGAGCCCTTCGGGGATACCGTCAATTGGGACCTGATTCCGATGGGCGCCTTGCAGTCGGTCAACCTGTTTTCCGGATCCAACCCCTTGTTTGGCCAGAACACCCTGGGCGGATCCCTGAGCTTGCAAACCAAGAACGGGTTTAACTTCAGCGAAAATGAACTGCAACTGGAAGCGGGCGAAAACAGCTACCGAAATGCTCAGTTTCAAACAGGCGGTAACAGCGATGATCTGGCTTATTACCTGATTGGCAACCTGATTGAAGAGGATGGCTGGCGCGACCATTCGCCCAGTGACCTGCAGCAGTTGATGGGGGTGTTCAGTCACCGTTCCGATGCCACTCAGCTCAACCTGACGCTGGCCCACGCAGACAACACCCTGATCGGTAACGGCGCGGTGCCGCGTGCGTTGATGGCGCGGGAGGGGCGCAGTGCAATCTATACCCAGCCGGACCAGACCGAAACCAACCTCGCGCTTATCTCGCTGGATGGTAACCACTGGCTCAGGGACAATATCGAACTGGCGGGTAACGTTTATTACCGCAGCAATGAGATCAGAACCCTTAACGGCGATGACAGCGACTACGAGGAGTGCCTTGTCGCCGCTGAGGAAACCCTCTGTGACGAGGGCGATATCACCGAACCGGTCTATTTTCGGGGCTTTGATGAAGCCGACTCGCTGGAAGATGTGGTGGCCAGTCTGGGGTTGGTGGGCGTTGATGCCGATGCGCTGGATGGCACAGTCAATACCTCCCGTACCGAGCAGGCCAGTGGCGGTATGACGCTACAATCGACGATTTTCTCGGATCTGGCTGGGCGCAGCAATCAGCTGACCTTGGGGATAAGTTACGACCGTGCTGAGATCGAGTTTGAGTCAGATACCGAGTTTGCCGAACTGGCCAACGACACGCCGGCGGATAACCGTGGTGCGGAGCCCGTAGGCATCTTCGATGAAGAATCCCGCGTCCGTCTCGATACCGAAGTCACCCACAGCGGCCTCTTTGTTTCCAATCTTTACGCGCTGACGGAGGCGCTGGATATCACCGTTGGGGCGCGCTACAACCGCACCAAAATAAAGATGACTGATCAGTTGGCGGATGGCCCCGGTTCGTTGGACGGTAGCCATGAATTTCATCGCCTCAACCCGATGGCCGGACTGGCTTATCGCTACAGTGAGGGGCTGTCGGGCTACCTGAGCTACAGCGAATCATCCCGTGCGCCGACGCCGGCCGAGCTGAGCTGTGCCGATCCCAACGACCCCTGCAAACTTCCCAACGGCTTCGTCTCCGATCCGCCGCTGGAGCAGGTTGTGGCCAAGGGTGTCGAAGCGGGATTGCGCGGTGGTTCTTCTTCAATTCGCTGGCATGCTGGGCTGTTTAGCACCGTCAACCACGATGACATCATCTTTCAGCAGGCCGGCGGCCTACCCTCCGAGGGTTTCTTTACCAATGTCGGCAAAACCCAGCGCCAGGGCGCGGAGCTGGAAGCCTCAACCCGGATGGGTGCGGTGGAACTTCGTGCGGCTTATACCTACCTGCGCGCGACCTTCGAAACCCCGTTTACCTCG
>CAXBEA010000181.1:0-4481 GCA_963974645.1 uncultured Neptunomonas sp. | reverse complement strand
TCCTTGACGTCCTTGACGTCCTTGACGTCCTTGACGTCCTTGACGTCCTTGACGTTAGCTAGTTGCTGCTGTGGCGGGGGGGCTTGCTCCTGTTCCTGTTCTTGTTCTTGTTCGAGAAGAGAAGACGGCGACGGTTGCTTTGGCTCCAGGTAACGGGCAAATGCCTGCTCTAGCTGTTCATTTAGTTGAACATGGTATGCCGCCAGGGCTATGCTGGTGGGGCTCTCGGGTGTCTCGTGGGCATCGATCAGGCACTGTAAGTTCCAACCCAAGCGTTTAAACAGCCATAGTAATTCATACTGCATGGCATCGATCTCTTTTAGATCCGACTGGTTAGCCTGATCGCCAAGATCCATCTCGGTAATAAGCCAGCTGCTGAGCAGTTCATCATCCAGTCCTGATTCGTTCAAAATTCCGATAATAGAGACCATCATGGTGGAAACTTTCAACCATTCTGGCTGCGCACAAATACTGACCTGTTGACTTAATTCCAGCAGTGGGAGCCACAAAGCTTTGAGCTGAATATTGGTGTCACGGACGCGCTGCAGGTTAACCAGCGGGATATCAGTATCCTGATCGAGTTGATCCGATGTGGTACGTGATAAGAGCCGAATGATGGCTGAGTGGATAGCTTCGTTAAAGCTTCCCCGGTGAATTTTAAAATAGGGCAAGGCATCATGCATCGAGTGTCGAGACCGACTGAGTTCGTTGGTACACATGCTATGCAACAGATCCGCACTGGATATCAGTTGCCCCAAAAGACCCAATTTGTTTGCGGCCTTACGGGCCGGGTAGCCGGTGCAATCGAGCCGCTCGTGGTGTTCCAGGATGCCTTGTCCTATCGATTTTTCCAGGCCACAATCATCGGCATAGCGCTGGCCAATAACTACATGGCTCTGCAGTGCGCGCCAATTATCCTCACTTAAGGGGGTTTGGACATCGGCAGAGATATGTAAAAGTCCTATATCGTGCAACAGGCCACAGGTGTAAGCATTTTTGCAAATATCTGGTTTGAGTCCTATCTCTTTGGCGATCAAAGCTGCGGCCCAGCCGGTGAACAGGCAATGTTCAAAAAGGTCGGGAAGTTGTACATCCATTACGGTGAGTTTTTGTCGCACCTGCAGGGGCAAGTTTTCAGAGAGACACAGGTGCCTGAAGGGGGCTTCGAAACGATTGCTGCAATGTAGGCTCCACAGCTCGGGCGATTTCTCGAGCATTTTTAGTGCTCGTTGAAAAATTAGCTCGTCAGTAAGCGTGCTTTGAAGGGCGATCTGTCCGTCTAGACTTTTTTTAAGGCGATGCTGGTTAAGTTGAGTCTGTGTTTGGGGATTAATGCGACTGCCTTTAGCGATAAGTAGCACGCCGAACTGGTTGTAGATATCCTCGCTAGCGGTGACCTCCTGAGTATCGTTTAACCGGCACAGATGGCGCAGGTAGTGGTTGGCATCAGGCTGCTGGTCGGTGGGCGTGGTCATGATAGGGGCTATCGTATTTTAAGGATCAAAATATGATCCTAGGCCGATCGGCAGCTCTGAGCAAGGAGTAGTCAACTTTGCTCGCTTTTAGACGGGTGTTGATGCAAGTTGGTATCTGTTTACAAGTCGCAATCAGGGCCTTTTTTCCGTAATATGCACCCGCCGCTCGGTACCGTCTGAGCAGTTTCTGGCTTTCAGTCCTAGGGTAACTATGCGAAAAACATTTGTACTGACTCATGAAAAAATCAAAGTTGCACGCTTGATCGATGCTGCTAAGCATGATGTTAAAAGATACTTAAAAAGAGAACGGAATAAAAAGCTGCCCGAAGGTGCTGATTTTTGGGATTTTGATTGCAAATATGGCCACAGCCAAGAGCAAGCCCAGAGTATCCCCCTGGCGCAGATCAATACATCAATCGATGAGGCGGAGGCATTAAAGTTAGAGTCATTTTATTTAGAGATTCTGGCAAAACCGGGCCATCGCAGCGATTACAAAAAAGATATCGATTAACCCAGCCTTCGGCCGGAGTATCTCTGATACTTGAGCCCTATGACCTGACGGAGGGGTGTTTTGGAGACCTCCGTTAGCGTCTGTCTCCCTCTCGCTTTCCTCTACTCAATGGCCCGTTGCCTTATTGACTGTCCAGTCTTTCCGCGCAGCAAGGCTGCCATGGTAGCAACTGAGCGATGATCTAAATCTAGCAATGCTATAAAAACAGCCGCTACCAAGCAGTTGGTTGTCTGCAGAATGCAGGTCGATTGAGTACGAAATAGTGTCTGCTGTGTCGATACTCCAGAAATTTGAAAATTCGAGGTGGCACGAGAAATACGGCTCGTGTTTATGAGCAAAATTCATAGTGTGACATTTTGATCAATCTTTGCTTGAAAAGCGTAGGTCCCGAGGCTGGGCGTCGGGAGCTGCGCCCAAAGTGGTCATGATCGGTGCAATTCTTTAGTCTTGCGAGGGAGCAACTTTAACCCCGCTACACTCCTTTTTTTCAAGTCTCCCTTTTTTCAAATCAACTGCTCATTGACACAGGTAGAGCAAACGCTCTACTCTTGCAGGTAGAATAAACAGTCTACCTGAGGCATGCCTTTAATGATCCATGACCAGATTACATCACGCTTAGAGCAAGCTTTTAGCCAGCATGGCTTTGCCGAGCCCAGTGTAGCTGAGCTTAAAATCGAAGCAGGTGTCAGCCTAAGGACCCTGTATCGACATTATCCCTCAAAAGAATCGATGGTTATTGGCGCGCTCCAGCACCGTCATTCGCGATACCTACGATTCCTGGCCGATGGTGAGCCAGACCCTGGAAAAGAATCTATTGCACACCTGTTTCTGCGCCTCACAGCCTGGATGAAGAAAGATGCGCCCAATGGGTGCATGTCAATGAGTGCCTTAGTTGCCTTTCCCAGTAACGCACTTATCCACGACCTTGTTAAACATCACAAAGAGGAGATGGTCGAGGTGATGGCACGCCGCAGTGGTCGTGAAGACCTTGCAAGAGAGCTTCTACTGATCCATGAGGGGGCTTCAGCAACTTGGCCACTGCTGGGAATGCAAGCAATTCATTCAGCTGAAAAAACAGCTTTGCTACTCATCTGCGGAGAAAATTAATGAATGATCAGCCTAAAACGATGCGCGGGATACAGCTCTTAGGCCACGGAGGCATGGAAATGCTGAAACTTAAGAGCGATATTCCTATTCCTGTACCAGGCCCCCGTGACGTGCTAATCCGTGTAGCGGCCGCTGGTATAAACAATACTGATATCAACACACGAATCGCATGGTACTCGAAAAATGAAGGTGCCAGCGTAGACGCAAGTTGGTCTGGTGGCACGCTACAATTTCCACGCATTCAAGGTGCTGATGCATGTGGCTATATCGTTGCCGTTGGTGAACAAGTAAAGGTCGATCGCATGGGGGAGCGTGTTCTCATCGAACCCTGTATCTGGGAGGCTCGGGGTGAGGAGCTAAAACAACCTTGGTACTTCGGCTCTGAATGTGACGGTGGATTCGCAGAGTATGCCGTTATTGCCGCTAGGCACGCCTATAAAATTGATAGCGAGCTTTCAGATATCGAGCTCGCGTCATTCCCCTGCTCCTATTCAACTGCCGAGAATATGCTAACCCGCGCCAATGTTAAGCAGGATGAGCGGGTGCTAATCACCGGCGCATCGGGAGGGGTGGGTTCTGCTGCTATACAGCTGGCAAAGGCTCGCGGAGCCTACGTATTAGCTATAACGAGCCCTGACAAAGCAGAAATGGTGCTTGGGCTTGGTGCCGATGAAATTGTGCACAGAGATATCGACCTCCTGGAAAAGGTAGCGGCAAACAGCATTGATGTAGTTGTTGATTTAGTTGCGGGGCATCAATGGCCGCAGTACTTAGAGGCATTGCGACCAGGGGGACGCTATGCCGTTTCAGGGGCTATCGGTGGCCCGCTTGTGGAGCTGGATGTTAGAACTTTGTATCTAAAGGATCTGAGTCTGTTGGGCTGTACCGTTTTGGAGACTAACGTGTTCCGCAGTTTGATCAAACGTATCGAGCGGGGCGATATATCACCTGTTGTTGCTCATTCTTTTCCGTTGGAAAATATCGATGATGCTCAGAACATGTTTCTGAAAAAAAGGCATGTGGGGAAAATCGTGCTGAAGATCTAGCGCGATTCTGAATATCCAAACGGGAAGCTTCAGCCCGAGTGATATCGCCTTCCGCCGCTTAAGGACCCCAAACCTCTGTGGCCACTCTGTCGGTAATGTAGCGTGCTAAAAAATTCTGACTCTGCACCCAGGGCGGAAATCAAAAATAATTGCGCCGGAATATTACCATCGCAGATATGCTTACTTAGTGAAAGTCATAGGGCTCGTTCTTACTGGCTGGTATGAATTCTAAAGCCAAAAATTAGTTGAACTCGGCTAATAGAGCTTCGATGGTGCGTACAACGCGCTCTGTTTTCTGAACGTCCAAAGCATCGAGGTGGGGCGCGGTAAATTGATTCGAAT
>CAXBEA010000180.1:0-4590 GCA_963974645.1 uncultured Neptunomonas sp. | reverse complement strand
CTCCTTGCCCGTTCCGGTTTCACCCTGGATCAGCACCGGTTCTCCACTGGCGGCAAATCGGGGCAGATCACTCAGGGCCTCGATCATCGCCGGGTCGCGTATGCTGAGATACGGCGAAAGCTGCTCGGCAAGGTCGTGGCTTGATCGGCCCGCTGCCAGGTCCTCAACTACATGCCGCGCCAGAGCTATCGGATCGACCGGCTTTTCGAAATAATACCGCGCGCCTTGGCGTAGCGCCTCGACGGCATTATCGATGCTGCCGTGTCCTGTGATCAGGTAGAAAGCGCCATTGGGGTTGCGACCCAGATACTCGGGTAGCAGTTCAAGCCCGGTGCCGTCCTTGAGCTGCAGGTCGGCCAGCACCGCATCCGGTGACAGGGATTGCAGTGACAGGCGTGCCTCGCGGAGGCTACCGACACCGGTGACCGCCGCTCCCAAACCGTCCAATACCCGTTTCAGGCCGCGCACGATACCCGGATCGTCATCCAACACCAGTAGCGAGATGCCGCTCAGGTTTGGGAGGGTTTCTTTAGTCGGCTCCACCAATGGGGTACCTCCTTGCGTTGTAGCGGCAGGGTGAGCACGAAGCGCGCCCCGCCTCCCGACCGGTTCTGGACATCTACTTGACCTTGATGTTTGTTGACTATGCGCCGCACGATAGCCAGTCCCAGGCCGTTGCCGTCTTCGCGCGTAGTGTAGAAGGCATCGAACAGGTGGGGCATCTGTTCGTTGGAAATGCCTCTGCCCCGATCCTCGACGGCGATTTCCAGCACCTCATCTTTGGCTTGTGCGGTAACGCGAATACTCCCCTCGCGCTGGCCGCTCTGACCGGCGTTGCGAATAAGGTTGAGCAAGGCGTCGCGCAGGGAGGCCTTCTGCCACATCGGCCGGGTCAGATCGACTGCGATGTCGGTTTGTACGCTCAGTCCCTGCTTGGCCAGCTCCGGCTCCGCCAGACGTATCGCATCGTCAATCAACTCACCGACATCGACCGGTTCCAGGATTTCGTCACGCTGACGGGTCAGATTCAGAAAGGCGCTCAACTTGTCGTTCAGGGCCAGGATGTCCCGGTCCAGTTCCCCGACAATCTCCTGCGTCTGCTGCGGGGAAACCAGCAAGGCCTTTACATTGGCTCGAAGGGCCGCCAGCGGGTTGCGCAGGTCATGGACCAGTTGTGCGGCCGTCTCGGTCAATGAGGCGCGCTGATAGACCTTCTGAAAATGGCTCTCCAACCTTCGGGTGGTGCGCATGGCAAAAACACTGATAGCCAAGGCGATGAGAATGCTCAGCGCGCCCGCAATACTGAACAACTGAATCGACCGCTTGATGGCTACCAACCGCTCATCAAACCTGGCCAACAGGATCAACCGGTCGAAAGCGAAATCCAGTCTGACCCTGGGACTTGCGGGCTGATTCACGTCGAATCGAAGCAAAAATAGCGTATCGCTACTCTCATGTAGCCGCTCACCCGCGGACGGATAAGCGCTCGCCCGCTGAGCATCTTGAAGCAGTGGCGATGCCGCCCGGGAGGAGACGACACCAGCGGAGTCACTTTCCAACTGGTAGCCGGACCCAGACTCTCGTACCGCCACGTTGCGCAGCGCCGGTATGTTAGCAAACAGTTTTTGGACTTCGTTCACCAGCCAGGGCTCGCTGTCACGCATGGCGGCGATTGCATCCGCTGAGCGCAGCCGCTCCGCAAGCGGTTCGATCGCTACCTTGATCCCATCGACCAGGGCACGGGTTTCGGCGGCGCGAGCCTGATGATAGAGCCAGGCGCCACCACCGCCGACCACGGCAATATACAGAGTGAGTAATGCGGCATAAGGAAGTATAACCAGACGGGTGATCGCAAAGTTTGACCGAATCATCAACTACCTAGCTCCCTGTTCGATGCGGATTTATAGGAACATCCCTGTGGCCATCAATCCCCGGTGCTTGGGTCGGGCTGCGATGAGTTCGGCACTGATGAGCGCGTCACCCGGCCAATTACCAGAAATCAGATCGGTGCATCGGATAAATACCGCTACAGCCCGACAGGCTGCTTTCGCTGCCAGCGGCGACTTTCGCAACGACCCCTGCTATCCACCTCCTCAAGCTTGATCGTCCATAGCCGACCTTGCTGGCCGGCATGCCTTGGCGCGCTATCCACGTGTATATCCTGTCCCGTTTGACGCCGAGATAGATAGGTACTTGGTCGCCACGCCTCTTAACTGTAGACACTCAATGATGCCGCCGATCAAAACAAGGGACAGGGCATGAGTATAGCTCAGCAACCTTTAAACCAAACAGATAAACCAAACAGGGCCCGACCCTCAGGAGTGGACACCTATATCAGCCTAGATTCCGCCCTTCAGGATAGTGGTGAGGCAGATCAGATCAGGTTATTTACAAATACCACCAGTACCGCTGCTGGGGTCACAAAACGCAGCACGAACATAAAGCCTTTGTAAGCCAGACCATTACCCAACGCGAGTTCGTCTTCACCCGCCTGGCGAGACATAAACCAACCCACAAACAGCGCTACGAACAGACCACTGAGCGGCATCATCACATTCGCGGTGGCAAAGTCGAGCAGGTCGAACAGGGTCTTACCTTCAAAGCGCTCAAACATCGCCAGCGGGGTCACATCGGCCCAGACGTTGAACGACAACACCGTGACGATACCCAGCAGCCAGACACTGATACCCGCGATCAGGGTACCGGTCAGCCGCGAGATCCCTTTGTGCTCGGTCAGCCATTCAACCACGGGTTCCAGCAGCGAAATCGCCGAGGTTACCGCCGCAATGACTAGCAACACAAAAAACAGCGAACCGAACAGGACACCACCCGGCATCTGACTGAACGCTAACGGCAAGGTCTGGAAGATAAGACCCGGACCCGCGCCTGGCTCCAGGCCATTGGCAAATACCAGCGGGAAGATCGCAAGGCCTGCCAACAGCGCAACAACCGTATCGAGTATCGAGACCGTCACCGCCGTTTTAACGATGGATACATCCTTAGGCAGGTAAGAGCCGTACGCCATCATCACGCCCATACCCAAGCTCAGGGTAAAGAACGCATGACCCAGCGCAGTCAGCATCCCTTCCGTGGTCAGCTTGGAGAGATCTGGACTGAACAGGAAGGCAAAGCCTGCTGCAAACTTATCGGTGCTCATGGCATAACCGACCATCACTAGCAGCAACGCGAACAGCAGCGGCATCAGGATATTAATCGCCTTCTCCATCCCGGAACGGATCCCACGCGATACGATAGTGATCACCAGCAGCATAAACAGGCTATGCCACATCAGCAGCCGGGTCGGATCCCCCAGCAAGTTACCAAACATCGCACCGATCGCCTCGGTGCTGGCACCCGCAAAGGCACCGGAAGCCGATGCACCCACATAAGATAACGCCCAACCACCAATCACCGAATAGAACGATAGAATCAGAAACGAGGCCAGCATCCCCATCCCACCGAGCCACTTCCAGCGCGATGATAAGCGATCACTGGTAATCAGTTCACGCATGCTGTTGAGCGGGCTTTTACCACCCCGGCGACCGATCACAACCTCAGCGATCATGATAGGGACACCGACGATAGCGATACAGAGCAGGTACATCAGGACGAATGCCCCTCCCCCGTTCTCGCCAGTGATGTAGGGAAACTTCCAGATATTACCCAAACCAACCGCCGAACCACTGGCTGCCAGAATAAAAGCCATCCGTGATGACCACATCGAATGGGAGTTAGAACCCTCGGAAGCCTCATCGGCGGCGACGCTTGATAGATTTGTCACTTACTTCTCCAGTTTTTATCGTTATGGGAGCGGGCGGCTACAGCCGCCCTGGTTTCGAATTAACCCGTCAGGGATTAGGCCGTTGTTGCCTGGCGCTTAAGAAAGCGCTCCTCGGCCAGCTCGTTAGCGATCTCTCCGGTAGGACGATCGCTGCCGTCAGCTCGCTGAAAGATCTCGTTGAGGGTTTCGCCGATCGATTCGATATGCGCCAGTACCCTGTGGTGATCGTGGCCAACGCGCTCGTAGAATATGTCGATAATACCACCGGCGTTGATGGCGTAATCGGGGGTATAGAGAATCCCCTGCTGACGTAGCATGGCGTCGTGGCGTGGCGCTGCCAGTTGGTTGTTGGAAGCCCCTGCGATCACCCGTGCCTTGATCCGTGGAATACTGATATCGTTGAGAATCGCTCCCAGCGCGCAAGGCGCGAGCACATCCACATCCAGCGCTAAAATCTGATCGGCCGCTACCGCTGTTGCACCCAACTCCTCGACCGCTCGCAGTACCTGATCCTGGTGAATATCGGTTACATAGAGTTCGGCGCCGGCCGCAGCCAGATACTGCGCCAGTCGATAACCGACATTGCCGACTCCCTGTACTGCCACTTTCAACCCGCGCAGATCGTCGCGTCCAAGCCGGTGTTTGACCGCAGCGCGCAGACCAACGTAGGTGCCGTAAGCGGTCGCCGGTGAGGGGTCGCCGTTACAAGGCAGGCCGTCGATACCGGTACGCTCGGTAATCCCGGCGACATTTTGGGTATGACGACCCATGACAGTCAGATCCGCTACCGAGGTGCCTGAGTCTTCCGC
>CAXBEA010000179.1:0-4619 GCA_963974645.1 uncultured Neptunomonas sp. | reverse complement strand
GCTACCTTCCAGTGCTACCTTCCAGCGCAAACCAGACTAAACAGTACCGCTTAATTTCGGATCACAAATACCGAACATTTAGCGTGACGAACGACCCGCTCGGCATTAGAACCAATAAAATAACTCGCGAGTCCGGGACGTCTGGACATCAGCACGATAGCATCCGCACCCTGCTTTTTTGCTTCCTCCAGAATCTGCTCATGCGCTGTGCCTTCGCGGGTGCTGTAGGTAACTTTTACCGCGTCCAACGTCAAGCTGTCGACCAGACTCCGAAGCTGCCCCAACGCTTCGTTCTGATGCGTTTTATAGGTAGCGGTATCCAGCTGGGGGAAGCCTGCCTTATGGATAAGGATAGGGTCGACATACAGCAGATGAATCCCCCCTTGTTTTTGGTCGACTAGTAAAGAAGCCGTATCAATCAACTTGGACAGCTGTTCCTTATGCGCCAGATCTACGGGGACTAAAATTTTGTTATACATCTGCAGCTCCTTTAACCCATCACTTTATTCGGCAACCAGAGAACGATCTCTGGAAAAACCATGCAAAGCACCAGCACTGTAAGATTCAGCAAAATAAAGGGCGTCACTGATTTATAAATATCACCCATCCCGACATCAGGCGGCGCTATCCCTTTCAAGTAAAAGAGAGCGAAACCATAAGGAGGCGTCTGGACTGCAATCAAAATATTGATGATCATCAGTACCCCAAACCAGATAGGGTCATAACCCAGAGATACGGCGATCGGGGTAAATAGCGGCGCGCACATCAAGACGATAATGAACTCATCAATGATAAAGCCCAGCAGCAGCATGATCAGCTGGAACATGATGATGATCATGATCGGAGGCAGGTCTAGCCCGGCGGTGAAATCGGCCACCATATTTTGCACCCCCATCAGCAGATGGAAGTTACTAAATACCGAGGCGCCAAAAATAATCCACATTGCAACACTGACCAGAGTCGCCGTTTGCATCCCCGCCGAGCGGAACATCTCTAATTTAAAACGCTTGAAAACAATAGCCAACAGCAGTGCACCAACAACACCCAGGGCACCCGATTCGGTGGGTGTGGCCACACCGGTAATGATACTGCCCAGCACCAGGACGATCAGCAGGATGGCGAACAAGCCATCACGGGCTATACGAAATTTTTCTTTAGGCGTGTGCGGCACATAATCGACCTGATCCAGATCCAGTGGCGCTCGGTTGGGGTTTATTTTGCAGCTGATAACCACATACGCGATCAAAAAACAGATCATAATCAGTGCGGGTATCATGGCACCGAGAAACATCCGCCCAATCGAGTTCTGAGTGGCGGCGGCAAACATGATCATAGGAATACTGGGTGGAATTAAGATTCCAAGCCCGCCTCCCGCCATGATAACCCCAAGCGCAAGCCGCTTATCATAGCCACGCTCCAGCATCGGCCGCAGCGCTATACTCCCCGAGGTCATGATGCCGGCACCGATAATGCCGACCATCGCCCCGATCATCGAACAGACCCCGATAACACTGATCGCCAGCGAGCCACGCACCTTACCGATCAGCAACTGACTGGCATTAAACATCGCATCACCGATGCCCGATTTGGTCAGCAACTGGCCCATATAGATATACAACGGGATCGCCAGCAGGATAAAACTGAAATAGGTAGATTCCAGCGTTGTTGGAATGACATTAAAAATACCCTCGCCCCAGGTCATATAGCCAATCCCCATGGCGATACCGCCCAAGGCTAGACCAACGGGCGCACCTAGGGCAAAAAACACCAGGATACAAAGGAGTAAAACTCCGGTTAGCAGCTCAATTTCCATCGACACTCACCTCTTGCTGTTCAATCAGAGCATTACCTGTGAACAGATAATAAAGCTCGGCGAGCATATCCCTACCTAGCTGGACCACAAAGAGCCCACAGGCGACCATCAACATCACCCAGAAATGAAACATAGGCGGAGCCCATTCACTCTCGCGCCGATAATCAAACTCGATCGCTTCTAGGTATTTTCCGACACTCATATCGATGATGATTAGCAGAAAAAAGATACCCAGCGAAAACGAGATGAGGTTAAACACACATTTAGTTTTGTGCGACACGCTCAGATACAAAATATCAACATTGATATGCGCCCTCTGTTGTTGGGCATAAGCACCACCAAGAGCGGCCATGTAGCCAAACATAAACAATGACAAGTCGTAGGCCCAGATCGTCGGTGCACCCAGAAAGTAGCGAGAAAATACTTCAAAAGCGACGACTGCAGCCAGCAACGGCATAAGGTATGCAGCGGCTTTGCCCGACAGCATGACGATGAAATCAATACTGTGGCAGAGCCCCCTCAGAGAGGTGAGAAACATAGGGGAATACCTGCAGAGACAAAAAAGAAAGGCAGGCTCCTTGGCCTGCCTTTTTTAGGAGTAGGAGCTATTAACTACTTCTGTTTGAGGATATCGATCAGCTGCTTGCTGAATTTATCCTGTGACGCATACTCTTCCCAGAGTCCGGCGCCTGCTGCAGCCCAGGCTTCCTTATCCGCATCGCTGGCGGCGGGACTCCATAGCAGGCCCTTAGCTTCCATTTCCGCCAGCGCCTCTTTCTCCCAAATCTTGGATTTGGTCAACTGCGCCTGAGCATGTTGAACCGTGGCTTGGCGAACTGCCGCCTGAAGATCTTCTGGAAGTTTCTTCCAGGCACTACGGTTGACGACGATCGGCAGTACCTGCGCACCGGCCAGCGGCAAGCGGTACATATATTTAGCGACTTCCACATGATTACCATCGCGGTGGTCGATCATGTTACTGCCGATAGAGCCGTCAATAACACCGGTTGCCAGACTGGTGTAGATCTCGCTCCAGGCGAGAGATACGGGAGAGGCACCCAGATTGCGCAAGAACTTACCGTAAGCGCCCGGGGCACGAATTTTCATCCCCTGAAAGTCAGCCACGGAGTTGATTGGCTTTTTAGTGATGATATAAACAGGCGGCTGGATATAGGGTTCAAGCCAGACCATCCCTTGAGAACCGTACGCTTTTTCCAGTACGGGACCCCAGCCTTTGTCGTGAAATAGCGCGTAAAGCTCATCGGTATCATCGGTGCCGCCAGGCAGGCCGATCTCCACTATACCGGCAGGCAACTCACCCGCATGCATCGATTGAAAGGGGGCACCCATGGTAATCAGACCGGATTTAACCGCACCGAGCAAGCCGGACGTTCCAACACCTTCACCAGAATAGAGCGTCTGAACCTTGATCTTGCCATTAGAGAGAGACTCGATATCTTTTCCAAGCCCTTCATAAAGCTCACCGTAGGCAGTTCCACGCCCATACAGATTGCTAAAGCGCCAGTTGTAGTCTGCAGCAGAGACATCGGCAGCAATCACGGTCACGCCCAGAGTCAAGGCCAGGGCGGATGTGGAAAATTTGTTGGTTAATTTTTTAATTTTACCTAGCATTATTATTATTCCTTAGAGACGAGCGCTGTTGGACGCGCTTTGTCACCCGATAGTCACACAACCCATCCGACTAATAAATGCGCCCCAAGCTATCTAAAGGTTGAGGATTCTTAACCTATAATCAGCCTAAAAATGCTGCCAAAGCAGCACACTTAGCTCGCGCAAAAAGCCAGCAGACGTGAGAAAATTAGAGATCAAACTCTCGGCAACGGCAATCCAGTGAGCGCCTGATTGACAACTGTTTTTATAGCACAGCTAGGCAAACACAGATGAGTACGAACAACCTCTCCTTAGGTCAGGTCGGTGATATCGAGTTCAAACAGCTGCGCGTGTTCAAAACAGTGGTCGACTGCGGCGGTTTTGCCGCAGCAGAAACGACCCTCAATATCAGCCGCCCAACCATCAGTATCCATATTGCCAATCTAGAAGCCCGGCTCAATCTGGTACTCTGCAAAAGAGGGCGGGCGGGATTCGCGTTGACCGAGGAAGGTGCCGTCATCTACGCGCAAACCAACAAGCTGCTGGCGTCCCTGGAGGGGTTCCGCAATACCATTAACAACCTCAACAAGAACCCTTCGGGGCAGTTGACAGTGGCCCTCAGCGACGCCCTGAGCCTCGATCCCCGCTGTCGCTTACCCCAGACTATAAAACTGTTTTGCCAGCAAGCCCCCGAGGTCATGCTCTCAACCTTTGTTGAGGGCATGAATGATATAGAGCGCAAGGTGCTCAATGAGGAACGAGATATAGGTTTTATTCCCTACCACCGCCAGCTAGAAGGGCTCTCCTACATCCACCTGTTCAGCGACAATAACTACCTCTATTGCGGTCGGGAACACCCACTCTATGTGCTGACCGAGGAGCAGTTGACCGACGAGCATATTAATAGCGCACGGGTGATCCATGCAGGTTTGAAGCCGCATCAGGAGGCCTACAAAAACCTCTGCCAGATGCAGCTTTCCGGCACCTCCTATCATTACGAATCGCGGATCGCGATGGCGCTCTCTGGAAACTACGTCTGTTTCTTGCCAGAAGCAGTCGCCAAACCCTATGTCGACACCGGAGAGTTGAAAGCACTCCAGATGAACACTCGATTTTTTTCTCTGGGCGTGGCTATCATCTGCAAAAAAGCGATGCACAAAAACCGCGCTAAAGAGCTATTTTTGGATACCATAAC
>CAXBEA010000178.1:0-4726 GCA_963974645.1 uncultured Neptunomonas sp. | reverse complement strand
GGAAGTGGGGAGTGTCTTAAATGCAGGAGCTATTTCAGCCCAACCCGCAGGGTCAGAGATTAAAAAATGCCTTGATGCCCAGCAGCACGCTGTTCATGGCAACAGCGGCCAAAATAATCCCCATCACCCGACTGATCACACTGGCACCGGCATCACCAATCATCTTGCCGATCCGCGGCGCCATCAGCAACAGCCCCAGTTGGATCGCCAGAATCACCACCAGAATCCCGGTAGTCAGCAGTTGGTGGCTGACATCGAAGCGGTGTTTGTCGGTTAGCAACACCACCGCCATCATCGCTCCAGGCCCTGCAATGGCGGGCACTGCGAGTGGAAAAACGGCGGTATCACTGCCGCTTTTTACAATACGAATTTCCTCATCCGGCTTGCTCTCGCCAAAAATCATGTTAAAGGCGAAAGCGAACAACACCAGACCACCCGAAACCTGAAACGCAGTCAGAGGTACATTCATCGCATCCAATAGATATTCGCCAGCGATGATAAAAAAAATCAGTACCCCTGCGGCGATCAGAATGGCCTGGATGGCGATCCGGGTCAGCTCCTCGTTTTTGTGACGACGGGTGACCGCCAGAAAAACAGGCACCGTACCGATGGGGTCAATCACCGCCCACAGCAGCACAAAAATCTGGATAGCATCAGCCACGAGCGGGCTCCTTCAAGCGATGAGCCATGATCAGAGGTTACCGCTTTGCTTGCTCTTGATATGGACCAGCGCAGAACCGATGCGCAGGATCGACATCGAAAGTATCAATGCCGCCAGGGCATAGATCATCTCGGGTTCCAGCGTATGTTTGAACAGGCCGATCAGAATTTCACGGATCACAAAAATGATTCCCGCATCGACGATAAACGTCATCCGCAGTTTGTTGCTGTCGAAATATTCAATTAATGAACGCGATAACTCCACCAGCACGTAGAGGGTCAATACATCGGAGATCAGGTCGATATACTGACCGGTAATCCCCTCCAGCCGCATCAGCTTCCAGATATCGACGACCAACTGAATGGCGCCGATACCGATACCGATCACAATCAAGACCAGAATCAAGCTGAACACCGCGCGGATCGTGGTTTCAAACAACTGTCGGAGTCGGTCGGTTATCATGGAGCCCTGTTCCTAGTGTATTAATGCGGCAAAATACCGCGTCATTGCGCGCGCAAGAATATACCCTTAATGCCTGAAATCAAGCCGTTCCGACCAGGCGTTGAGGACAGTTTTGCGTCCTTCAAAACCGATTGACCAGCAACGATGCGATCCCCAAAAAACTGAAAAAACCAGCCACATCTGTCACCGTGGTTAGAAAGATACTCGAAGACTGAGCCGGGTCCTGGCCGACCTTGGTAAGAATAATAGGTATCGCCGCTCCGGCTATGCTGGCAATCACCATCGACAGGATCATCGCTACACAGATCACCATCGCCAGGGTTTGAGAACCGCTCCAAAGCCAAACGCCTAAAGCCGTCACAACGGCCACGGCAATACCGTTAAAGAAGCCGACATAAGCCTCCTTGACCAGCAAGCGCCCCCAGTGACTAATTCTCACCTCGCGCAGGGCCAGCCCGCGCATGGTTACCGCCAGTGCCTGAGCGCCGGTATTGCCCGATTGCCCCGCCACCACCGGCAACAACACCGCCAGGGCGGTGTACTGGGCGATCGTCTGCTCAAACAGCCCCACCACGGCGGCGGCCAGAAACGCGGTTAACAGATTAATCTGCAACCAGGGTAGGCGTTTGCGCACCGAGAACGACACCTTGGAGAGCGCCCGCTCATCCTTGCTGACACCGACCATCGTTTGCAGGGTGGCGCTGGCCTCATTCTCAACCGCAGTGACCAGCGCATGGGGGCGTACCACCCCGACCAGCTGCCCCGACAGATCCACCACCGGCAGGTCGATCATCTGGAAATCCCTGAGCTTGGCAACCAGGTCCTCCCTGGGTGCAAGACTGTCAACATAGGCGGCAACCGGCTGCATCAGCTCTGCCAGCCGACTGCTGGACTCCTCAAGGGCCAGTGTCTGAATGGTGACGAAACCCAGCAGCAGTCCTTCGTCATTGACCATAAACACACTACGTACATCGCGCCGACCGCTGTTGCGCAACCGTTGCAGCCCCTCCTTTACGGTCATCGTCGGGCGGAACACCAACACCCGCGGATCCATCAAGGCCCCCGCTGAATCAGGCGGAAAAGCGAGCAGGGTACGCTGCTCCTCTGCCAAGGATTCGGGTAGCTGGGCCAGATATTCCGCCCGTCGCTCTGGGCTTAGCCTGGCCAGCCAGGTAACACTGCGGGCCGGGTTCACCCGACGCAGCAGTTCGGCACGCTGCGATTCGTTCAACTGCTGCAGTACCGACATGGCGATATCAGGCACCAGGCGCTCCCAGACTTTCAGACTGAGAGCCCAGGGTTGCTGGGCAAGCGTATGGGCGATCTGTTCGGGCGGTAGTTTTTCCAGCAACCGGGTCGCATCTTTGGGGTGACGTTCCAGAAACGTCGCCTGTAACGCTTTAACAACCGAATCATGATCAGTGTTCACGGGGAGACTCCGAAGCCGGTTTCTTACCTTTACTGGAGCTCTCTAGCAACGATCCTAGCAATGACCAGAGAAAATCAGCCAAATCTACAAAACCGTTACCTGCTGCGACAGGCTTGCCAGCGTCAGGCAGTACGCCTTTACCTTGCAAGGCAAGCGCGAGTCGACTCTGGCTCAACGCACCCAGGAATTGTCCTTTTCGATCGACCACCGGAATCAGCGTTTCGTTAATCCAGGCCGGGTGATCTAAAAGCGAATCAAGCGGGTCATGATCGGTAAACAGGGGTCCATGCTGCTGAATCAGATCATCGACGTGCGACTTGCGCGCGGCCAGCAACAGGTCACTGGTACTCACCCGCCCCAACAGATGACGCTCTGGATCGGTGACAAAGACCTGATGGGGCACGACCTGGGTCAGTTTTCGGAGCCGTTTAAGCGCGTCGTCAACGGCGATCCCCGCAGGCAGCGTCGGTGAGAAAGGGTCCATAACGGCCCCCACGGTGCCCTCCGGGTAGCCCTGCACCACTTTTAACGCCACCGAAACCGACAGCGGCAGTGCCTGCAATAATATCTTGCGCCGCGACTTATCAAACTGCTGTAACAGCTGCCCGCACAAGCTAATCGGCAACAGGGGTAACAGCCTAATAACTCGCTCTTCCGCCATCGCCTTAATGCATTCTGCCTGTTTCGTCGGCGTCATCTGAACCAGTACTTTGGCCACAGTGCGCGCCGGCAAATCGTTAAAAAAAGCGGCGATAGGAGCTGGATCCAGCGACTCTAGCGCATGCGCGGCCTGCTGCGGTTGGCTCGTCATCAGTGTTAATGCCAATAGATCAGCCATTGGCATCATCCTCAAGGAGCAACAGAACCACCTGCTCGCTGAAAAACCGGGCCGGAATGGTTGCCAGCCCGCTAGAGGTTTTAACAATCACCGCTTTGCTGGTCAGCTCGATGATATCCCCCTCCACCCCTTCGACACGGATCCGCTGCCCTGGTTGATAGAGGCTACGCAGGTTCTGGGCGGCGAGAATATTACTGACCTGCTGCCGGGCGCCAAGCCCGAAGGCCAGCCCCAAGCCGCCCAACACTGACGCTGCCGCCAGCGTGATCAAATTGATCAACAGGCTGATATCCACGGCCAACTGACTGATACCCAGCACCCCAGCCAGGGTGATGACTAGCAGCTGTACCGTCCGCCCCAGCAACCGGGCAGATCCGAAGGATTGCTCCAGAGCAATTTGATAGACCAGGTTCTGGGCAAAGCCTGCCAATGGAAAACCCAGCAGGATAATAACGATACAGGTGATCACATTGGGCAGGTACTGGACGATACGCCCGACCCAGTCTCCCAGTCCAGGCAGGCCTAATGCTTCTGCCGCAGCGGCAGCAAACAGCAGCAGCACAACCCAGAACAGAACCCGCGCAAAAATAGTTGATGGCGGGTTTGCGGGGGGCTGAGCCGCAGGTACCGTCTGATGGTGCAACCATGCCATCAATCGATCGATGCCATGGCCAAACCGCATAATCAGGGTCTGAATCAAACGTCCTAGCAGCCAACCCATCAGCAACAACAGCAGAGCCGTCAGCAAACTCGGCAAATACGCGGACAACGCTTGCCCCGCCTCCGCCAGGCTGTTGCCCAGTAACGCCTGCAAACGAGCCAGGGCTTCCATCGCATCACTCATAGAGACTCCATCGATCCCATTCTGTTTGTACTGCCAGTCACGGCCTCTTCCTGCAGTCTAACCCTAATATGGCTACAACGACGCTCTATATCAGCGGCTGTTTCATCGCTGAAAGCCCTACTATTACTGGGCTTTTGTGCTTTTGACTATTTTTAGATCACTGATTTAGGATAGTGATACACTCCGGTTTAAATGCGCAGATACGCATCACCTACGCTTACTTTTGATCCAAACATGTCGTACTTATCTGCTGCATCCCCGAGACACCGATAGGTATTGAAGGAAAAATTATGGACGCTAATCATATTGAAGTCCGGCATCTGACTAAAAAAGATATGCTGGAGCTGCAAAACGCCTGTGCAGACGTCTACCACACCGAGCAGCTCGGCTGGCCTGAGAATGCGATGGATGCTTTGCTAACGCGTTTTCCCGATGGGCAGATCTGTGTTTGTGTCGATGGCAAGGTCGTGGGTTGTGCGTTTTCAATCATTA
>CAXBEA010000177.1:0-4871 GCA_963974645.1 uncultured Neptunomonas sp. | reverse complement strand
AGGGCGCCGACCCCGTTCCAGAATAGCCCGACCAGAATCAGGGTGTGGGCGACGGCGCGCTGATAATCGAAGCCAAACCAGCGCACCAGCCAGAGGGTGACGAACAATCCCGTGCCGGAGGTCAGCGAGCCGTTAAGGATGCCGATCAACATCAGCACCAGGCCGCCAATCAACATCCCTCGGCGATCGTGGTGACGTAACTGCTGCTCTAGCCCCAGGTCGGTTTTAATGACCGAATAGAGACCCAGGCCTGCGGTGAGGATACCCAAACAGAAAATCGCCCAGCTTTGCGGCAGGTCGAGGATCAGATAGGCACCGATCAATACACCGGGCAAGCCGCAGCCCAGCATAAAGCCTGCAAAGCGCCAGTCCAGAGAGCCTTCGCGCAGGTGGCGTAGGGTTGCACCCAGGCCGAGGGCGACGCTGGCGATCTTGTGGGTCGCCAGTGCGGTGGCGAAACTCAGCCCCAGAAACAGCAGCAGAGGGAACTGCAGCAACCCTGCTCCGCCGCCAGCCAGCGCCGAGAGCAGGTTGGCCAGCAGTGAAATAAGCAGCAAACTGACCTGTTCGAGTATCCAGGATAGGCTCACAGGTGCGCGCCTGGCGTAGCTCTGAAGAAAAATATCGGGTTATACTGTCGCACTGAATTAAAACGCGGCGCTGCTTTAGGTGCCATTAGGAGATCTCGATGAAACTGGTTACTGCTGTTATTAAGCCTTTCAAGCTGGATGATGTGCGCGAAGCGTTGTCTGAAATTGGGGTCCAAGGTATCACCGTTACCGAGGTCAAAGGTTTCGGTCGTCAAAAGGGTCATACCGAGCTATACCGTGGCGCTGAGTATGTGGTCGACTTTCTGCCTAAGGTAAAGATCGAAGCGGCGATTGACGATAGCCTGGTGGACCAGGTGATCGAGTCGATCAGTCGTTCAGCCAATACCGGCAAGATCGGCGATGGAAAAATCTTTGTGACCGAGTTGGAGCAGATTATCCGGATTCGTACTGGCGAGACAGGTTCAGACGCGATCTGATAATGGCGGTTAGCTAGGATAGAGGCGACTAACAAGAAGGCAGCTGAGGTTCTTACCCAGGGTGCCTTTGGTGTTTTTGGGTACAAATTTGTTAGCGACAGCCGCTTAACGGTCGTTAAGAAAATCGTTGTCGTCCTGCAGGAAGAACATATCTCCGTCGCTGGAGGGGGTGATCTGCTGCTGCAGTTTCGGGTTGGCCTCGGCGGATAATTTAATCATCAGCCGCAGGTCGTTGGCGGAGTCTGCGTGAGCCAAGGCTTCCTCGTAGGACACATCACCCTCTTCGAACAGTTTATACAGCGCCAGATCGAAGGTCTGCATGCCGATATTGGTCGATTTTTTCATCAACTCTTTGAGTTCGTGCACCGCGCCCTTACGGATCAGGTCAGAGGCCAGTGGGGTGTTGATCAGCACTTCAATCGCCGCAATCCGGCCCTTGCCATCGGCACGTGGAATCAGCTGCTGAGCGACGATCGCCTTCATGTTCAGCGACAAATCCATCCACATCTGATTATGGTGTTCGGGAGGGAAGAAGCTGATGATCCGATCCAGCGCCTGGTTGGCATTGTTGGCGTGCAAGGTAGCGAGACAGAGGTGGCCGGTTTCAGCAAACTGCAATCCGTAGCCCATGGTGTCCTTGCTGCGGATCTCTCCCATCAAAATCACATCGGGTGCTTGGCGCAGAGTATTTTTAAGCGCGACCTCAAAGCTGGGGGTGTCGATGCCGACCTCTCGCTGGGTGATGATGCATTTTTTGTGATCGTGGATAAATTCAATCGGGTCCTCGATGCAGATGATATGGCCCTTGGTGTTCTCATTACGGTAGTCGATCATCGAGGCCAGCGAGGTGGTTTTACCGGTGCTGGTACCGCCAACGAACAGGATCAGACCGCGTTTTGACATCGCCAGGTCTTTGAGCACCGGCGGTAATCGCAGTTCGTCCATGGTGGGGATTTCATTTTTGATCCGACGCAATACCATCCCCGGTGAATTTCGCTGGAAGAAAGCGCTGACCCGGAAACGGCCTATTCCCGGCGCGCTGATCGCGTAGTTACACTCGTGGGTGGATTCAAACTCGGATTGCTGCGCATCGTTCATGGTGCTGTAGGTCAAGGACCTAGCCTGGCGTGCAGTCAGCGGATCGCGGGTGAGGGGTTTGACCGAACCGTCGACCTTGACGCTAGGACGGGCCCCGGCGGTCACAAACAGGTCGGAGGCCTCCCTTTCTACCATGACTTTCAGAAGCTGTGTAAAGTCCACTGATTCACCCTAATTAATGGCTGTTTCCGTTCACCGGTTGGTGTTAACGGCCGGCTAGAAGTTTTGCGGCATCTTGGCTTTTTCGCGTGCTGCTTCGCGCGAGATCAGCCCCTTCTTAACCATAGTTTGCAGGCATTGATCCATCGTCTGCATCCCGTGTGCGGCGCCGGTCTGGATCGCCGAATACATCTGTGCCACCTTGTCCTCGCGGATCAGGTTTCGGATCGCCGGGGTTCCGGCCATGATTTCGTGAGCGGCAATACGGCCACCCTTGGGTTTCTTGAGTAGTGTTTGCGAGATAACCCCTTCCAGTGATTCGGAGAGCATTGAGCGCACCATCGATTTTTCATCGCTGGGGAACACGTCGATGATACGGTCGATAGTTTTGGCTGCAGAGGTGGTGTGCAGGGTGCCAAACACCAGGTGCCCGGTTTCGGCGGCGGTTAATGCCAAGCGAATGGTCTCCAGGTCTCGCATCTCGCCGACGAGGATGATATCCGGGTCTTCACGCAGCGCCGAACGCAGCGCCTCGGTGAAACCGAGGGTGTCGCGATGCACCTCGCGCTGGTTAACCAGACACTTTTTACTTTGATGGACAAATTCGATCGGATCCTCAATCGTGAGGATGTGGTCATTACGGGTATCGTTGACGTAATCAACCATCGCCGCCAGGGTGGTACTCTTACCCGAGCCTGTTGGGCCGGTGACGAGTACCAGACCACGTGGCTTGTCGGCAAGATCTTTGAACACCTTGCCCATACCGAGGGTTTCCATCGACAGGATATCGGTAGGGATGGTCCGAAATACGGCTGCCGCGCCGCGATTCTGGTTAAAGGCGTTAACCCGGAAGCGCGCCAGGCCAGGAATCTCGAACGAGAAATCGGTCTCGAAGAACTCTTCGAAGTCCTTACGCTGCTTGTCGTTCATGATCTCGTAGACCAGCGAGTGGACCTGCTTGTGATCTAAAGAGGGCATCTTGATCCGTCGAACATCGCCGTCGACACGGATCATCGGCGGTACGCCGGCGGAGATATGCAGGTCAGACGCGTTTTGCTGAACGCTAAACGTTAACAGTTCGGTGATATCCATAGCAGACGCTGGACCCTTATATGTCAATCAAATAGAGTAAGTTCCCTTGCAGCGATCATTATTACTGAAAGAAAAGCCGATGAGTAGCATTGCCGATAACATTAGCACCACTTTAAACCGTATCCGCAGCGCCGAGCAAAAATTCGGCCGCGATCCGGGTAGCGTTAGCCTGCTGGCGGTGAGCAAAACCAAGCCGGTGCCGCTGCTTCGGCAAGCCTATGACGCGGGCCAGCGCCATTTTGGTGAAAATTATCTGCAGGATGCGCTGCCTAAAATTGAGGCACTGGCGGATCTGGATATTTGCTGGCACTTTATCGGCCCGTTGCAGTCGAACAAAAGTCGTGCGGTGGCCGAGCATTTTGGTTGGTTTCATAGCCTGGATCGGCTCAAGATTGCCCAGCGCTTGAGCCAGCAGCGTCCAGCGGCCAAGGCGCCGTTGAAGGTTTGTATACAAATTAATATCAGCGCCGAAGCCAGCAAATCGGGTATCTTACCGGAACAGGCGGCGGAGCTGGTCGAGCAGATCCAGGGCTTACCCAGGTTGCGGCTGTGCGGTCTGATGGCGATTCCAGCGGCGGACCTTGATCCGCAGGGGCAACGTCAGGCTTTCGTCCAGATGCGAGAGCTATTCGAGGCACTTAAACTCTTGGCGCCGCAGATGGATACGCTGTCGATGGGGATGAGCGATGATCTGGAAGCTGCAGTGGCGGAAGGCTCGACGCTGGTACGGATAGGGACGGCGATATTTGGTGCCCGCGAAAAAATTTAACAGCCGCTATGACGATGAGTTTTGATGCACAATAATGACCCTCAGGCGTGCAATTTAGGCGTGCAATTTAGGCGTGCAATTTAGGCGAACAATTCAGGCGAACAATTCAGGAGGACAATGATGGAAGGTAGTAACTATCCCGTGCTGGCATTTATCGGTGCGGGTAATATGGCCCAAGCAATTATCGGCGGACTGTTGGCGCAAGGCTATCCCGCTGAACGGATCTGGGGCACGGGTCGTGATCTGGTAAAACTTACCGATCTGCGCCAGCGTCTGGGTATCAATATCAGCAGCGATAACAACGCGGCCGTGGCGGCGGCTGAGGTCGTGGTTTTGGCGGTGAAACCGCAGCTGATGCAGGCAGTGGCAAAAGGTTTAGCGGAGCAGGTTCGGCGCTGCCGACCGTTGGTGATATCAATTGCTGCGGGGATCTCCGCCCAGAGTCTAGAGTCTTGGCTGGGCGGCCAGGTGGCACTGGTGCGCTGCATGCCCAACACGCCGTCACTGGTGCAGACGGGGGCGAGTGGTTTGTATGCCAACGCAAGGGTAACCGCGCAGCAGCGAACCCAGGTGGAGCAGATGCTAGCCGCGGTTGGCATCGCCCTGTGGGTCGAGCGCGAGGAGCTGATTGATGTGGTGACGGCGGTATCGGGTAGTGGTCCGGCCTACTATTTTATGCTGATGGAGGCGATGATCGCGGCTGGCGAGGCGCAGGGGCTGGATCGT
>CAXBEA010000176.1:0-4883 GCA_963974645.1 uncultured Neptunomonas sp. | reverse complement strand
ATCGGGTATTGCTAGGGGTTGGTACTCCATAGTGTCTCTCGTTAATTCTGTTTACAGGTCGGCCAATAGGGCGAGCATATACTGGCCGTAGTGGGTTTTTTTCAGCGCTTGGCCCTGTTGCTCGAGCTGTGCGTTGCTGATCCAGCCCTGTCGCCAGGCGATCTCTTCGAGACAGGCAACCTTTAACCCTTGGCGGTGTTCTACGGTCTGCACATAGCTGCTGGCTTCCAGCAGGGAGTCATGGGTACCGGTATCCAACCAGGCAAAACCACGCCCTAGACGCTCAACCCGCAGATCACCGCGTTCCAGATAGGCGTTGTTGACGCTGGTGATCTCCAATTCGCCCCGCTCGGAGGGTTTGACCTCTTTAGCGATCTGCACCACGTCGTTGTCGTAAAAATAGAGCCCGGTGACGGCGTAATGCGACTTTGGCTTGACGGGTTTCTCTTCGATAGAGATGGCGGTGCCGGTTTCATCGAACTCGACCACGCCAAAACGCTCGGGGTCTTTAACCAAGTAGCCAAACACTGTGGCGCCCTTGGGGTGGCTCATGGCACGCTTCAGCTGTTCGGAAAAAAACTGGCCGTGGAAGATGTTGTCACCCAGTACCAGGCATACAGGGCTGTCACCAATAAAGGCTTCGCCGATGGTAAAGGCCTGGGCAAGGCCATCGGGTGTCGGCTGCACCGCGTATTCAAACCGCACCCCGAACTGCTCACCGCTGCCGAGCAGTTTCTGGTATTGGGGCAGGTCTTCTGGGGTGGAAATAACCAGGATCTCCTTAATCCCTGCGAGCATCAGCACTGAGATGGGGTAATAGATCATCGGCTTGTCGTAGATCGGCAGTAGCTGTTTGGATACGCCCAGGGTTATCGGATGCAGACGGCTCCCTGATCCTCCGGCGAGGATAATCCCCTTGGTTGTCGTGGTGTTCGCGGTCATGCCATATACTCCTTGAGTGTCAGTGTCAGTTGACTTTGCCAGTCGGGTAGTTCGATCTCTAGGGCGTTTTCCAGCTTGCTGAGGCTTAAACGTGAGTTCAGTGGCCGGGCCGCTGGGGTCGGGTAGTCAGTGCTCGGTATGCCCTGTACCTTGGCAGGGGTAATGGCAAGGGGGACTCCCTCTGCCTGTGCTTGC
Organism: uncultured Neptunomonas sp.; assembly: GCA_963974645.1. Lineage (GTDB taxonomy): Bacteria > Pseudomonadota > Gammaproteobacteria > Pseudomonadales > Balneatricaceae > Motiliproteus. Next base: position 3,746 of record CAXBEA010000176.1, on the reverse strand, counting down.
TGGAATATGCTGTGGGCAAATTCCTGCCAACTGCATTGTCCACGTGGTGCCAGATGATAGACTCCGCTAGCCAGGTTATGGCTGATGGCGCGCTCGGTAACCTGGGCGATCAGCCGTGCCGGGGTAGGGACGCCGATCTGATCATCGACCACGTTGAGGCTGGCGCGCTCTTTACCCAGGCGCAACATGGTTTCCATAAAATTATTACCCCGGGCGGAGTAAACCCAGCTTGTGCGGAAGATCAAATAATCGATACTCGCTCTCTCAACTGCCGAGTCACCGAGTAATTTGCTTTGGCCGTAGTGGTTTTTCGGACCCGTTGCACTGTCTTCCTGCCAGGGTTCGGTACCGCTGCCCGGGTAGACGTAATCGGATGAGTAGTGCACCAGGCCGATCTTGCGCTGCTGGCAATAGCGGGCCAGCTGTTCGGGCAGCTCTGCATTCAGGCGCAGCGCCTGCTGTTGCTCGGTCTCCGCCAGATCAACGGCGGTGTAGGCGGCGGCATTAATGATCAGGTCGGGTTGCTGGGTTTCGAGCCAGGCGTCCACAGCAGCCGCAGAGGTCAAGTCCAGCTGTTGACGGCTAGGTGCGAGAATCTGCCCGTGCAGCATCAGACTGCGTTGCAGTTCAAACCCGACCTGGCCCGTACCGCCGGTGATCAGGATCTTTTTTAGCGGCGACGCGTTATTCATCACCCGCTCCGAGTCGTTCACCCTGATAGCTGCCATCTTGTACCCGCTGCCACCAAACGCTGTTATCCAGATACCATTGCACTGTTTTGCGCAGGCCGGTTTCAAAGGTTTCTACAGGCGTCCAGCCCAGCTCACGTTCGATCTTACCGGCGTCGATGGCGTAACGTACATCGTGCCCAGGACGATCTTTGACATAGGTGATCAGGTCGCGATAGCTGCTGGTGGCGGGGCGAAGTTCGTCCAGCAGATCGCAGAGGGTATGGACGACCTCTAGGTTCTGCTTTTCGTTATGGCCACCGATGTTATAGGTATCGCCGATGCTACCCTGTTGCGCGACCAGGATCAGTGCGCGGGCGTGATCTTCGACATAGAGCCAGTCGCGAATCTGCTTGCCATCGCCGTAGACCGGTAACGCTTTACCGGCCAGAGCATTGAGTATCATTAGCGGAACTAGTTTTTCCGGAAAGTGATAGGGGCCGTAGTTGTTTGAGCAGTTGGTCACCAGTGTCGGCAGGCCAAAGGTGCGTTGCCAAGCGCGTACCAGGTGATCTGAACTCGCTTTGCTGGCGGAGTAGGGTGAGCTAGGCGCGTATGGGGTGGTTTCAGTAAAAAGATCGTCGCTGCCGTGCAGGTCACCATAGACCTCATCGGTAGAAATATGATGAAAACGGAATTGAACAGCCTTTTCTGGCGAACTGCTTTTAAGGTTGTTCCAGTAAGAGCGTGCCGCCTCCAGCAGGATATAGGTGCCAACAACATTGGTTTGGATAAACTCAGCAGGGCCGTCGATTGAGCGATCGACATGACTCTCTGCCGCCAGGTGCATGACGATATCGGGCTGGTATTCGGAAAATACCTGCTGCATGGCGCTGGCATCTGTGATATCAGCGCAAACATGAATGTAGCGCGAATTGTCGGCAATGCGGGTTAGGGATTCTAAGTTACCGGCATAGGTGAGTTTATCGACGTTGATTACCTGGTGGTCACTGTTGTCGATCAGTTCGCGTACAACGGCTGAACCGATAAAACCGGCACCACCCGTGATTAAGAATTTTTTTGACATACTTATTTCTCTCCGTGTCAGAAGCTGGGCTCACGCAGCATCAGGTCTTTAATTAATTCTATCTGGGCTTGCGCTTTGAGCAGCTCGCTGTCGAGTTGTTGTTGCCGTTGCTGGGTTTGGGCATTTTCAGCTAGCAGAAGTTGATGCTTGTGCTGCAGTGCATCATATTTGTTTTGGGTCTCGATGAGGTGACTTTTTTGCTGTACTAAGATGCGTTCTATTTCCTGGTGTTCTTTTTTGATGTGCTCCAACCGCTGCAGAGTGGATTGACCATCATGGATGGCGCTGTCGCGCTCGGCTTTTAGCTCATCACACTCTTTACCGAGCTGCTCCTTGGCCTGACATTCAGCTTGGGTGCTCGCTTGCTGGGCTTGGAGTTGTTGCTCAAGCTCGGCGGCTTGCTGCTGCAGGCTATCGCGTTCTGCAAGGAGCTGCTCATTGGCTTGGCGCTCAGTTTGGGTGCTCGCTCGCTGGGCTTGCAGTTGTTGCTCAAGCTCGGCGGCTTGCTGCTGCAAGCTATCGCGCTCTAGCATGAGCTGCTCCTTGACCTGACGTTCAGCCTGGGTGCTTGCTTGCTGGGCTTGGTGTTGTTGCTCAAACTCGGTTGCTTGCTGCTGCAGGCTATCGCGTTCTAGCGTGAGCTGTTCATTGGTCTGACGCTCAGCTCGGGTGATCGTTTGCTGGGCTTGCAGCTGCTGCTCAAACTCACTGGCCTGTTGCTGCAGGCTCTCGCGTTCTTCAGCCAGTTGCTCCCAGTTTAGGCTTTCAGCTTGAGTTTGCGCTTGCTGGGCTTGTAGCTGTTGCTCAAGCTCGGCGGCTTGCTGCTGTAGGCTATCGCGCTCTGCAAGGAGCTGTTCCCTGGCTTGGCGTTCAGCCTGGGTGCTTGCTTGCTGGGCTTGTAGTTGTTGCTCAAACTCGGCGGCTTGCTGCTGTAGGCTATCGCGTTCTTCAGCTAGTTTCTCCCAGTTCAGACTTTCAGCCTGAATTTGCATTTGCTGGATTTGCAGCTGTTGTTGCAATGCAGTCAATGCCTGCTGGTCACGGTTTGATTGTTTTTCTAGGTCCAGAAGTTGCTGCTTGGTTTGTTGTAGAGGCGTATGTAGCGGATTGATCTGATACAGGTTGAAGGGCCGGTCTGGATCTTGATCTGCATCTTTTTGGCGAAGGTTATAACCCGATTTTCTTAGGTGGGCTTCGTTTTCATAAAGCGGATATTGGTTTGAGTAAATGGCAAGGTGCTCAAAGGCTCCTAGCTGATCACTGTTGAATAGCGCTTTCAATATATCGGCTTCCTGGCCGGGAAGGTCGATAACCAACAGGTTATTGGTTCCCTGCAGGTTTTGTTGTTGCAGCAGCAGGCAGACATCGGAGGTCTGGATAGGCTGTTTTTTTAGCAGACGTAACCCGGGGTAATGCTCCAGTAGACCCGCTGGAGCGCACGTGGAGTTGGCATCGCTTAAATTGTAGCTATAAAAATCAACGGTTGTGACGTTTGCGGCAATCACCTTGGGGATTACATGAATATTAGCGGCGCTTAGATGCTTTTTCTGCAGGTACTCGGCTTTGGGTAAGTCACCTTCCACAAGTGTGATCTGGGTAGGATTAAGACCCAGATAGGTAGCCATTTCGCTACAACGCCCTGCGCCCAGATGGATGATCTGGTGCACTCTGTTTAGGCTGGTCAATAGGTGCTGCATTAGATCGGAGTCCTTAATAAATTCCCTGTACCCTGATATACGTGATCTGTCATAAGCCGATTAACGTTTGTGGGGTAAAAGCAATTGATTCTTGGTGCGCATGATATGGTGGATTAATGGATTAACGCTCGATTCCTTCACCTCTGGATTGAGTACGAAATAACCATTGGTCGAGAATCTTGCGCTGGGGTCTCGTCCTTCGCTGGCACCAAATTTCAGATAATGTTTTATGGGGTCCACACCGATTGCGGAAACATCGGGATAGCTTTTAAGGTACCAATTGCGATCGAATAA
>CAXBEA010000175.1:0-4938 GCA_963974645.1 uncultured Neptunomonas sp. | reverse complement strand
CACCAGGACGGTAAGCGAAACTGCACGCCAAGAAGTCTGCTTCGAAAATAGACCCCAGGATGTCGGCAACCGCTTGCTGGACGATTTTGTCCTCCAGCGCAGGGATGCCCAGCGGCCGTTGCTTGCCGTTCTGCTTCGGTATGAAGGTGCGTCGTATGCCCTTACAGCGGTAGCGCTTTTGTTTCAGTCGTTGTTCAAGATCGATAAGGTTAGGCAGCAGGTTAACTCCGTAATCCTGCGCCGTGACCTTATCGACTCCCGCACTCGCTCGCTTATTCAACCGATGCCAGGCCTGCAGCAGATGCTGACGGTTGAGCAATCGATAGAGGTTTTGAAAGCGGTGCTTCGGGTGGGAACGTGCTTTGTTTGCTATACCCACGAGGGAGGTTATCCCGGCAGTATCCGGCCCAACAGTGTCCGGTGCGGGTTGTCCTGTCGTGGATGCGTTATTACCGCAAACCCCTTCGCCATGTGAGCGGCTCTCCCGCTCTCGGACTACTATGGGTTTGTCCGACTTCCTAGCTGCCATCGTTAGTCTCATTCTTCATTCGACGTCCCTACCACTCTCCTTGTGGAGCCAATACTAGGATCTCTCAAGTTCCTGATGCATCTCTCTGTACATGCCGCGACTTGAGAACTCCGCCGCCTCTTCACAGCCTTACCAATAGCGGCTGATCCATGTGGACTTCGATCGCGTTACAAACCTCGTCAGACGGAACTGCCTTTCGGAGCGATACCAGTGCTTCAGGGCCAACGGCGCCCCTACGGCCTATATTGTTCGCTGTGTACGCTTCACATAGTTTGTTCGCCCGTTGATAGAGAAGAGATGAGCCTTCCCTGACTGGAGAGAAATTCCTCTCCCGTTGCTCCGCACTACGCGCAACACTCGCTAAGGGTGGTTGGTTAGACCTTACCCTACAGGGACTTTCACCCTGCAAGATGCATCAAGCTTCGCTTGACGCACTAACGCCGCCGTAACCGGCCGGAAAGACGCGTAGCGTCTTGGAGGTCCAGCCCACGAAGTGGGCGACGGTTCACGGCCTTGTTAGCACTTTTTGCCGATGACAAAAAATTGTCTAGCATAAAGCTCTTCACCTTTTTTTACTCCAGACTTTGTAAAACGTAAATTTTTTCCTTTACGCTTAACAAAGTCAAGGGACTTCCCCATATTAAGGTCGTGTGCATGAAAGCCAAGTATACTGATAATTCGGTTCGCTTTGCTGAGATTACAATCAACAACTTGCTCTAAGCACCCAACATGGCCTTCTTGCCATTTTTTATGATTTGCATCGGTCAAGACTCCGACTTTTTTAAATACGTCTACGGTCCTAACCGTACCGCTAGTCTCCAATATGTCACTGACAGCGCAAACAACCTTAGGATAATATTTGTCTTCTTTGTAATTGCTTAATGTAACTCGATAATTCATATACTACCTAGTAGTGCTAACGAGGCTGTCGGATTAGACTTTTTTGCAAACAAATCACCCCGCCCAGCGCTCTCGCCTTAAAAATTTAACCTTTCAGCACCCGATTACGGCTATTTTTCAATCGTCATCCAATGCCCTAATATTCAAAACCCGTCCAACTCATTCCCTCTACGGAGGGTATATCGCCTTTCCTGGCTATTCCCCCCTACTGCTGCCCTTGGGTGGCGATCTTTTCAATGTTGTGCACCATACAGAACATCAACCACTGCGCGTTCACCTTCACTTTGCCCCGCAAGGTGAACCTTTTCAGACCCTTGTTGACTTCCAAGTTACCGAACACCGGCTCCACCGTTCCCAGCCGCTGGCTGTAGATATGCCGCCCCATCGGACTGTCGATCTTGTCTTTGTTCGCCTCATCCCTGAGGCTCACCCTTCGGGCTTCGCGCCAGATGGCTCCCGGCCATCTGGTCATTCGATCCATATAGCTGCGTTCTTGGCGCTCGCTTTTGTCGAAGTACGTCACCTGACGACCGTCTTTTTGATCGGGTTTACGTAAACACTGGGCTTTTAACGGACAGATCCGGCAGTCTTTACGGTAGCCCTGGAAGGAGGTCGCTTTACGTCCGTTGATCTGGCCGTTATTCATGCTGCACCACATCAGGTTACCCGCAGGGCAGCGGCAACTGACGGCGATCGGATCGTAATCAAAGTCAGCCAGCACAAAGCGCTTTGACGACGCGTAACCTCGTTCCTTCTGGCGCTTCGCTTGCTCTTCCTGATAGGTCGTGGAATCGATAAAACGCGGGTCGCGCTTACGGAACTGGTTGTCGGCAATATAGCCATTAACGCCCAGCTTGGAGAGGCTCTTCATCTTGCCTTCGCTATGAAAGCCGCTGTCGGCGGTGAACTGCGCCGTCTGGAGGATTCGGCGATCATCACCACTCGCTTGCTGCAACTGCCGTTTAATTCCCAGCAACATGGGCACCAAGGCATGCTGTTCCGGACCTTCGCCATACGCCTGGGCATGCACGATGATCTGGTGTTTGCTATCGACCGCCGCGATACCGTTATAGCCCTGGATCGTGCCTTTCGACGTTTTCATCTTGGCGCTTTCGGGGTCGGTAATGTTGCCCTTGACGGGCTTGGGGCATTTACCGCGACCGAGCCGCTCCGGCTCCGTTTCCAGGTACTGCTGTATCTTGTCGCTGGCCTGTTTTAGTTTCTTGATCTGGGCTTCCTGTCGCACCTGTATCTCGGGCTCGGGACGCTGGTCGTCCGATCGATGTGACGCCAGCATGCGCTCCACCGCCCGGTCGATCTTCTGCTGCTTACGCGTCAGCTCGGCATGGGTGCCGCTCCACTCTTTTGAGGCGTTGGAGGGCAGCTTGCAACCGTCAATAGCAAACATCTCGCGACCGATCAGGCCCATCTGGTTGCAGACCATCAATACATGGGTAAACAGTGGCTTGATCCCCTCATCCATGCGGGTAACGAAGTCGGCGATGGTACTGAAGTGCGGCTGGCTATCGGCGGAGAGCGCCATAAACAGCACGTTCTCACGACAAGCCTGTTCGATTTTGCGGCTGGAGGTAATGCCGCGAGAATAGGCGAACAACACGATCTTTAGCAGGATCGCCGGATCATAGGCAGGTGCACCGTTGGTATCATTGCGATAACGCTGGGCAAAGACGCTCAGGTCGAGGTCATTATCAATGACATGGTTGAGGGTATATTCAAAGGAGCCAGGCTGAATCTGATCCGCAAACCGCAGCGGGATCATCTTGGTCTGGTTGTAATCGTAGTGTTTGTAGCGCGCCATCCCTTGCCCTGTCTGCGGTTATTTTCTTTTCGTCCATTTTATAGAGACTGAGAACCCTGGGCCAGGGGCTGCGGGACTTTTCCGACAGCCTCAACGTCTGTAGAAGCGGCCGGAAAACTGCGCAGCAGTTTGGAGGTCCAGCCCACGCAGTGGGCGAGGCTTACTACACTTGTTATGTGCAACTTACTCACTCACTACTTCGCCAAATAAATCTGGTTATTAATTGCGCCTTCAAAGGCCTTAAGAAAAAACTCACTATCGCTGAGATTATTCTCCCCAATATTATAACTGTACTGATCATCCAATGAGCTTACCGTAGTAATATTCTTGTATTTTTCCTGTATCACTTTCAAGTCTCTATCAGCTTTGTTGGAGAATTCAACAGATGCTCCCGTTACTGTTAATCCCTTAGACGAAGTTTGGTTGAAATTAAAGTTACCTATGTAGGTAGCTATTCCTGGTTTAACTTCAAATTTGAGACTAAACATTTTTTTTGGATGAGTGCTTATGCCTGCGCTAGATACTTTCCATGAGTGGAACTCATAGACCCCTGGCTCTAAATCGACCCCAAAAACCTCACCTTTTCTTCCAGAATCCTCGATTTCCGCAGGAAGAAAAGCATTGATCGGTATTAAAGAAACAGATTCGCCAATGCTCACATAATTACTATGATCGCCGGATAAATTTCTGTAATAAACACCATATTCTGAATAGTATCCATCGTATGTAATAGAACCTAACAAAACGCCTTTCGCAGTTTCATTATCGAAGGAAAAATCCTTTTTTATCGTATTGTTTGAACATGCAGCTGTTGCTACCGAAAACAAAACTATCAATAATAACCTAAGATTTTTAAGCATAATTATATAAACTCAATTTTTTCTGATGATTTTGTAGGGAAATACTCTGCTGAGGTGCACATAATGCCGCGCAAACGGACTGGCGCTGCGTAGCAGCGACAGTCCAAGACTAGCGAAGCTAGGCTGAAAGTTGAGCGCCTTATTATGTGCGGTACTGGAAGTCACAGATTTTGTGCCCTGTTTCTTGTTCGACGATAGAGACCAACCCCTTAAGATCCATTACTTCAAAACTAGATTTGCTCTTTGAGTCACCAGACTCTATTGAATACTCAATCGTATATCTGTCTTCGTTTTTTGAAATCAGAACTTGGCTGCGTCTCTCTGTTCCTTCAATTTCTGTAGTGAGTGTAGATGCCGCTTGGTTAGATTTACTGAAGAGACCATTTGCTAATTCAAGCTTTTTTTCAAGGTCGTACTTCGCCCAAATATCGTTGTTAATTGAACTGTACTTGTGAAGTGCGTAGACGAGGGGGGCAGCAAAGAGCACTAGTGTACCTGCTTGAATTAGCAGTTCTTGGCTCATATAGAAAAGTGCCACAGCAGAACCCGCCGATAGACCTGCAACTTGTAACCAGAAGATGGCTCTCCAAAAACGCCTAGAGCCAAGTGGTTTCTGACGGATAAAGCAGAATAGACCGAGTAAACACAAAAGCGTTATTGGTACTCGTATAGGGTTGAAGTCATCTATGATCGTCAAAACAGACGAAATGAAGATGAAAGAAAAATAGATGTACCAGAGAATTCTCTTCATAGTTTGACCGTACTACCTAGCACATAACGAGGCTGTCGGATTAGACTTTTTTGCAAACAAATCACCCCGCCCAGCGCTC
>CAXBEA010000174.1:0-5073 GCA_963974645.1 uncultured Neptunomonas sp. | reverse complement strand
CCGCGCTTACCGGCAGGGTTGCCAACCGGCTCATGCCGCTGCGAGGGTCAAAGCGAGGTAGGCGCATCAGACCGCAGTCAACCACCGTGCTGATCCCTTCGATGGTCAGGCTGGTTTCGGCGATGGCGGTCGCCAATACCACTTTTCGCTGGCCTGCGCTGCAGGGAGCGATGGCACGGTCCTGCTGCTGTGGGTTGAGCCCGCCGTAAAGCGGGATCAATTCAATCGAGTCGGGCAGGCTGCGGTTTTTTAGTGTTTGCAGAGTGCGGTGGATTTCGCCACTGCCGGGTAGAAAGCAAAGTAGGCTGCCGTCGTCGGCTTGCAGTGCCTGAACGATGGCGCTAGCGACCTGCTCAGGATCGAACCTCGTGGCTGAGCTGCCGAGGTAATGGGTCTGAACCGGAAAGCTACGTCCCTGGCTGCTGATCACCGGCGTACCCTGACCGAGCAGTTCGATCAGCGGTTGCTGCTCCAGGGTTGCCGACATGATCAGAATTCGGAGATCATCGCGTAGCAGTTGTTGCGATTGCAGCAATAGCGCAAGACCAAGGTCCGCCTGAAGGTTGCGCTCGTGAAACTCGTCAAAGATCACGCAGCCGATCCCATCCAACGCAGGATCCGACTGCAACATTCGGGTCAGGATCCCTTCGGTAACGACTTCAATTCGGGTATTGGGGCCGATACAGGTATCTAGGCGCGAGCGGTAGCCTAGGGTGTCTCCGGGTTTTTCACCGCGTTCGCGGGCCATAAAGCTGGCAGCGCTGCGGGCAGCGATGCGGCGGGGCTCTAACATCAGAATCTTCTGCCCGCCGAGCCAGGGCTGCTCCAACAGCGCCGGGGGTACGCGGGTGGTTTTACCCGCTCCAGGGGACGCCTGCAGAATACAGCGACTGTGCTGGTGGAGTGCCAGACAGAGCTCAGGAAGCAGTGCGTCGATCGGTAGCAGGGGCATGGTCTGAGTGTTTGGCACCGGTTTGAATGGGGCTGGCGGAAGGTTCCACACCCTAGCATGCTGGGGTAAGCTAGCAAACAGTCAGGGTAATGAATGACGAACAGGGTTGGTGAATGTTGTTAATGATGGGCTGTAAGTATACAAGTTAGCCACAGCTAACTTATAGTTAACTACAGCTAACTTATAGTTAACTACAGCTAACGATAGGTGGGGTACGGGTGTCAGACTCAGATAAGGTTGTAGATCTCAGCCGGGCTCGGCATAAGAAGGATCACGAGCGCAAAGAGAAAAAACTGGATCAACTGCGTGATCGCTTTTCCAAGGCGCTCGGGCTGGAGAAAAAGCCGTTAGCGACTATTACCAAAGGTGGGTTGTGGAAGTTTAAGCAGAAGAAAAAGCGCAAGTCTGACAAGCCTGATCCTGAGGGCTGGTAGCTAGAGGTTTCTGTAGCGAGCGCCAGAATTCAGACCTCTGGATCAGTGGTCGTATTTATATTTCATGTAGGTAATCCCGGGCGAAAACACCAGTCGCCACGCAAGCTCGATGCTGTCATCGAACAGCGGATCGAATTCGGCAACCGTATCGAGCAGTGTCTCAAGCCACAAGTCGTATAGCTGAGGGTTGATGTTGAGGTTATGGCGATTGTGTCTAACCGCTATATGATTAATATAATCGTCTGAATTGTTGGTGGTGTAGAACACCAGTAGCCGGTAAAACGATTTCTCTAACATCTTTTCTTGCTGAAGCATATCGGTGTTGCGAAATGCCTCGGCAACACGGCTGTCAGAGATGATATAGCGGCTGTAGAAGTCATGAAAAAAGGGTAAAGGCGCTTTGCGAGTGCAGCAGCGTTCGAAGCTTTGATCGAAAATCTGCTCGTAATCCATTACTCGATCTCCGCGTAGCTGCTTTGGGGTTAGATGCTCTTAGTTTAGATGCTCTTAGTTTAGATGCTTATAGCCTAGTTGCTCTTGGACTACAGGCGCTGTGTATAAGGATTCCTTCGTATAAAGCGCATTGGCTAATAGCCTCTCCTATAAGCGTTTTGGTGAAAACCAGGTTTAAAGCGTTTTTGTTGTGCTATCACCATGCTTGAGTAGGGGTTAATTTACTCTTTTGATCGCCTCTGATGCAACTTTGCTTAACCACGCCTATGGTTTTTACCCGCTAAGGATACGCAGTTTTTCGACTTTTTCTGAGCTGGAGGTTGATACCGTGGATCAAATTTACGCGCTCGGTTTCCGCTACCGGGGGGCTGTATAGATATCCCTGCTAGTAAGACGCTGCTTATTGGCTGGTAAACAGCCGTTCCCGGAGAAAAAATAGCGTGGGGCCGATGAATAAACCGAGTAAAAAACACAGGATACTGTAATAGGGAAAAGAATAATGAGGCGTTGGGCAGGCTGCGGCACGTGGTATTTATGTTGATTCCAGTAGATGAATAGGACGCGTCGTTCAAGCCGCTCTGCGGATAGTACGGCTAGGAACGCGCTGTCAGAGACTGGGATCTGCGGCTGGAATCAAACGAGTGTATAAAATCTCAAGCTGGAAGCAGATAAGCTATGTTATGCGTGGGCTATTTGGTTTTTTTAGCTCTTTCGAGTGCCGATGAAACGTTGCTTTGATACGCGGATCCAGTTGGGTTTTAGACCTAGGATCATCAGGATAGGAACCAAATTGAGGAGCGCTAAAAGAGCGAAAAATTGAGGAATGCTCCAGTTAGCTAGTCCTAGCAGAAGGCCTCCTGCAAGCGCAGAAGCGATCATCAGTAACGCGTTGAGAATGTTATTGGCGGCGAAGCACTGGGCGCGATTGTCTTCGTCAGTGTGGGCTTGAAATAGGGTAAAAAGCGGCACTATATAAAGACCGCCAAAAAGCCCTATTAAAATGAAATCTACGGTCACCCGCAGGCCGCTGAGGCTGAGCAGTGCTTGTAAACCGATGTCATCTGGAAGCGGACCAGCAGGTGTCGCCCAGCAGAGATCGAGCCCTGCGAGGAGTAGACCAGTTAGGCCAATAAGAATCATGTCGCGCCCCATTTTATCGCGCTTAAGTTGGTTGCAAAGCACAGAGCCGGCACCGATACCCAGGGTAAAAAAGAACAGCAGCCAGCTGACACTGTAGCTGCCACCTCCCAGGTTGGCTTCTGCGTAGTGGGGAACCTGGGTGAGATAAGCGGCACCCAGAAACCAGAACCAAGAGATCAGCAGCATTAATAGCTTGAGTTGTGGGTTGGACCAGACGCCGGAGAGCAGGCTCAGGCTTTGGCGCCAGAGATTGAAACCGATGCGGTGTGAACTGTTTTTGGGTGTTTTAGGGATAAATAGCGAACTTAACAGCCCCATCAGTGCCTGGGTGCAGAGTAATGCGACCAGTATCTCAGTACCGTAGCGGAGTGGATAGAGCACGCCTGCGACTAGGGTTCCGGACAGGATGGCGCAAAAGGTTCCCGCTTCAACCAGTCCATTGGCCGGCATCCACAGCACCTGGGGAAGATGTTGGGGGATGATCGAAAATTTAATCGGGCTGAAAAGTGCTGATTGGGTGGCCATTAAAAACAGCAGCCCAAGCAACAGGCTTATCTGCTGCTGTATCAGTGCATAACCGGCCAAAAGCATCAAAACCAGCTCTGCCAGTTTAAGCAGGGTGATCAAGCGAGATTTTTCAAATCGGTCGGCTAGCTGTCCTGCCAATGCAGAAAAAAGCAAATAAGGCAGGATGAATAGCCCCGCGGCTAGATTGGTCAGTTGATCTATCTGTCCTACTGCTAAATTGGCTGTTTCAAAAACAAACAGGAGTATCAGGGTATTCTTAAACAGATTGTCATTAAACGCCCCGAGAAACTGACTGAGAAAAAACGGGCCAAAAAAACGCGAGCTGAGAAGCCTTGGGTGGGCAGGCGTGTTGGCTGGAGCACTGCTCTGGATTTTGCTATGAGAGTGGTCTTGAGCAATGTCTCGATTGCTGTCGGGAGCCTGAAGCGGATCATCTGCGGCCATTGTTCTTTCCTGTCCAGGGTCTGGGATCAAGATAATAGGAGGCTATTCGGGGGTGCGCAAATATCAATCTAAGTTACCCTAGCAGTAACATTTATTGAGTCAGTTGGGCAAATCGACTAGGCTGTTCAGCTGCTGCGAGAGGTAGACTCGGTACTCGCTAGGCTAATGTCTTATTGTGGCGGAGGGTCTCTGTGATTACTTTGCAGCCTGTTATTTTTGCATATCTGAGACGGATCGCTTCTCGGTAATTCTGATTTTGTACACTGACTGCATGTCGCCGGCTATCGGTAAGACCGGGCAAAGCAGTTTGCGTTAAGGCAGGCTGGCAATAATCGAGCCTGTATACCAATTAATCTTAACTATGGAGTGAGCATTAATGCGTATCATTTTGCTGGGCGCCCCGGGCGCAGGAAAGGGCACACAAGCACAATATATTACTGAAAAATTCGGTATCCCGCAGATTTCTACTGGCGATATGCTGCGTGCAGCGGTTAAAGCCGGGACGCCACTGGGGAAGGTTGCTAAAGAGGTTATGGATGCCGGTCAGTTGATCTCTGACGAGATTATTATTGGCTTGGTAAAAGAGCGTATTCAGGAGCCAGATTGCGCTCAGGGTTTCTTGTTTGATGGCTTTCCACGCACAATTCCACAGGCAGATGCACTTAAAGAAGCTGGTGTGAGCATCGATGCGGTCGTTGAGATCGACGTGGCTGACGAAGAGATCGTCAAGCGGATGAGCGGACGTCGGGTTCACCCAGATTCGGGCCGTACCTATCACCTGATCTTTAATCAACCCAAGGTTGAAGGGAAAGATGATCTGACCGGTGAAGACCTGGTGCAGCGTGTCGATGATAATGAAGAGACTGTCCGCGACCGTCTTAATGTATACCATGACCAGACGGCGCCACTGATCAGCTACTACAAAAACTGGGGCACTAGCGATGCAGCTACAGCGCCTAAATATATTTACGTGGCAGGTGTTGGAACGGTTACCGATATTCGCGACCAGGTCTTTGCGGGTCTGAGCTAAGCGTTACCGCTTTTGACTACCAGCAGCTCTTAATAACCCGCTTCTGCGGGTTTTTTTTATTGGTGCGCCAGAAACTTAAATAGCCAAATGGA
>CAXBEA010000173.1:0-5129 GCA_963974645.1 uncultured Neptunomonas sp. | reverse complement strand
AGATAGAAGCCATCCGGATCTTTAAAAAAGATCAGATCCGTAGTTGCATCGATCACACTCTGGAGTAGCACACGCTGCTGTCGCAGTTCATTCAGCAGCGCCTTACGCTCGGTGATATCACTAAAGGCCACCACCACACTCTGAACCCGATCGGCATCCACAATGGCATTGGCGCGTAGCTCAACCGGAAACAGGGTGCCATCTTTACGTACAAACCAATCCTCCACTTGCCGGGAGACCCCATCGACCAGGGTCTGAAACGTCGGGCAGGCCTCTATCGGGTAGGGACTGCCATCTTCGTGACTATGGTGAAACAGCGCATGGCTTTTTTTAGTAGCGATCTCATCACGGCTGTATCCCAGTAAGCTCACCGCCGCAGGATTGATAAACTGGGTATACCCTTGGGCATCCATGCAGTAGACCCCCTCCCCCAGCCGATCGAGCATAGCTTGATGCTGCCGCAACCGAATATTTATCCTACGCAACGCCCTGTTATGCTTTCTGGAGCGGCGTAAAACAACCGTACCGATAATCAACAGCAACCCCAGCAGCACAGCGCCCCACTTCAACAGCATGCCGGTGAGCCGATCAAACACCAACGCCTTGGAGCTAGAATGGGTATTAAGCCGCAACATCACCGCCTCTACAGGGCTATAGTCCAGTGCGGGTGAAAAACCTATGTATTGACCCACCCGCGCTGCTGGGTCGGATGCGGCTATTCTTTGCAACTGGCTTGATACCGACTGTTTCAGCCGGGTATCGACATGCGCAAGAGCCGCCAACGGCCATTCAGGGTAGAGATCCGTAGAGAGCAGTAGCGGGAAAGCGGCACGGGGCTGCTGGTTGATCACCTTGATCAGAGACAGGTCTATTTTCCCTTCGCGCGCCATCGTCTCCAGAATACCGGTACGGACAAAGCCAATATCGGCACTCCGCTTCAGCACCTCGTAAACGCTATTATCCTGCGGCAGGCCGATAAAACGCTGGACGCCCAGATCCTGTTGACTATCGATACCGGCCTGCTTCAACGTCCATTGCTGAGCTATATAGCCCCCCAAAACGTCATTCCTTGCTGAAACCAGCGACTTTCCCCGAAGGTCATCGAGACGGTTGATATCATCCCTGTCACTGCGGGAGAAGATAACCCCTCCAAATTGCGCTAGAGGATGATCACCCGCCCGAGTAATAAGCGTAGCAACCGCTTCAATACCTGCCTCATGGTGCAACTGAATATAATCGTCGGGATGGGTCAAAACGAACTCCACAGTTGTATCGGCAACTGCTTGATTGAGTTCGGGATAGGCCAGCGGTAGGAGTTCAAACTTATACGCAGGAAGGGTGCGATTAAGGTAATCGGCCGTCGGCTGCCAACGCGCGTCGGTTTGCGCCAACGAACGAAAAGCATGTACGCCTATGCGTACCACCGGGAGAGTTTGAGAGGGCGTAGAGGAGGTTATTGCAGAAGTAAGATGAAGATCGGAATAAGCGGGCGGCGCAAACAGCAGCCATCCCAGCATCAGCAGCACACAACCGCCTGACCGCCTTAGATCAGTCTGCGTTAGCACCGATCGCATTAGAACAACATGCGTCTGAAGCCATTCTGCCATGATAGCGACCATCCATCACTGGATTGACTTGCTTGCATACTCAGCCCTATCCATTGCTAAGCCCTATCTATTGCTTGGCACTAGCCATTGCTGAGTATCAACCTGAACCAGGTCTTCAGTGTATTCCTAGAGGCTAATAAAGAATCTGATCAAGATCACACTACCGCCAAAATCTTAGACCAACATAGGTATTTCTCCTTACTCTGGGTATTGTTAATTCAATTCAAAGGATCGTGCCTGATTCAAACTATCGGATTTAACTCAACGAGTGAATCTGATTCAAACGAACGGATCAGACTTAGCAACTGATTGGCGCCCTGCCCCAGAGAACCATTGTTATCGATCGGCACCACCCCGGCCTCCAATAGCTGAGTGTACTGCTGCGCCCTCTCGATTCTTGCCAAAATCTGAGCATCGGTTTCACGCCCCCGCAGGCGCAGCCGCTGCTCGAGACTGGCTGCATCGACCTGAACCAACAACGGTACTAGATGCTCGGGATAACGTGCCTGCGCCTGAGGTAGATAATCCCTAGAGCCATTAACCAGCACATCAAAGCCCTGCGCAAGCCAGAGCTCTATCTCCATCCCTATCCCGTAATCATAACCGTTGGCCTGCCACTGCATGGCGAATGCCTGGGCGGCCCGGCGCTGGACAAATTCCGCTGCCGTTAACCAGATGTGATTTTCACCCCTAAGCTCCGGCTTTCGGGTGATGTAACGATGGGCGACAAAACAGCGATCGGTATCGATGATCTGGCGGCGGACATGACACAACAGGCTGTCCTTACCAGAACCAGAAGCCCCCATCAGATAAAAAATACGCCCCATCAAAAGCCGCAACCTCCGCCGCCATTACTGCCATAACCACAGCCGCTGCTACGACCACAGGGAGCTAGCTCCGGGTTCTTCAGCGAACGGCTTTGCACCACCGCTCCACCGTTGGCCAGGCGCTCTACCGGGCCGTCCGCAGGCATCGAGCCCGGTTCCAGGCCGATACAGGCGCAAAGTTCCGCCCAGGTCTGTATTTCCATGCTCATCACATGGCGCGCCTCATAAACAACACCCGTGGTGCTGCATCGGTAATCGTATGTTGGCATCCTAAATCCTTCCCAGACTCCGCTACGCTTTCTATATACCCATCCGTTGCATAACGGGGTCCAAATTGTACGCCAGCAGCAGCGCTGTCGGAACAGATTCTGAACCTTACAAAGCAACCACCCTGTAGGTTGGGCTTCAGCCCAGCAAAGCAACCGACACCAGCGCAACCTTCGGAATGAATTAACCCTCTGCGAATGACTCCCAGGTCGCGAGCAAAAGTCCCGAACAATCTGAGCCTATTATCCAAGTCAGCACTGGCGATTACCAAGCAGGCTGATTATGATTCGGCAACCAACTACCCAGGAGAGAACTATGAACTGCCTGTTCTGCAGCATCATCGACAAAAAAATTCCTGCCGATATCGTCTACGAAGACGAGCATCTGTTAGCATTTCGCGACATCAATCCTCAGACACCACAGCACATGCTGATCATCCCCAAAAAACACATTACAACCCTTAACGATGCGCAAGAGGGCGACGCCTTGACCCTAGGACGTCTGTCGCTGGCAGCAGCTAAACTCGCCAAGCAACTCGGCTTTGCCGACCAGGGTTACCGCACCGTAATGAACTGTAATGAGCACGGCGGGCAAACGGTCTACCACATCCACCTGCATCTGTTAGGCGGCAAAGCACTGGGCTGGCCCCCGTTTACCGATCAGCTCAAAACTGGCTGATCCGACCAGACCACTTACTTCGGTTTCTTTAAAACCACGCCTAGCTCGACTTTCGTCGGATCTATTGATCCGGCGCATGCGCTTACACATTCTATATCTCCTCCCAACATTGCAGTGCAACATAAGCTTGCTATGATGGTCCCCACAAATTTTCACAGTGATAGGTATCATCATGGTTTTGGATAACAGCCCACCCGCGCATGACCAGCTTGAGTTTTTTATCGCGCAAACGTCAAGAACACCACCGGTCAGCACGGCGGTCATCCATCCGGTTGATGCCAACAGCCTTCTAGGCGCGATCGAAGCGGCCGAGCGGAGCATCATCGATCCGGTTCTGATCGGCCCTGAAGATAAGATCCGCGCAACCGCCGAAGAGCATCAACTCGATATCAGCCAATACCGTATTACCAACACCCTACACAGCCATGAATCGGCTGAAACGGCGGTGGCGATGGCGCGTAGCCTGGATGTAAAGATCCTGATGAAAGGCGGCATTTCGACCGACGAGATGCTGCGTGCGGTCATCCACAAAACCAACGGGGTGCGTACCGAGCGCCGCCTGAGTCACCTGTTTATGATGGACATCCCCAACTACCACAAGCCATTGATGATCAGCGATGCTGCGATCAATATCGCCCCGGATCTGGATATCAAGCGCGACATTATCCAGAACGCCATCTACTTCTGTCATGCGATCGGTATTGCCGCACCCAAGGTGGCGATTCTGGCAGCGGTTGAGAAAGTTAAGTCCAACATGCAAAGTACTATTGATGCCGCAGCACTGTGCAAGATGGCCGACCGTGGCCAGATCACCGGCGGTATTCTCGACGGCCCGCTGGCATTCGATAACGCCATCTCCCTGGAAGCGGCGATCGATAAGCATATCGTCTCGCGCGTTTCTGGCGAAGCCGATATCCTCCTGGCCCCCGACCTGGAATCTGCCAACATGCTCGGCAAGCAATTGATCTACCTGGCCGGTGCCAAATCAGCAGGGCTGGTACTGGGTGCCCGGGTACCGATCGTATTAACCAGCCGCGCTGAGAAAACCCTGGGGCGCTTGGCTTCCTGCGCCCTGGCCGCCCTTCAGGTCACCCATGGAGAGATCCGATGAACAGTATTTTTACCGTTAACGGCGGTTCATCCAGCCTCAAGTGCGCGCTGTTTTGTATCAAGGGTGAACAGCCTGAGCTGCTATTCAACTTCAAGCTCAGCAACATCCTCGGCCAGGCTCGGGCCCAGATCAGTGACCAGCGGGGCGAGCGGATCGCCGATCTGGCGCCGGATTTTTCCGAGATCGATCGTGACGGCCGCCACCAGGCCTGTCTGGATTTTGTCTTTGCCTGGATTCGTGGCAACGCCGGCGAGCAGACCCTCAAAGCGATCAGCCATCGCGTGGTTCATGGCGGTTCGGTATTCAGCGCACCCGTGGTGGTCAATGACGCCGAACTGGAGCAGCTACGCCAGTTCATTCCGCTGGCACCGCTGCACCAACCCTTTAACTTGAAATTGATCGAGGCCTGTCACGCGCTGCTGCCCGAGGTACCTCAGATCGCCTGTTTCGATACTATGTTCCACAGCCAGATGCCCAAGGTCGCGACCCTATTTGCCCTGCCACGCCAATTAAGCGACGAGGGTGTGCGCCGCTACGGCTTCCACGGCCTCTCCTACGAGTACATCCAACGTCAACTCGAACAGCGCGCTGCCGGCGGTCTCAACACCGTGGTCGGTCATCTGGGCGCCGGCGCCAGCC
>CAXBEA010000172.1:0-5141 GCA_963974645.1 uncultured Neptunomonas sp. | reverse complement strand
TGGCATTTCTAACAGCGTCACTTTTCCTTTCTAAGCCGGCAATTGCCGGCTTTTTATTGTCCGCATATTTATTCAGATTAATCATCACGCGATGGCTTGGCCGCAATTTCTAGCCGGTATGATACGGTTGCCAGTATTATCTTAGTAAAGTATAAATCTACGAATATTCCGTATAATTATCTGAACTTTATACACTTTTTGAATTACAGAAAGGCCGTAAATAAAGTCTTTTAAAAGTTGACCATATGGTAAAAATAATGTATTTTTACCATATGGTAAATATTTATCCGCTTGATTAGATGTTTGCCAATACCGATGTTTGATCGAGTTCAACAGGGCTCAGACGTTAGGTTTGAGGCCGACAGGAGCGAGTTAAAGATGAATGCTATAAAAATAAATCAACAGCGCTTGTGGGACAGTCTCATGAAGATGGGCGAGATTGGAGGTACAGAAAAAGGCGGTTGTTGCCGACTCGCTCTGACCGATCTTGATCGGCAGGCGCGAGATCTGTTTATTTCCTGGTGCAAAGACGCAGGATGTACGGTCCGGATCGATAAGATGGGCAACATATTCGCTCGTCGTGCCGGGCGAGATAATAGCTTGCCGCCGGTGATCATGGGCAGCCATATCGACACCCAGCCGACGGGTGGTAAGTTTGACGGTGTATACGGGGTGTTGGCCGGGCTGGAAGTTATCCGCACATTGAACGATAACGGGGTGGAAACCGAAGCACCGATCGAAGCATCCGTTTGGACCAATGAGGAAGGGTCTCGATTTGCTCCGGCGATGGTCGCCTCCGGTATTTTTGCCGGTGTGTTTGACTTGGAATACGGTCTCACCCGCGCCGATCTAGACGGAAAAACCATGGGTGAAGAGTTGCACCGCATCGGTTATGACGGCGCCGAAGAGGTGGGTGGTTACCCGGTCAAGGCGTTCTTCGAGTCTCATATTGAGCAGGGTCCGATCCTTGAAAACGAAGATACGACTATCGGTGTTGTTACCGACGCCCAGGGGCAACGCTGGTATGAAATCACCCTGACCGGACAAGAGTCACATGCCGGTCCGACGCCAATGCTGTTACGTAAGGATGCTCTGGTGGGTGCCGCTCAGATTATCGATGAGGTCAACCAGATCGGCCTAACCAATCAGCCTCTGGCGTGCTCTACCGTGGGACTGATGCAGGTGTTCCCCAATTCTC
This sequence comes from uncultured Neptunomonas sp., assembly GCA_963974645.1. Classification (GTDB taxonomy): domain Bacteria; phylum Pseudomonadota; class Gammaproteobacteria; order Pseudomonadales; family Balneatricaceae; genus Motiliproteus. The sequence goes on along the minus strand of CAXBEA010000172.1, from coordinate 3,943 downwards.
GTAACGTGATCCCTGGTGAGGTGTTCTTTACCGTTGACTTGCGCCATCCGGACGATGAGATCCTATCGAAGATGGACCAGCAATTGCGCGATGTGAGTAAACGCATTGTTGAAGAGACCGGTCTGGAGATGAAGTTCGAACAGATCTGGTATTCGCCACCAGTGCCGTTTAACAAAGACTGCGTCGACTCAGTGCGCAACGCTGCAGAAGCGGCAGGCTATAGCCATCGGGATATCGTCAGTGGTGCAGGTCATGACGCCTGTTATATCGCCCGGGTCGCCCCTACCGCGATGGTGTTTGTGCCGTGCGAGAACGGTATCAGCCACAACGAGGCCGAAAATGCTAAGCCCGAGCATCTAGCCGCAGGTTGTAATGTATTGCTTGCCGCGGTGCTCAATCAGGCCAACAGCTAGCCGCATCTGGCTGTCCAGTCTTTAGATTGAAACCGTTCACTATCTGACGCGGTAACTGACCTTAATTCGGTTCTAGGCCTGTTGTTAATCAACAGGCAGCGGAACCCTATTGCCTGTTTTTTGGTGGTCTGGGACACGACGTCACGGGAGAAAAATAATGATAATAGGAATCCCCAAAGAAACGTTAACCGGAGAGTGTCGGGTCGCGATGACGCCGGATAATGTCCAGCAACTCGGTGGCCGCGGCTGTCAGGTTCTGATCCAGTCCGGTGCTGGCAACGCCGCAGATTACTCCGATGCCGCCTACCGAGCATCCGGCGCTGAAATTCTGTTCGATCGCGATGAGATTTTTGCCCGGGCGCAGGTCATTACCCAGGTAAACGTATCCGTTAATCAGCTAGGCGAGCAGCATTGCCAACTGCGGCGTGGCCAGCTGGTCATCGGCTTGATGGACCCGTTGGGAAATCCCGAGCAAGCACTGTCATTGGCAGAGCGCCATATCACCAGTGTCGCGATGGAGTTGGTACCCCGGATCAGCCGTGCGCAAAGTATGGATGCGCTGTCATCGACAGCCACCATTGCCGGTTATAAGGCGGTGTTGATGGGTGCCAATGCATCGGGAAGAATCTTTCCCATGTTGATGACCGCCGCCGGTACGCTGACCCCGTCCCGGGTATTTATTATGGGTGTTGGTGTGGCCGGTCTGCAGGCAGCAGCAACCGCTAAGCGCTTAGGCGCGGTCGTGGAAGCCTACGATGTTCGCCCTGCTGCGCGTGAGCAGATCCTATCGGTTGGCGCTAAACCGATCGAACTGGATCTGGACGCCGAAGCGACAGAGGGAACAGGTGGCTATGCCAAAGCGCAGGGAGAGGACTTCCTGAAACGCCAGCGCGAGTTGATGGCCGAGGTACTGGCGCAACAGGATATCGTGATTACAACAGCCGCTATTCCCGGCGCGAAATCACCGATTTTGATCACCAAAGAGATGGTTGCCAGGATGAAACCAGGTGCAGTGATCATCGATCTGGCTGCCGAGCGTGGCGGCAATTGTGAACTGACTTGCTGTGGTGAAACGGTTGTCGAGCACGGCGTCATAATTATCGGTCCCGATAATCTAGCGGCCACGGTGCCTAATCATGCTAGTCAGATGTATGGCAAAAATATCGAAAACCTGCTCAATCATTTGATCGACGATTCGGGGGCGCTCAATCTAGATTTTGATGATGAAATTATCCAGGAAACGGTGATGACACATAATGGAATCGTCTGTCATGGCCGGATTCGAGGGTTGTTGGATCTGCCCGAGTTGGATAGTACAGACCACATTCAGGAGGTGGCGTGATGGAACTCATTATTTTGCAACTGTCACTCTTCGCCCTGGCGGTGTTCTTGGGGGTTGAACTGATCACCAAAGTGCCGCCGACACTGCATACCCCGTTGATGTCGGGCAGTAATGCCATTTCGGGGATCACCATCGTCGGTGCGCTGGTTGCGGCCGGTTCCGGTGGCGCATCGGGGCTGCTGGTTCAGAGCCTGGGATTTGTCGCCATTGTGCTGGCGACCATCAATGTTATCGCCGGATTTATGGTGACCCATCGCATGCTTAGCATGTTTAAGCGCAGGAGCTAAGCCATGAACCTGATGATTGTAGATCTGTTTTATCTGCTTGCAGCGTTGCTTTTCGTTGCCGGAATCAAAGGACTGACCCGTCCTCGTACTGCTGTTCGCGGTAATACCCTAGCGGCCGTGGGCATGTTGATCGCGGTGGTGGTGACGCTGCTCGATCGTAATGTCATCAGTTACGAGTTGATTGTTGCTGGTATTGGCCTGGGAGCCGTGATCGGTTTGTTGATGGCAAAAAGGGTACAGATGACGGGCATGCCACAGATGGTGGCGTTGTTGAACGGCTTTGGTGGTGGTGCCTCGTTGGGTGTTGCTGCCGCGAGTTTCTTCGCCATCAACACTTTCGGCGTTGAAACCTCGGCTGCCGAGCAGGTCGTCGCGTTGGTTGCGATGGCGATGGCGGCCCTGATCGGTGCGGTGACCCTGACGGGTAGCGCGGTGGCGTTTGCCAAATTACAGGAGCTGGTATCCGGCCAGTCTATAGGCTTCAGTGGGATCAAGTATCTCAACTTGGGGCTGTTGGTAGCGACGCTGGTGCTCGGTTATAGCATGGTGATTAGCGATAGCACGGCGACCTCGAGTTTTGTGGCGCTAATCGTGCTGGCACTGGTACTCGGTGTGACGCTGGTGATGCCGATTGGCGGTGCCGATATGCCGGTGGTGATTGCGTTGCTGAACTCCTACTCGGGAATCGCTGCAGCGGCGGCGGGCTTCATCATGGGCAACACGGTACTGATCGTCTCGGGTGCACTGGTCGGAGCATCCGGAATCATCCTGACTCAGATTATGTGCGTGGCGATGAACCGTTCATTGTTGAATGTGCTGTTCGGCACCCTGGTCCCCAGCAGCGGTGAAACGGTAGATGCCGATGAGGTCTATGCCGGCAAGGTGACATCATCGACGCCTGACGAAATAAGCATGCTGCTGGAAGACGCGCAACGGGTGGTGATCGTACCGGGTTTTGGTTTGGCAATGGCGCAGGCCCAGCACGCGGTGCGTGAGCTGGCGGATACGCTCGAAGGTCGCGGCGTGGAGGTGGAGTACGCGATTCACCCGGTGGCGGGTCGAATGCCGGGTCACATGAACGTACTGTTGGCTGAAGCTGAAGTGGACTACGAGCAGATGAGGACGATGGAACAGGCCAACCCCCGGTTTGATAAAACTGACGTGGTGATTGTGATCGGTGCCAATGATGTGATCAATCCGATGGCGCGGGAAGACAAAGGTAGCCCCATCTATGGCATGCCCATCCTTAATGTCGACCATGCGAAGAATGTGGTCGTCGTTAAACGTAGCTTGAGCCCTGGCTTTGCCGGTCTGCCTAACCCGCTCTTTGCCAACGACAATACCTTTATGATGTTTGGTGATGGCAAGAAGGCGATCATGGATCTGACGGCAGCGTTGCACGAAGCGGCTTGATCAGGCTGTGATAAAAAGCTATCCGTAGTGGTCTAAGAGCAACGGGTAGCTTTTGTTACTGCTTGAAACCGCTCCAGACGTAATCAAAGCTGATTGTCAGAGATGACATCGAATTGCTAGCATTTATTGTTGATCGAAGTTAAGGCATTAATATAAGACGTCATAAAAGCAGTTTAAAGACATAGCAGGTTACCCCCTCCTATTCTCTTTCAAGAGGATAGGAGCATTTTTATATATGCAATGCCTCCTCGGATCAAACAACTGCAGGGCATCGAGTTCCTTTTCGTGGGCTCCCGGCGATCGCGTCATCGTTTGAGCGCAGAAACCGTTCGGTGATCGCCTGCAGGCTGGTTCCTTCAGTCCATGTCAGTGACTAACAATAAGGAAGGGTCCGGTTGTTATTATTGCAACGACTAGCTCAGACATAACCAACAAAAAGCCGGCAATTGCCGGCTTAGAAAGGAAAAGTGACGCTGTTAGAAATGCCA
>CAXBEA010000171.1:0-5204 GCA_963974645.1 uncultured Neptunomonas sp. | reverse complement strand
GCGTCTTAATTCTGAAACAGTGCTTCCTTGCTAAACAGGAGGGGTCCATATACTAGCGGACGCTGACTTCCTTCCCTGATTGCCTTGTAGCGGCAGGGCCAGTAACTTAAAAATGAAACCATTCTGCCAATCTACGCGACACAACTCTTGGCGCAGCCGAGGTAGGCTCTGACTCGCGGACCAATGCTGACCACCCCAGATCAAGCTTGGATTCTCCCAGGCTAACGGCCGATATAATTTCATTTTTTATGGCCGAGTGGACTGCCCATCTCGAAAGGATGCTCACACCAAAGCCTGCGGCTACCAGTTCTACAATAGCGTCTGTCACTTCTACAACTGTCACTAGGTGAGGAACAACTCCAGAGGGCCGTATAAATCGTTCATATTCAAAGCCGGGCTGTGCAGATTTGCTATAGGTCAGATAGTCTTCACCTTCCAGGTCTGTTGCTTCAATAAATTGTTTTGTAGCCAACGCATGATTTGAGTGCGTTACCAAAACCAGTTCATCCTTAAAAACTGGAATTGAATCGATACCAGGGATCGCTAAATGTCCGGGGGCTAATACAACATCAACCGTACCTTCCTGAAGATTTAGTAGCGGGTTTTGCGTTGCTGATGCGACCAGTTCTAGTTGAATACCAGGCTCATTCTTAGACATTACCTTTAAAAATGACGGCAACCAGTGATAGCAGCTATAGGCAGCAACACCAAAGCGAACCACTTTTGTTTCATTATTCGCCATCTGCTGAAAATCAAATTCAGCACGCTGTAGTGCAGGTATGATTTGATTGGCGGTCTGTGTCATGGCCCGACCAGCAGATGTCTGCCGAAGCCTGCGGCCCTCCCTCTCAAATAACAAACCGCCCAAACGCCTTTCAGCTTCGGCAAGTCGGTGACTTAGCGCAGACTGCGTTATACCTAGCACGTATGCGGCTTGTCTTAACGTACCTGCTTCATCGATAGCCTTGAGCATCTGCCAATGCTTGATGTCTAGCCTCATACACTTACCTCAGCTATTTTCGTAGATGGAAACCAAAATCGGCCACCTAGCTAGATGCACACTATTAATCAATGGCCCTGATTATTCATTATATATCTCATCAGAAGTGCACTATCGTTCCAACTTAGCCGGAGGAATGATATTAACGTGAACAGCAAGCCAACAATCGATGGCCAGTACTTGGTCTTAATGGCAGCCTTCTTTTACGGGTTAAATCCATTTTTTGCCCAATTACTATTTAGGGAAGGTTTAGGTGCAGAGATGGTGAGCCTGTACCGATTTATTCTACCCGCGATGTTTTTCTCTTTTTTCCTGCGCACAGCAAGAGAAAACTGGTCGGAATCTTGTAGAAGCTTAATTTTGGGGGTAGCCAGCGGTATTGCTATTTTTGGCTATTTCCATGCTATGGAGACGATTCCTGCAGCTACCGCCATCCTTATTTATTACAGTTACCCTGTTTTCAGCGTTTTGATTGGCTGGATTGTGTTTAGTCGGGTGCCCTCACAAAACGCTTTGATCTCGGCAGCGCTGGTAGCCATTGCAGCGTCATTAACAATAAGACCTGAAGCTCTTCCTGCTGACGTATTACTTTCGGTTGCCGCCTGCTTTTTGGCGCCTTTGGCTGTTGCCACTCAGGTGCAGTATCTGTCTAACCCCAGAAAAAGCATTCCAGCAACCAATAGAATGGCCTGGATAACGATCGGCCATATTATGGTTCTGCTGCCGATAACAATGTGGGTTGCGCCTGTGCACGTATTACCCGTTTCACTAACCGGTGTCATGTCAGTATTAGGTATCGCATTATTGGCTGCAGCAATTCCCCAGATCTTGTTTATGGTGGGTGCACCAAGATCATGCGCAGATAAAAATGCCTTAACTGGATCGTTAGAGCTGGTCGTTGCGTTACTCACAGGAGCTATTTTATTAGGAGAGAGTCTCGATCGACTGGAACTGACCGCCATGGCCTTAATTGTGTTGGCATTATTTATCAAACAAGTAAAAAACAAACCCATGGTCGAGGCTGTCGCTAGATAACATAGCTGCAGTCGTCCCGCTAATTTGGTTCCTAGCTCGAGGTTAAGCGGTCCAGTCGCTCTGTGTCTGCTGAGGTGGGTATTGTCAATATCACCCGTCCGAATGTCCGGTTTGTTTTAGATACAGCGGTCGATAACCGAAGTAACCTTGATGCCAAGTGGTGCGGCAACCCATGCATGATTTGATGGCATCAAACAAACTGACTGACCCTCAGTCACGCCTCTAAAGACCGCTCCATAATTTATGGTGTTCACTGGATTGCCTTGTGGTCTTCACGGATCATCTCTGCCGCACGCGTGGCGATCATGATGGTGGGTGAACTGGTATTGCCCGACGTGATCGTCGGCATAACCGAGGCATTGACGACACGAAGCCCCGTCAGTCCCAATACCCGCAACCGGCTGTCGGTGACTGCGCTAGGATCTGTCACTTTGTCCATTTTACACGTGCCCACCGGATGGAAAATGGTTGTACCCAGGTTACCCGCGGCAAAGGCCAGTTCATCATCGGTTTGATAATCGGGGCCGGGGAGATGCTCCATAGGTTTGAAAGGAGCCCGTGCCGCTTGCTCTGCGATGCGCCGGGTGAGTCTCAGCCCCCTCACGGCTTTGATACGATCCTCTTCATGGCTCAGATACATAGGTGCAATCTTGGGTGCGCTATTGGGATCGCGGTCACGAATAGTAATCTGCCCACGCGACTTTGGGCGCAGATCCAGTACGCTGGCAGTAAAGGCAGGGAATGCATGCAGTGGATCACCAAATTTGTCCAGTGACAGCGGTTGTACATAGTATTCGAGGTCTGGGGTGGAAACACTAGGATCAGAATAGGCAAACAACCCCAGCTGACTGGGAGCCATGGTAAGAGGGCCAGTACGGAAAAAGACGTACTCCAGCCCCATCATCGCCTTGCCCCATAAGCTATTAGCGGTTTGGTTCAGGGTCTTAATGCCCTCAATCTTATAGACGCTGCGCAGCTGCAAGTGATCCTGGGGGTTTTGACCGACACCGGGCAACCCCTGAGCAATTTAGCCAATCGCTAACGACTTCGCCTTTCAGAGCGGCTATAAACAGTATGAAGCGCCAAGCCCATGATAATGACTAAGCCTCCTATGAGGGTGAGCAATGCTGGAATCTCACCTAGAACCAACCAAACCCATAGTGGCCCAACGATAGATTCGAGAATCATAAAAAGGCTAACTTCAGTAGCACTGATATAGCGAGGAGCAAGCTGCAACATCGTAAAACTAATCGGCAACAACACTACACACAATAATCCGATCGCTACTATCTGGCCTGTATCAGCCTGCGTAGAACCTGCTTCATCCACCAAGGCCAGCGATAAGGTGAACAAACCACCGAATAACAAACCAGGTGTAATGTCTCGTGGCGCCTTCAAACGGGTGAGGTTAAAGTTAAGTGCCATAAATACCGCTGTTGCTAAGGCATACAGTTTGCCCGTCATTGTATTGAGACTACCTTTGTCGGACGAAATAAGTGCGATACCCAAAAGCGTTACAGCAATAACCAGCATCGTCTGTTTTGAAATAAGCTCCTTCATTGTCCACCAAGATATGATTGCGGCAAACACAGGGGCAGTACCGATGATCATCATGGTAGCCGTAGCACTCGTTTGTTGGACAGATCGAGTAAAACAGTAGGTGCTCATTGCGAACAAGAGACCACAGGCAACGCCGGCCCAGCCTGCTTTCAGTAACGCCCTTAGACTCTTCGATCGATACCGTAATAGCGTCACTAGAGCAAAACCAAAGGTCAGAAAGAGCCCCCGCCAATAGAGTACTTCGCTGTGTTCTATACCCACCCATCGCATAACCAGTACATCTGGAGAAAGCAATAGAACGCCAGCAACACAAAGGAGCATGCCCCTGATGTTCGCACTCATGATTATTCCGTCGTGATAAAAAAGGCCTACCATAGACAAGCGCTGGCCAAGCCTAGTCGGGGGCGGAGATAAGTCCGGCCAGAAAGATGGAAAATATTGAAGAGATTTGTTTAGAATCTCAAACTGGCCAACAGGGCACTACTATTCCTTTAAAGAGCATTTGAAAAGCTCCCCTCCTGAGCGTCTGGGGCGAGCAACATCGAGCAGCTGCAGCGCATGCCACGCCATGGCTTGATTGCTCGTCACTACAGGAATACCCAGCTGCTCTTCAAGCAAGTCAATAACTTCCGTTGCTCGAAGCGCTGTACAGGAAAGAAACAGGGCTTCTGATTCGGGGTGTACATACTTCGTGGCGGCAGCAACGATCGCCGCAGGGTCAATTCGGGTAATATCCGCGTCTGCGAGCACGTTGAAGCCGGCAATACTCAGCACATCCAACCCTTTACTCGTAAAAAAGGTCGCCACTTCTCGATTAACCTCTGCAATATAGGGGGTAATCATGCTGATTCTATTGACCTTCAGCGCCTTAAAAGCCGCAGTCGCAGCAGTGACAGGGTTTGTCACTTTGGCGCCAGGCTTGATAGCCTGAATCATTTTTTCCAGCCGCTCTTCACCAATAGCGGTCGCTCCCGACGAGCAACCGAAGGCTACGACATCGATGGGTTTCTCGGGAAGTAGATCTGCAGTCGCCCGCTGAAGGTCTTCGGCCATCGCTCGCAGGTTTTCAGTGTTGACCGGGTCATTGAATAGAATGCGGTTGGTGACGATGGAAACGTCCTGCCCTTCAAGCATCGATCGAAAAGCATCCTCAACCAGGTGGTCGGTTCGCAAGGCGATCAGCCCTATCTTTTTCCCGGGGAAGTATTCACTTCTTAAGTAGTTGCTACTTAGCTCTTTTACATCGGTTGGATTCATCTTTTTAAAATCCTTTCACTCTGTACGCGAATATATTTATCGATCCAATAAGGCAATGAAAGCGCTAAGGCAACCTCTTTTTCTAAGGGTCTTGCGCAGCCATAAAGACCTGATTTTGATTCCTGGCTAACGCACCGTAATGCAGCTGCACTTGGCCAGGGCGTTGGTCTTGCGTCCTCTTCACAGACCGGGCAGATGCAAAGACACTTTTTGCCGTTCGCTACATCTTCAACACAGACCCATTACAGGGTTTTCTTATCGAGTGCCAAGGGGCCGATCGATTTAAGATGCCAAGTGTGCATATTCTGGCCCATTCCGATCACTGATTCCGGTTTAATCCGATCACCCATTC
>CAXBEA010000170.1:0-5248 GCA_963974645.1 uncultured Neptunomonas sp. | reverse complement strand
TGGGGTTCGGCGTAAACCTCATACGCGGCTTGAATCATCAGTACATCGATGTTGCTAAGGTCAAATTGCTGTTGAGCTGCCTGTAGTTCCAAGGTGGTGGCCAGTACCGTCAGTTGGCCTCGCTGTTTGGCCTGGGAAAATGCGTCCAGCAGCGGTTTGGTTTGGGTGCTTATCGGTGATATGGCGGGCATAGCAACGTAGGGAGAGGTCAGGGGATCGAGCCACTGACTGAAAAATAACGTACCTTTGGCATGGATCGAATCAAGTGAGGCATCGATGCTGTTTGTTTTCCAGTTACCTACAGAGAATGGCAAGCCGGAATTGATCAGCATCTCTTCGCCATGAACCAGGTCGCTCCACTGGACGCCGATAGCATCGTAATTGAGTTGTTTGATGCCGCTGAGAATAAATCCATGCTTGATCTGATCACTGCCCTTTTCTGGAGAAAACAGCCCGCCGGAGGAGATCAGTAGCAGCTCAGGGTTTTTGCTACGTAGTTGTTCGATCACCGTAGTGCGGCGCTGTAAGCCGCCGTAGTCGGACTCGAGCGAGCATCCGCAGGGTTCTAACTCACCGTCTAAATTGCCGCTGTAGAGCAGCTGTAGTTTTTCTCCACCAAGCGCGGGCAGGGTGACGCTGAGAAGCAGTAATAAGATTAGACGCATAGTCAGTTCCATCTATGGGCAGTAGTGCTGTAAATAATACGATAAAGGGTACGGTAAATAATACGATAAACGGTACGGTTAATAGCACGGTAAATTCTGTTGTAAATAGAACCTACAGTCATGCAGACAGGCGCTATGGTGGGCAAGATAACGGCTGTCGTGCTGCGGCTCAAGGGTTTAGGAGCCCCTTAAGAGTTGATTTGGACCGCTAATATGCTTAAATGTTTAGCCGATTCAGGATTAATGGATCCTCTGTCCTGAGTTAAGCGTGGTTTTGGCCTTTGCAATCGGGTGCCAATGACCAAGCACTGACGCTCCGGTGCTTTCAGCCCAGCGCTTAAGTCGTGTTTCAAATTTTTCGTTTAAATAGAGCATTGAAGGAGATGGGTATGAATATACGACATCTTGGCGTATCAGTTTTTGTTCTGTTCGTGGGGCTGGCTGGCTGTTCAGACCCGAATCTACAACCGCAATCGGCATCTCAATCGGCGAGGCTAAGACGCTGACGCCCGAGGCACTGGCGCGCATCGAGGTGGATAAAACGACCAGGGCTCAGCTGGTTGAACTGCTCGGCGAGGGGCCGATTTGACTAAAGCCAATAACCCTTCAATAACAATGTTAAGTTAGCCTCTAGAACCGCTTGCTGTTATCTCAAGGAGTATTTAATGCCGCTGAAAGTTAGTAATTTTATGACCTCTAAAGTGCTGGTCGCGAAGGCTGATGATGGGATTCGCCAGACATTTTTCCGGATGCGCGAGAACGATATCAGGCATATGCCGGTGGTCGATGAGGCGCGCAAGTTGGTGGGGATTATCAGTGACCGCGATCTTCGGCGGCCAGAGTGGGTCGACGAGGCACCCGATCTGAGTCATATCTACAACCTTGACGATAATCTCAGTGTGGGCGATCTGATGACCCGCAATGTGATGGTGGCGCACACCTACGATACGATCGCCAAAGCGACTAAAGTTTTGACCCAGCACCGCTTTGGTGCGATGCCGGTATTGAATAAAGAGCAGGAACTGGTTGGGATGCTTTCGTCGCTGGATCTGCTCAAGGCGCTGGATCTGCTGCTTGAGGAGCAGAAAAAAGCCAGCAAAGGTTGAGCAGTCATCTTCTTGACCCGGTTGCACCGCAGCCGAGGTCTGCTAGCAGCCAGGGTTCTAGGCGGAAAGGGTTTAGCAATGGGCAGCGTAAGCGAGCCTACTGAGCCGAGAAGCAGACCCGCACTTCCAGACCTGTATCGGCAAGACCGCTTGGGTGCAAGCTAAGATGAGCGCCATGCTGATCTACGATTTGTTGCACGATCGATAATCCCAGGCCGCTGCCATTGATCGTTTGCCCTGCCAGACGGTAGAAGCGTTGCAGCACCTTTTGATACTCCTGGGGCGGGATTCCAGGCCCTGTATCGGCGACACTTAAGCAGATAAGCCTGTCCTTTTTGGTAATGCTGACATTTATCTGTCCCGCTTCCGGGGTATAGCGGATGGCATTATCGAGCAGATTACGGCAGAGCATCACCAGACTGTCGCCATTGCCCTTGATGATGCAAGGTTGCGCACTGTTCAACTCAAAATGCTGTTGGCGATCCAGCGACAGAGGCGCCATCTCTGCCATCGTCTGACGTAACAGCTTGGACAGGTCGAGGGATTCAGTTTTGATTTTCTTGGAGAACTCTAGCCGGCTCAACGCTAATAGTTGTTCGACCACATGGGTCATGCGATCGACCCCGGTGATGATCTGCTGGGGCGAGGAGCTGGTGGCCTGCTGGTTCTTCTGGTCTAACGGTTGCTGACGCTGTAGTTGCTGATGTAGTTGCTGATGTAGTTGCTGTTGCAGATTTTGGGCGTGAATCCGAATGGCCGCCAACGGAGTGCGCAGTTCGTGAGCAGCATCGGCAGTAAAGCGCCGCTCTCGCTCAAGTGCCTGGTCGAGTCTGGCAAGCAGCGCATTGACTGCTTCAACCACATTGAGGATCTCTTTCGGAACCCGGTTGCTATCTAGCGGTTCCATATTATCGGGATTACGCATCGCCAGTTGATCCGAGACACGTCTAAGCGGACTAAGCCCGCGGCGGACTACAGCCGCTATCAGCAGCCCGAGCACAGGGATTGTCAGCAATAGTGGCCATAGGGTATTTTTGACAATCTCTCCGGTCAGTTCATCGCGGACGTCGCTACGTTGGGCTACTTTGATCCACAACTCCAGCTGTGGATCATGCAGCATAAAACTGCGCCAGTGAAAGTTGTTGAGCTGTTCGTTGTCGTATCCAGCAACGCTGGAAAAGCTCAGACGGTGCTGCGTTTGGCTGCTCAATAGCTCATCACCCTGGTCGTTCCAGACCACAAACGCCAGCTTGCTTTCGTATTTATGTCCAAGCGGGGTCGCTTCAGCGTTATATATAGGGCTGTTGGGGTCCTGCTGGGAATCCTCGAAGGAACGATACTGCAGCGTCTCTTTAAACGGTACCAGTTGGGTACGCTTTAGCTGCACCTTGAGCAGGCTCTGCAGTACCCGCGCCATCTGCGCAAGTTCAGCATCAAACAGCTCTTCGACTTCGTGGGTGCTGTCACGCTGAATCCAGAGTGACGCGACCAGGGTGACGCTCAGCACAGTAGCGAGCAGACTGACCAGCAGAAAGCGGCTGATAGATCTCATGGACGGGCTTCTTTCTCTATCCGGTAGCCGACACCGCGAATGGTCTTGATTAGTTCGCTGCCGAGTTTTTTGCGCAGGTGATGAATATGGACTTCGACGGTGTTGCTCTCCACCTCTTCATTCCAGCCATAGAGTCGTTCGCCGAGCTGATCCCGGGTGAAAACCCGACCCTGATGCTGTAACAATTCGACCAGCAGGCTGTATTCGCGACGGGACAAGCTGACAATTTTGCCATCGCGGAACACCTCTCGGTTGGCTGGGTCGACCTCGATATTGGCGTGGTTCAGTTTGGACGAGCTTGCGCCCGCGTGGCGTCGAAGCAGGGCCCGGATACGGGCGCGAAGTTCATTCATATCAAAAGGTTTGATCAGATAGTCGTCGGCGCCGCAATCAAGCCCTCGGATCCGGTCTGCAACCTGGTCTCGAGCGGTTAGAATCAATACTGGCAGTTTATCGCCACGTCGCCGCAGTTCACTTAACAGGTCCAGACCGTCCATATCGGGTAGTCCCAGATCCAGGATCAGCAGGTCAAACTCGTTGCTGGCGAGCGCATTCAGTGCGTGCTGACCGTTGCGCAGCCAGTCCAGGGTTTCCCCCTGAAGACTGAACCCTTGCTGGATCCCTTCACCGAGTAAAGGATCGTCTTCAACCAGTAGTAATCTCAAGAGTGTTTATCTCCAATTTTGCTCAGCAGATTGATGATCTCCTGACGCCGTCCTTCGTCGGCTAGGGTACGGTTGGGGTGGTCGGATGCCAGTAACGCTTTATCGAGTGCCTTGTGGGCTAACATAAAGTCATTTTGGGAGACCAGAAAATCGGCATAAAAATAATTACTGTCGATACCGTAGGGATCTATCTTAAGCGCTTTTTCGAGTAGTTCCCGCGCTTTTTTGTCGTTTCCGAAGCTGATTGGCCAGCCGGGAGCCTGATAGTAGAGTGCGCCGAGGCTGGTGTACGCGGATCCCGACAGGGTATCGGGGTTTATCTCGAGGGCCTGTTCAAAACTCTCTTTGGCTTGGTTGACCAGAGACAGGGCGCTAAGCCCTCCCTTGATACCGGCGTATGTGCTTAGGATGACCCCCCGCCAGATTAAGAGTTCAGGTGTTTGCGGGTATTCATTAAGGTACTTGCTCGCCAGGTTGCTCAATTGCTCCAGTGCGGCTTGTTGCTGCTTTTGGGGTAGCCGGTATTTGATCTCGGCCCAGCGTTGCTGCAGGTTTTGCATGGCGTAAAGGGGGTTGTCAGCTGGCTGGTTTGTTGTTTGCGAGCTGCTTGTCTGCTGACCGCTCGGCTCTAGATTATTTGCCTGGAGAGCAAAGGAGACACAGAGGGCGGCTAACGAGAATAGTAAGCGCAACTCCGGATGGCGCTTTAACCAAGAGGGCCGAAGCTGTGACTCCGGATAGCGAGGTCGTGTAAACAATGGCAGAAACACTGACCTTGAAAGGCTGTCGTACGCGTGCATGATGCTGCCCTTCTTAGCGATAAATAAATAATTTAGGAAAAGCTGGCGTGTTCTTTAATCCGTGCCAATTGTTTACCGATAGCGTTGCTGACAAGCGAAGGAAATAGGCCGTTGAGCTTGATAAAGAGTTTCTCCGGCCAACCTAAATAGCGACTCGATGCGTTGCTCCAGAGCATTTCCACCAGCGATTTTGCAACCTGTGCTGGATGGTCTAGCTTGCTTTTTAAACGCTTGTTGTGCCGAGCTGCCAAGCCAGGAATTGAAAATTCTGGAGCTGAAAAATATGGACCAGTGGATTACTCATACGCAGCGCTACAGACGGTTGATCATGCTGGCGTCGATTCGAATCTGATGCTCGTGTAGCGGTTTGGGGCTGCCGAGCAGCTGCCGTATTTGGCTGCGGTTTTTACCCAGTCGGGCGATACTGCGGCCTATGTGACCGGCCATCAGCAGCGGTTGC
>CAXBEA010000169.1:0-5267 GCA_963974645.1 uncultured Neptunomonas sp. | reverse complement strand
GTGAGCAGCAGCTGCAATCGCGCCAGCCGCGCTATTTTATGCTGCATAAACCCCCTGGCTACCTGAGTGCTACTCTCGATGCGGTGCATCCGACAGTGTTGGAGCTGTTGGACGAGCCAGAGCCCGAGTTGCTCCATATTGGTGGCCGGCTGGATCGCAACAGTACCGGCTTGCTGCTGATTACCGACGATGGGCGCTGGTCGCGTATTCTGACCCAGCCCGATAAACAGATTGCCAAGGTCTACCTGGTCGAGACTGAAGATCCGATTCATCCCGATACCGGCCAACGTTTCGCCGCCGGGATCTACTTTGATTTTGAGGATATCACCACCAAACCGGTCCAGCTCGAACAGCTCGACAGCCATCGGGTGCGGTTGTGGCTCTACGAAGGGCGTTACCATCAGATTAAACGGATGTTCGGACGCTTTCGTAATAAAGTGGTCGCGCTGCATCGCGAAAGTATGGGCGCGATCGTACTGGATCCTGGATTAGCGCCGGGCGAGTACCGCGCTTTGACTCAGACGGAGATCGACAGTGTCAGACTTGGGCTGGCTGAACTCGGGTAGCTCAGGCCCTCAGGTACAGGTGCTCTGATCAGTCGGCGGTCTGCTCGAAAAACTGCTCAAACAGGTAGGGATCATCAAAGTAACGGCGATTGGCGAAGCTGATGGCATGAGCCCCCCAGACCCGCATGGCGCCGGGCGAATCGACGCCCATCGGCCACAGCAGGAAGCGTTCCAAGCGCGCACTCGCGCCGACCAGGCCATCGGGATCGAACAGATTCCGCCGGCCGCTGGCAGTAGCCAGGCTCCGCAGCTGATGGTAATTACCCAAACGGTAGCGGGAAATGCTTGTTTCAATAGCAACAGCCCCAGACAGTTGTTTATCCGTCACTGCAATTCCCTGCAGGTAATGATCACTGGGGGTGAGCTGCAGTAGTACGCGCCCTTGCGAGCGCCCTGGTGCCACACCGGTAAGGATTAAGGGTTGCTCCAGGTTGGCGGATAGCGGTTTGACTGTTAGCCGCTCTGATACCGGAAAAATCTGGTGATAACAGCCACAGGGATGAATGCTGTCGTACAGCAGCACGCGGCCTTCGCTATCCAGGGTTACCCGCCAGAGCAGGCCATCCAACAAGCCCGCAAACAGATCCAGTGGTCGCTGCGAGGGGCGCTCGGGGAACCACACCAGATAGTTAAGTTGCAGCAGTGTTTGACCGTTAAAGCGAGTGTAGGAGGGTAGCCAGTAGGTGATCGGATCGTCGCTGTCGATACCAGGCGTGCCGTCTCGCCAATAGGGGCGGCCGATCAGGTCTGCTGGCGAGCGCGTAAACACCTGCCAAGTCGGAGCGAAATGTCGAAATAGCGCCCGCTGCTGCTCGGCATCAAGCTCGGGAATACCGAGCGGACTCTGGCCTCGCGCCAGCTCCAGCCAGTCAGCGATCTGCTCAGGATTCAGGGGTTCGCTGGCGGGTGGCTGGTACTGCTGACTGGGGCCCTGGAGCAGCGCCTGGCTGTTGAAATCCTGGCGCCAGCGCTGCTGATGTTTGGCGATCAGATGCAACACGATCTGCCGGGTCAGCGGGAACAGCCCCAGCCCCCGTTGCCAGCCGCTGTAAAGATCTGGAACCTGGGCGCTAGTGGTTAACTGCGGGAAGAAATTTTCCGCTTGCCGATCCTGGGATGCCTGCTGTTTGATGCAGCGTTCTATCTGCTCGCGCTCCCCGGCCGCTACCGGCGGACTTAGGTTGTCCAGTTCAACCTGACGGGCGGTCTGTCCGAGTCGATACAGCTGTTGATACCACGCCTGCTGGCGGGCTTCGCTATCGAGCTGTGTTGAGAAGCTGGCTAACAGGCGGTCTACCCGCAGATAGGGGTATGCCTCAATAGGATAGGCCAGCGGATCGGAACCGCCGCTAGCCTTGATCCGTTGTGCAAGCCGCTGCAGTAATAACGAGCAATCAGCCGCTGCAGGGGGCGATGCCTGAAGAGTCCATGGTGACTGAGGCGGGGTGCTGCACCCCGCCTGAACTACAACCACAACGGCAACTAAGAATAAGCGGGCCAGTCGCCTAGTTTGGTGCAGGGTATAGGCAAACTTCAACAGTGTTATCAATGAGGTAATGCGTTCCTCAACGGTTAATGTGGGATGTTGTATTACTGATGGAGCCTGACATTTAGCTCGTCGACCACTTCACTCCAGTCAGAGTCTTGATAGAGCGCTTCCTGAATAAAGCGCGCCTGGCTCGGTGTCCAGAAGTTGGCCCCCTCTAACCGATCGATCCCAGTTTCGGGGCGATGCTGGCGAATAAACTGGTCGATCTGTTCGGGCTCGCTGGGTAGGCCTAGTTGTTGAAACAGAGTTTGCAGAGTGTGGGCGCTGGTATCCATAGTTCTCTCCTTCAATCTCATAATCATGTAAGCGTACTCAGTATAGTTGAGTATTTTAAGTGCTCCGGGTTCAACCGCCTGAGTTGGTTATTCAGAAGAAGATTTATTCGAGGGGCGCTTGGAGGCTGGCTTGGCAGATGGCTTGGAGGCTACCCATTGCTTCCAGTAGTGGCGAGTGGTTAACCCCAGTAAAACACCCAGAGAAACTAGGAGTGCTTGGCCGGTGGGATCCTCAACAGGACTGCTTATTTTCGCCAGCAGGGCGTTGATAAAGGCTGTGAACAGCAAACCGAAAAAGCACAGCAGTATCGCGGTGGCAACACTGGCAAGCAGCGGCAGCAGGTTGAAATTACGGCTGCGAATAATCAGGTAAAGCGCGGTGGCGATAAAGGTTGCGACGATGATCCAGGATCCCATGGCGACTAGCTTCCATTGAATTATTGTTATTTTGAGGGTCGCACACTATAGGTTGGCTGCTGACCCTGGGTAAACTCGACCATTGTCGGTCTCTTTAGGACAAGCTCGTTAAACGAGTGCAGGTCGCTGGCAGCTGTTGTCCAGACCGCCGTTTAAATTTTTGTCTGATTGTTATCTAGATAGCTGCAGCGGGAGGGACGAACGCTAATAATGCTGTATTATTAGCGGCTTCCAAAGCAGCCTAAGACCTATCCAGCGATGACCCAAAAACGCGTATTAACCGGTATTACCACCACAGGCACGCCCCATCTTGGCAACTATCTGGGTGCGATTAAGCCTGCGGTTAGAGCCAGTCAGGACGCCAGCCTGAGTTCCTATTTTTTTCTGGCCGACTTCCATGCCCTGATCAAGTGTCACGACCCGGAGCGGGTAGCGCGCTCTACCCGTGAGATTGCCGCCACCTGGTTGGCGCTGGGGCTGGATACCGATAACGCCACCTTCTACCGCCAGTCCGATATTCCCGAGATTCCCGAACTGACCTGGATTCTGACCTGTCTCTGCTCCAAGGGGTTGATGAACCGCTCGCACGCTTACAAAGCCTCGGTGGATGCCAACCGTGATGCGGGCAATCAGGATCTGGACGACGGCGTGACGATGGGCTTGTTCAGCTACCCGGTGTTGATGGCGGCCGATATTCTGATGTTTAACGCCAAGCATATCCCTGTGGGCAAGGACCAGATCCAGCATATCGAGATGGCGCGTGATATCGCCGGGCGTTTCAACCACACCTTTGCGGATCTGTTTGTGATGCCCGAGCCGATGATCGAAGAGCCGATTATTATCCCCGGTCTTGATGGCCGCAAGATGAGCAAGAGTTACGACAACACCATTCCGCTGTTCTGCTCGGAGAAGGAGTTGCTGAGCCTGATTAAGCAGATCAAGACCGATTCGCGCCTGCCCGGCGAGCCCAAAGATGCCGATAGCAGCACCCTGTTCGAACTCTATTCGTTATTCGCCAGCGATCAGGAGAGCGCCGACTTTCGCGCTAAGTTTGAGCAGGGGATCGGTTGGGGCGATGCCAAGCTGGAGCTGTTTGAATCCCTTAATGGCTACCTGCGCGAACCGCGCCTGCGCTATAACGAACTGATGCAGGACCTCAACAGTGTCGAGGTGTTGCTCAATAAAGGCGCTGAAAAAGCGCGGGAATACTCGGTGCCCTTTATGCGCGAAATTCGCGAAGCGACCGGAATCCGTCCGCTGAACACAACCCTGGTCGGTGCTGCGAAAAGCGCGCCTAAAAAGAAAGAGAAGAGTGCTGAGCAGCTGGCGAATGCCGAAGCGGGACGTCGTCGTGGAATTCTGATGCAACTCAAACCGCTGCTGGATCAGGTCGCCGGCGCCGAGGATAAGGCGGCTGCAGCTGCCCAGCTGATCGCCACTAAGCGCGCCGAGGTCGATAGCCTAAAGAAGAAGGCGCAGCAGAAAGCTCAGAACGAACTTGAAATATTACTCGAAGAGTTGGCGCAGTACCTGGTCTGAATCGCCTCCCGGCAGGCAGGGACTGTCGGAATAAATTCCGACCTACAGGACGTAGGGAGTGCCGTTAAAGCAGGAGTAGTTTCCGGCCGACCAGGCATGGCTTTTGTAGGTCGGGTTTCAACCCGAAAGGAGGCATGGTTTTTGTAGGTCGGGTTTCAACCCGACAGGTGTCGGAATTGACGCAGTGGTTCGCAGAAGACCGCTTTGTCTGAAACTCTTTTCTCAGATAACAGGAGATCGCCATGGATTACCGTACCCTGATCGATGCCCCCTCACTGGAAGCGGGGCTTAATATCGCTGCTGATGGGGTTAAACGGATGTTGCTCGATTGCCGTTTTAACCTGCTGCAACCCGATGCGGGGCTGGCGCTTTATCGGCAGGGACATATTCCCGGCGCCCTCTATGCCCATCTGGACAATGACTTGTCAGGGCCGATTACAGCGCAGAGCGGCCGCCATCCGCTGCCCGATCCCAAACGGTTGGCGATGCGTCTGGGGGAGTGGGGGATCTGTCCCGATACTCAGGTGGTGGTCTACGACGATATGGGTGGGGCGATGGCTGCACGCGCCTGGTGGTTGCTGCGCTGGTTAGGCCATGAGCGGGTTGCGGTACTCGATGGTGGTTTTCAGGCTTGGGTTGCGACCGAGGGTGCTGTTTCCGAAGAGGCGGCAACAGCCACTGACTGTGCGCCTTATCCCTATCAGCTTAAAGCCGATCAGGTGGTCAGCTCGGAGGCGGTGCTGGCGAATCTGCAACAGCCTGTCTTTACTCTGGTCGATGCTCGGAGTCCAGAGCGCTTTCACGGCGAGCAGGAGCCGATCGATCCAGTGGCTGGGCATGTGCCAGGAGCGTTGAACCGCGCGCTGTCTGAGAACCTTACTGCGGAAGGGCTGTTTAAGTCTGCTGAGCAGCTGCGAACTG
>CAXBEA010000168.1:0-5327 GCA_963974645.1 uncultured Neptunomonas sp. | reverse complement strand
CTCTGACCGCTCGGTTCGTAGCCGAGTACTCTATCCAGCTGAGCTACGGGTGCATAAACGTTGTTTTAAATGGCGGAGAGCGAGGGATTCGAACCCTCGATAAGATTTCTCCTATACACCCTTAGCAGGGGTGCGCCTTCAGCCACTCGGCCAGCTCTCCAACAACGGAGTCGAATCTTACCAGAATGACGGAGGAAAAAAAGTCTAAATAACAACTTATTCCGGGTTATTCTCGTTTTCTTTCTGGATGCGCTGATAGATCTCTTCACGGTGCACAGAAACATCTTTAGGCGCGTTAATACCGATCCGAACCTGATTACCTTTAACACCCAATACGGTTACAGTAACATCGTCACCAACCATCAGGGTCTCGCCCACTCGACGGGTCAAAATTAACATACGCTCTCCTTGTTCACTGTGACCATCTGCTATGCCGATGATTTGTCTTATCGCTCAAAATCAAACCAAGTATAGACCCCATAGAGGAAACAGCGACTACGACTCAAAAACTCAATTAGGACAGAAACGCGCCCTTCCCAGGCACGCCACAAACATTAGGACTCCTGTACGACCTCAGCCTCATCCAGTTCGAAAACCGAATGCAGACAACGCACAGCAAGCTCTAAATACTTTTCAGCAATCACGACCGATATCTTGATTTCAGAGGTTGAAATCAATTGTATATTGATCGCTTCATCAGCCAGTGCGGTAAACATCTTTGCCGCGACGCCCGCATGCGAACGCATCCCCACACCAACGATAGATACCTTAGCAATTTTGCTATCGCCGATAACTTCTCGCGCCTGCAGATCCTTGGCGACCTGCTCAAGCACCTTACAGGTTTTAGCGTAGTCATTGCGATGTACGGTGAAGGTAAAATCGGTCGTATTGTCTTCCGCGACATTCTGCAGAATCATATCGACTTCGATATTTGCCTCGCTGACTGGGCTTAAAATTTTAGACGCTACACCAGGGATATCAGGAACACCCATAACGGTTAGCTTTGCTTCATCACGATTAAACGCGATGCCAGAAATTACCGGTCTTTCCACGGTGATATCATCCTCTGTCGTGATCAGGGTTCCAGGCCCATCTTGAAAACTGTGCAGCACCCGCAGCGGGACATTGTACTTTCCCGCAAACTCTACTGCACGGATCTGTAGTACCTTTGAGCCGAGACTCGCCATCTCCAGCATCTCTTCAAAGGTGATTTTATCCAAGCGGCGCGCGCCTTCAACCACCCGCGGATCGGTCGTATAAACACCGTCAACATCGGTGTAGATCTGGCATTCATCTGCTTTCAAAGCGGCGGCCAAGGCTACCGCCGTGGTATCTGATCCGCCCCGTCCCAAGGTAGTAATATTGCCAGCGGCATCGACACCTTGGAAACCGGCAACAACGACAACCAAACCCTGTTTCAAATCTCGACGAATATTCTTATCGTCGATATCCTGAATCCTAGCTTTGGTATGCGCATCGTCGGTGAGTATACGTACTTGGCTGCCGGTATAAGAACGCGCTGGGCAGCCGCATTCATTCATCGCCATACAGAGCAGGGCGATGGTGACCTGCTCACCGGTCGAGACCAAAACATCCATCTCGCGCGCCGTCGGCTGATCTTGAATCGCACTCGCCAACCCAATCAGTCGGTTAGTTTCGCCGCTCATCGCCGAGACAACTACAATAACGTCATCGCCGTTGTCACGGAACTTTTTGACCTTAGCCGCCACCGCCTGAATACGCTCAACCGTGCCTACCGAGGTACCGCCATATTTCTGAACAATCAGTGCCATTTGCGTATTAAATCCTTGCTACAAATCGGGTTTAAACCCGCTGTTCTACCCAATGAGTGACCGAATCCAGTGCCGCCGCAAGAGCCTGGGGCTCTGTACCACCGCCTTGAGCCATATCGGGCCGCCCACCACCTTTACCACCCACTTGAGCCGCTACATGCTTAATCAAGTCACCCGCTTTCAGCTTTCCGGTCAAATCTTTACTGACACCGGCAAGCAGGCTCACCTTGTCACCATCCACCGTAGACAGAAGCACCACAGCCGAGCCAAGCTTATTCTTAAGCTGGTCCAGGGTATCGCGCAATGATTTTGGATCAACCCCCTCCAGCCGAGCTGCCAGCAATTTAACGCCTTTGATATCAACAGCCTGACTCACTAGATCATCGCCTGCCATACTCGCCAGCTTAGTTTTCAGCTGCTCCAGCTCTTTTTCTAGCTGCCGATTACGCTCCAGCAGCGAGTCAACTTTATCGATCACCGCATCGCGACTGCCTTTGACCAGCCCCGCAAGCCGATTCAGGGTAGCCTCGGTATCCGCAAGCCAAGTTAAAGCGCCCGACCCTGTAACCGCCTCGATCCGACGGACACCTGCAGCAATCCCGCCCTCTGAGACAATCTTAAACAGCCCTATATCGCCCGTCCGCTTAACATGAACGCCGCCACAGAGTTCTAACGAAACCCATTGCTGCTCCTGCCCCATACTGACGACACGCACATCATCATCGTACTTCTCACCGAAGAGCGCCATCGCGCCTTTGGTTTTGGCTTGCTCGATCGCCATAACCTCCGTAATCACCGGTAAATTTGCCCGAACCTGATCGTTGACCCGACGCTCCAGTTGCTCTAAATCTTCCCTACTCAACGCAGAGGGGTGAGAAAAATCGAAACGCAATCGGTCCGCATCAACCAGCGATCCTTTCTGGGTCACATGATGCCCTAGAATATCCCGCAGAGCGGCGTGCAAGAGGTGCGTGGCCGAGTGATTCAACGCCGTTGCACTGCGTGAACGCTGATCGACCGCCAGTTTCAACTCAGCCCCTAGATTCAGCTCTCCTTCGATGACTTTGCCATGATGCAGAAACGCCTTACCCTGCTTGGTGGTATCCTGAACCAGAAAGCGCACCCCAGAGCCATTGATCACACCCCGGTCGCCAACCTGTCCTCCAGACTCGGCATAGAAAGGCGTCTGCTTAACCACCAGCACTCCTTCCATACCTGCGATCAACGTATCGGTCTTAATCCCATCTCTCAGCAACACCTCAGCTTTCGCGCTGCCTTCAAGCGAATCGTAGCCCTCAAAACGGGTCTCGATATCAAGGCCGACAGTATCGCTATAATCAACCCGGAACTGCCCTGCCGCCCGCGCCCGCTGACGCTGGGCGTCCATTGCAACCTCAAAACCTTCTAGATCCAGCCTCAGCTCCCGCTCACGAGCTATATCCGCGGTAAGATCCACCGGAAAGCCATAGGTGTCATAAAGCTTAAACACGGTATCGCCGGGGATCAGATCGCCCTCTAAGTCAGCAATAGCCTGCTCCAGAATCTTCATCCCCTGTTCCAGAGTCCTGGCAAATTGCTGCTCCTCTTTAAGCAGCACCTGCTCGACCTGTGCAGATTTTTCTAGCAGCTCCGGATAGGCTGCGCCCATCTCACGCGCCAAAGGTGCGACCAGCTTATAAAAGAAGGGACCTTTTGCGCCTAGCTTATTACCATGACGAATGGCCCGACGCATAATCCGGCGCAACACATAACCCCGCCCCTCATTTGAGGGCTGAACATCATCAACGATCAGGAATGCACAGGAGCGAATATGGTCAGCAACCACCAATAACGAATTACTTTCTAGATCTGTAGCTGCAGTAACTTCAGCGACCGCCTTGATCAGGTTCTGAAACAGATCGATCTCATAATTACTGTGTACGCCCTGCAATACCGCCGCAACCCGCTCCAACCCCATTCCGGTGTCGACCGAAGGTTTAGGTAGCTGCGCCATCGTTCCATCTGCAGAACGAACGTACTGCATAAAAACAATATTCCAAATTTCTATAAAGCGATCACCGTCCTCTTCCGGGCTTCCGGGAGGGCCACCCCAGACCTGCTCGCCATGGTCATAAAAAATCTCGGTGCAGGGACCACAGGGACCGGTATCCCCCATCGCCCAGAAATTATCGGAGTTATAACGACCGCCTTTATCGCCGATACGAATAATACGCTCGACCGGTACACCCATCTCATCGGCCCAGATGGCATAGGCCTCATCGTCTTCTTGATAGACAGTGACCGAGAGCTTGCTGGCCGGGATCGCCATCCATTCAGCCGAGGTCAGAAAATCCCAGGCAAAGCGTATCGCTTCGCGCTTGAAATAGTCTCCGAAGCTAAAATTACCGAGCATCTCAAAGAACGTATGGTGACGCGCGGTATAGCCGACATTTTCCAAGTCATTATGCTTGCCCCCGGCGCGGACACAGCGCTGCGAGCTGGTCGCTCGTTTATAGGGACGCTGATCACTGCCTAAAAATACATCCTTGAATTGCACCATACCTGCATTGGTAAACAGCAACGTCGGGTCATTGCCAGGAACCAGCGAGCTGCTGGAGATGACGCTATGGTCCTGCTGGGCAAAATAATCCAGAAACGCTTGGCGAATCTGTGCGCTGTTCATCTGTTTCATAACCACTTAACCACCGGCGAAGTACCCAGACCCTAAAAAGCGGCGCTTTAAAGGGCCTCGAGTAAAAACTTTATCCAAAGTAAAATTGGGCCATAGTATACATGCGCGCTCACTAACAGAGTACCGCCCCTATGACAAATAAACGTGCCAACTCTTCATTAACCAGACTCTCTCGCACGCATCGCATAGCGCGCCTGCTCCGAGGTAAACCCGCGATAAAGTAAAAATCGCCACTGTTTCGCCTCCGCTTGACGATCCTGAGGCGGCTCTAGCCCAAAACGTCGCTCGCGCACTGCGCGTGCCAATTCGAACCAGTCCTGTTCGCAGCTACTCATCACTTCGTCACTGAGTTGATCAGCCAGCCCTTTATGGCGTAATTCCTGAGCAATACGTACGGGCCCCTGACCTCGGTTAATTCGAGAACGAAGCAAGTTTTCTGTGTAACGCAGGTCGCTCTGAAGCCCTTGCTGTTGTAACTGTTCCAACAGCGCCGGCAACAATGACTCAGAGCCCTCAACACGCCCAAGCCGCTGCTCCAGTTCAGCACGGCTATACTCTCTTCTAGACAGCATGATTAATGCGGACTGCCTTAACTGGTGGGTCAGATCATTTGTATTCACTACAACCTTTCTCTCTCGCTTTGCCATCATCAATAGGCATCGCTAGAATAGCCGCCTTCTACGCTGGGGTATAGTTCCCGGGACATAAGGGCATTAGATGAAACTCTCCACTTTCGGTACTAAATTCACCACCGAGTCAGGGATACTTAGCTTGATGGACGACCTGGGGAATGCCTTGGCGGGCAACCAGGAGATGATCATGATGGGCGGCGGCAACCCCAGCCATATTCCCGAGGTCCAGGC
>CAXBEA010000167.1:0-5366 GCA_963974645.1 uncultured Neptunomonas sp. | reverse complement strand
ATCACTGGTTGATTCTGCTCGGACGCTACATCTGCATCGCGCGAAAGCCCCGCTGTAGCGCCTGTCTGATCGAAGACCTGTGCGAATATAAGCATAAGCGCGAATAGCGATGGGATTGCGCCCCTCTAAGACCACCTGGCATAGGTATGACTTAGCGACAGATAACAGACCAAAATCTGGCGTAAAAAAGAGCAACGACTACAAATACACTAGAAATTGAGGGTATTTTAAGTGACCCTCATCACCTACACTTACTAACTGTCATTACACAAAATAATGTCAAAACTTACATCTCTTGATTGATAGTAGCCCGAGCTACTCACCGGCCAACGTGCAACGAAGGGAAGTCCCGCATGAAGACAACCGTAATCAGTTTACTCACTCTGGTGCTCTGGCTACCCCTCAGCGCTTCTGCAACCGATGTCTACAAATGGATAGATCCCGATGGCGTACCCACCTATGGCGAGCGCCCTCCAGAGGGCATCGACTATATCAAGATGAAAATATACGGGGGGGCGAATAACACCAAGGCGCACTCAACCTTCTTCCGCGCCAAGGATAGATCGAATGACGCGCGCAAAGAGCCCAACACCGATAAATCTGCGGCGAAAAAAACCACTCCCTAGTCCGTCTGCGCTCATGGCTGGCATATAATGGCCATTTTTACGCACAGAGAGCGACGGTTTGAACTCCATTCAACAGCATTATGATGCCATCATCATCGGCGCAGGCGCCTCAGGACTGATGTGTGCGGCCCAAGCGGGCTATCGTGGTAAAAAAATCCGAGTCCTCGACAGTGCCCGTAAAGCCGGGCAGAAAATTCTGATTAGCGGCGGCGGTCGCAGCAACTTTACCAATCTCCAGGTCTCAGCCGCCAACTTCTTATGCAACAACCCCCATTTCGTCAAATCAGCACTGGCGCGTTATCAGCCACAGGATTTTATCGCGTTGGTTGAGCGTCATGGCATTGATTATGAAGAGCGCGATCATGGTCAACTATTCTGCACCGGCTCAGCCAAGCAACTGGTCGAGATGCTGTTGACCGAGTGCGATTGGGCAGGGGTCGAAGTCAGTCTGGAGACTGAAGTGACTGCGGTTGAACGATTAGCCGATGGTCGTTTCCTGGTCAAAACAGCCAGAGAATCTTTAACCGCCACAGCCGTTGTCGTGGCCAGCGGTGGTCTATCGATCCCAAAACTCTCCTCCGCCATCGGTTATCGCATCGCCGAACAGTTCGGCCTGCGGCTGATACCGACATCCGCAGGTCTAGTGCCTCTGACCCTGCATGTCGAGGACAAACAGCAGCTAAGCCTGTTATCGGGCGTCAGCCTGCCTGTGGAGATCACAACAGCCTGTGGCACCGCGTTCAAACGAGATCTGCTCTTTACCCACCGCGGTCTTTCCGGTCCCGCGGTATTGCAGATCTCCAACTACTGGCAACCCGGCGAACCAATCTGGATCAATTTCTCTCCCGAGCAGTCCCTCGACGAACTGCTTGACCAGCAGACCCAACGGCATCCCAATCAGACGCTCAAAAACGCTCTGGGCCAGAGTCTGCCCAAGCGACTGGCTGAACGCCTCTGCGAAGGCCTCAGTAGCGGTGATAAACCGCTAACCCAGTTACCCAGGCTAGACCGCATCGAGCTGGAGCAACGGCTGCACCACTTTCAGATCAAACCCAATGCCACCGAGGGCTACCGTACCGCTGAAGTTACGCGCGGCGGGGTCGACAGTAACGAAATATCCTCCAAAAATTTCGAGGCTAAACGCGTACCCGGGCTCTATTTTATTGGCGAGGTGCTTGATGTGACCGGCTGGCTAGGTGGCTATAACTTTCAATGGGCCTGGGCGTCGGGTTACGTCTGCGGCGTCCTACTCTGAATCAGCAGGAATAGCAACGATAATGGGAGGGGTGCTTTTAGTCCTGAAGCCCAAACCTTTGCAGCCAACAACGCTATCGCCACTCGCTGCAGATAGAAAATCTGGATGCCTAATGCTGGATTAATCGTCCCTAAGCGACAGAAAGAGTAGGAACGTCAGAACGCACTCAAACAATCTCGTGCACTCATGTTTTGCTGCGCGCTAGCTCTAACTATTCCAATGGCGTCCAACGCCTTAGCTGCTGATAACAGCACCCTGATGAAGCAAAGCCATACCATTCAGATCGCCGCGTCGGCGTACATGTCCTCGGGCTGGTATTCGTCAAAAAGCCCGTTGAAGCCCAGAAGGGCCAATGTCATATCGACTTTTTACCCGCAGGATAAACAGCCAACACTAAACCAACGCGTTATGAGCTATTGACGCTTCAGTTCAAAGTCACGCACCATCTGCAAAATATCACTGCAACTGAGCACACCGACCAGCTTCCCTGCTTTGAGCACGGGGATTGCAGGGTGCCACTGGCGCTCAACCATCATTTCAGCCACATCCAGCACATCATCTTCTGGAGAGATGCTGAACAATTCGGTCTGCATATAATCACTTACAGGGCCACCGGCCTCTTCAAAATAGCTACCATGAACCATTCTCCGCAAACAATCCCACTGTGCCAGGATGCCGACCAACGCGCCGTCGTTATCAACGACCGGTGCACTTGACACATCGCGCTGGCGCATCCCATCGATCGCCTTAAACAAGTCCGTTTCAGGTTTGAAACTCAATACATAATCAGCCATGTAGTCTTTTACTTTGATAGATCTCATTTTCTCTCTCCTCACCGCAGCGATCAAACAGTTGTGTTTCGCTCGAGCCAGATAGTTTTTCTTAATAAAGCCATTCTTAAAGGGATGGGCGACCCCTATGAATAAGATTAGTCGAATTTCTGTTATCCCCCCGTCCATATTAAGTCTTTACAGTCGAGCCCAATTTGCCTACCATGCGGCGCCTGTTGGTGAGGTTCCCGAGTGGCCAAAGGGATCAGACTGTAAATCTGACGCGCAAGCTTCGGTGGTTCGAATCCACCCCTCACCACCACGACCGGCGCTGTTAATCAAAGGACAGTGGCCAAAAGCTCAGCACAAATAGACTCATCCTTGCGTAAATGCAGCCGATATAGACAGTACCGCCCCGTGAGGATAGGTAAATGAGCCTTAGAAGCACCACCGCCCAACAACCGTTTTCGTATAATCTAAACCTGATCCCGCTGCAGACAGCCCTCGATAGCAGCCCTTTACCAGACAGCCCTAACAGCCGCTTTAGTTTCGCTTGGTCCCGCCCCTTCGCTCTGGATCAGCAGCTGCAACTGAGTTTTACCAACGCTGACAACCAGATCACTGCGCAGGCTAAGGTCACCAACTGCGATGCAAGCGATAACGATTATCTGCTAACCTTGGCATTTTTTGATCAGGCGCAGGCCTTCCAGTTTCGAATGCTGCTACAGCTCAGCCATATCCACCGCTACCATCAGCAGGAACAAGATCAGGGACGCCAGCTTTGCATTAACGAGGCGGCAAGCGAATGGATCAGCCGGTTTGCTGAAAGCTTTCCATCCCTAAACGCCATGATCTAACCCTAACGACATGCACTCCTGCTCTGCAGAGGTACCCGTCAACCTCTAGCTCTTCTATACTCTGCGGTTCAAAAATCGTTTGATCTATTTCTGAGAGCGCTCTTCATGACCCAGAAAACCGTCCAAGTCGGCTCCATCAACATCTCTAACGACCTGCCTTTTGTACTTTTTGGCGGTATGAATGTACTCGAATCTAGAGATCTGGCGATGCGCATCGCCGAACAGTACGTCAGCGTCACCCAGCGATTGGGGATCCCCTACGTATTTAAAGCCTCCTACGACAAAGCCAACCGTTCCTCAATCGATTCGTTCCGAGGCCCCGGCCTAGAACAGGGCTTAAAAATTCTTCAAGAGATCAAGCAAACTTTCCAGGTGCCGATCATTACCGATGTCCACGAACCTGCGCAAGCCGCTGCGGCTGCCGAGGTCGCCGATATCATCCAGCTCCCCGCATTTCTTTCACGACAGACCGACCTGGTGGTTGAAATGGCCAAAACCGGTGCGGCGATCAATATCAAAAAAGCGCAATTTCTGGCCCCACAAGAGATGGGACATATTCTCAATAAATTTCGCCAAGCGGGTAATGATCGATTAATTCTATGCGAGCGCGGCAGCAGCTTTGGTTACAACAACCTGATTGTCGATATGCTTGGCTTTTCAATCATGAAACAGTTTCAGTATCCGCTGATGTTTGATGCCACCCATGCGCTACAGATGCCCGGTGGACGCAGTGATTCAGCCGATGGAAGGCGAGCGCTGGTAGCACAACTATCACGTGCAGGCCTGTCACAGGGCATCGCAGGGCTGTTTTTGGAGTCGCACCCGAGTCCTAACGAAGCAAAATGTGACGGCCCCTGTGCGCTTCCGCTGGATAAGCTCGAGCCCTACCTACAGCAGATGAAATCAATCGACGATCTGGTTAAATCACTGCCGCCGCTGGTTACTGATTGAACAATTTAACGCTGCCCGCTAGCAACTAGCGTACAACCGACTAACAGTTTGAGATATGATGGAAAATCATCTGCTGAAGCGATAAAAGACTGTTAAAGAAGGCGATTATGGCTCTTGATTTCTCGACCCTGCGCAAGCAAACAGTGCTTGGCCCCGAACACCGCCAATTTAAACTGATCAAACCGGTCAGCAATAGTCCTATTGGCCAGGTTTGGCACGCCTATGATCTGAGCAGTGGCGAGGATGACAGCAGCCGTGAAAAAGTTGCCCTGGAGATCGTTAATCCAGCCCTGCTTAAAGACCCGGATACGCTCGAGCAGTTCAAATCACTGGTAACCCGCTGTGCCCGTCTGGAACATAAACATCTGGCTAAAATACAGGGTTACTTCCAGAGTCGTGAAGGCTGGCTATTTGTTGCTATGGAGCCGCTGTCAACCCGCAGCTTAGCGCGTATCCTGATTGAGGATGGCTATAAACAGCTCAACGCAGAGAAAGCCCGAGTTATATTGCAGCAGATCGCGCTAACCCTCGACTATATCGTCAAGCACCAACTAAGCCACGGCGATCTGACCCCCTGGAATATCATCATAACCCATGAAGTTGGGGTCAAACTGGTGAATGTCGCCTTCCGACAGCCGCTATTAAAGGCTATACAGCGGGGTGGGCACCGGGTTCTTAATAGCGAATACCATGCCCAGGAATCTTTTAGTACGACACTCCTAAGCGCCAGCGCAGACATCTACTCATTTGCCTGCCTGATTTATCTACTGTTTGGCGGCCGCGCACCTTTTTCACCCGATACGCCACCACTGGACCGAGAACCACAGCAACTGCCCGCCCCAAGTCAGTTCAACCCAGAGCAGTGGCAACTGCTAAAATCTGCAATGGATGAGTCACCCGGCATCCG
>CAXBEA010000166.1:0-5481 GCA_963974645.1 uncultured Neptunomonas sp. | reverse complement strand
TCCTGCCTTTCCGACCGATATGCAGGCCCAGTTTGCCGCGATGAATGCGGTCGCTGAGGGGGTGGGGATTATTCGTGAGACGATCTTCGAGAACCGTTTTATGCATATCCAGGAGATGATGCGGATGGGTGCCAAGTGCACCATCGACGGCAATACGGTGATCATCGAAGGGGTTGAGCAGCTCAAGGCGGCACCGGTGATGGCGACAGACCTGCGCGCTTCGGCCAGTCTGATTATTGCCGCCCTGGTTGCTAAAGGCGATACCCTGATCGACCGGATCTACCATCTGGATCGCGGCTACGAATGCATCGAAGAGAAGATGCAGCTGTTAGGCGCCGAGGTGCGTCGGGTCGCGTCTTGATCCTCTAATATGACCAGAAAAATCAGAGCCTATAACGCATAACAAAGGCTCCTGATTCTGATTCGTACCTATAATTTTGTATTTATGATTCGTACTCTGACATGACCATGACCGAAACAACCGCCAGCCAATCGATCACCATCGCCCTGTCCAAGGGGCGGATTCTGAAAGAGACCCTGCCGCTGCTAGAGCAGGCCGGCATCGTGCCGGCTGAGGATATCTTTTCCAGCCGCAAGTTGATCTTCGACACCAATCACAGCCATATCAAACTGTTGGTGATTCGTGCGACCGATGTGCCGACTTACGTAGAGTACGGTGCTGCGGATATGGGCGTGTCGGGCAAAGATGTGCTGCTCGAACACGGTGCCCGGGATATGTATGAGCCGCTGGATTTGAACATCGCCCGTTGCCGGCTGATGACCGCAGGTCTCGTCAATCCCAAGCCGGTTCAGGGGCGGATCAAGGTGGCGAGTAAATTCGTCAATATCACCAAACGCTACTTCGCCAGTCAGGGCCAGCAGGTCGATATCATCAAGCTTTACGGCGCGATGGAGCTGGCACCCATCATGGGCCTGGCCGATTACATCGTCGATATCGTCGATACCGGTAATACCTTGATCGCTAACGGGATGAAACCCTTGGCGATGATTGCGCCGATCAGCACCCGGTTGGTGGTCAGCAAGGCGGCGATGAAGATGAAGCATGCAGCTATCCAACCGATTATCGACCGCCTCGGTGAAGCGGTTGAGCGGGCTAAGACCGAAGCTGCTGAAAGGGTTGAGGTGGCGCAATGAACGCGGTGACGCTGACACGGCTTAACCGTTCTGATCCGGATTTTGATGCCCGGTTAGAGCAGTTGCTGGCTTGGGAGGCGGTCTCTAATCTGGCGGTCAATCGGACCGTCGATGAGATTCTGGCCCGGGTCAGGGTTGAGGGTGATGCCGCACTGGTTGAATACAGCAACCGCTTTGATCGGCTTCAGGTCAGCAGCATGACTGAGCTGGAGCTGGATGCGGAACGCCTTCAGCAGGCACTGGAGGGGCTTGGCGCCGAGCAACGTCAGGCGCTGGAAGTCGCAGCGCAACGGGTGCGTGATTATCACCAGCATCAACTGCAGCAATCCTGGCAGTACACGGAGGCTGATGGCACGGTACTCGGCCAAAAGGTCACACCGATGGATAGGGTCGGTATTTATGTCCCGGGCGGAAAAGCCTCCTACCCCTCTTCGGTACTGATGAATGCGATTCCGGCCAAGGTCGCCGGAGTCAAAGAGATTATCATGGTGGTACCGACCCCTGATGCCGAGGTGAATGATCTGGTCATGGCCGCCGCAGCGCTGGCCGGGGTCGATCGGGTATTCACCCTCGGCGGCGCTCAGGCCATCGCTGCGCTGGCCTACGGTACCGCTACGGTTCCCCGTGTCGATAAGATTGTAGGTCCGGGCAATATCTACGTGGCAACGGCTAAGCGGGCCGTGTTTGGCGTGGTCGGGATCGATATGGTTGCAGGCCCCTCCGAGATTCTGGTGGTCTGCGATGGCAACACCGATCCTGACTGGGTGGCGATGGATCTGTTCTCCCAGGCTGAGCATGATGAAGACGCCCAGTCGATTCTAATCAGTCCCGATGCCGGTTATCTTGATCAGGTTCATGCCAGTATCGAGCGGTTGCTGCCGACGATGGAACGGCAAACGATTATCCGTAAGTCACTTCAGGGGCGGGCAGCGCTGATCGAGGTTGCTGATCTGGATCAGGCGGTGGAACTGATCAATCGCATCGCTCCCGAGCATCTAGAGTTGTCGGTTGCCGATCCAGAGGCGTTATTGCCGCACATTCGCCACGCCGGCGCGATCTTTATGGGTCGCTATACCGCAGAGGCGCTGGGCGATTATTGTGCGGGCCCCAACCATGTCCTGCCAACGTCGGGGACCGCTCGATTTTCATCACCGCTGGGGGTGTATGATTTCCAGAAACGTTCATCACTGATCAGCTTTTCGGCTGAGGGTGCCAGCGTTCTGGGTAAAACGGCCTCGGTACTGGCGCGGGGTGAGGGGCTCACGGCCCATGCGCGTTCGGCTGAATATAGAATCAAGCCCTAGTTTTTTGGTGCGTCGATTGCTGCTCAGTGCTGCAGTCGACGAATTCGCCACCCGAACGTTGGCGATTAAATTTCTGACTGCTCTCATCTACGACTGTTAACGCTATGACTCATCAAACCTTGCAGTGTCGCGTCGAGCGACTGATCCGTCCCGAAATCCGTGCCCTGAGCGCCTACACTGTGCCGCCAGCAACGGGCATGGTTAAGCTGGATGCGATGGAAAATCCTTACGCCTGGCCTGATGCGGTCAAGCAAGCCTGGCTGGAGCGGCTGGCGCAGGTAGAGATCAACCGCTACCCCGAACCCCAAGCACAGTCGGTCAAAGCAGGGCTGCGCCGGGTGATGGGGATCGGTGATGAATTTGAGCTGTTATTGGGCAATGGTTCTGACGAGATTATCCAAATCCTGGCCATGGCGATCGCGGCAGAAGGGCGTTGTGTGATGGCGCCCGAACCCAGTTTTGTGATGTACCGGATGATCGCTACCTTCTGTCGCATCGATTATGTCGGGGTGCCGCTGGATAGCCGCTTCGATCTGGATCTGGCAGCGATGCTGGCGGTGATCGATGCGCGTCAGCCGGCGCTGATCTTCCTGTCGCAACCCAACAACCCGACCGGCAACCTGTTCAGTGTCGAGAAGATTCGCCGGATTGCTGAAGCCAGTACCGGGCTGGTAGTTGTCGACGAAGCCTATACCGCCTTTACCGACGCCGATTCGCTGCATCTGCTTAACGACTACGACAATCTGCTGATCATGCGCACCCTGTCCAAAGTCGGCTTGGCCGGATTGCGTCTGGGGCTGCTGATCGGTCCATCGCAATGGCTGGTCGAGTTGGAAAAACTTCGCCTGCCCTACAATATTAACGTCTTGACCCAGGCCAGTGCTGAATTTGCACTGGAGCATTTCACCGTTCTACAGCAACAAACCCAGCAGTTGCGCGAAGATAGAGCCCTGCTGTTGCAGGCTCTGCAGGCACTGCCTGGGCTGCAAGTCTGGCCTAGCGAAGCGAACTTTTTATTGGTGCGAATCACCGCTAAGCCGGTCATAGAGGTACATGAGGGGCTGAAGCAGGCGGGTATTCTGGTTAAAAAACTTGATGGAACTCACCCCTCCCTAGCCGGTTGTCTGCGAATCAATATCAGCTCGCCAGAGGAGAACGCACTGTTACTGGAGGCGCTGCAACCGCTGCTTGTTTAAGACCTAGCAGCAGGACGCTGTTCAGGAATGGCTACTGTTCCTGTGACGAGAAAAGCACAGGGATTCAGATCGCTAGCTGGAATTTATATATCGGATTGCTATAGAGGGCTAGGGGTGGGTTTATACCGATTTTTTTGCCTTGTGGGCCTGTGCTTGAGCCAGACTTTGATCGCCTCGTCTGCTCAGGCGGAGCCGCTGTTTGTGGAGCAGTCGATCAGTCGTGACCGCCAGCGCCTGGATCAAGCGGTTGTCGAGTATAAGCAGAGTGGTACCGCACTGGGTGAGCGGATCGGATCGATGCTTGAGGTCAGTGATGCGACTTTCGCCTTGCTACCGTACGAGCAGAATTACCTGCTCTGGAGCCACACCGATTCCATCAACCATGCTGCTTACCAGTCCGAGGGCAGTGGCCTGTCTGATGGCCTCAATCATGCTGAAGCCAAATACCAAATCAGCCTGATGTTCCCGCTCTGGCGTGGAATTTTTGGTTCTCGTACCGCCCTGTCCTCCTCTTACACCCAGCTGGCGTTGTGGCAGCTGGGAAATAATGAAATATCGGCGCCCTTCAGGGAAACCAACTACGAACCTCAGTTGTTTCTGGTACTGCTACCGCAGCGGCAATGGGCTGGGTGGAGTTTTGATTGGCTAGAGGTGGGTATCAATCATCAGTCCAACGGTCGCAGTGAACCGCTGTCACGAAGTTGGAATCGGATTTACGCCAACCTTTCACTGGAACGTAATCGCTGGGT
Source organism: uncultured Neptunomonas sp. (assembly GCA_963974645.1). Classification (GTDB taxonomy): domain Bacteria; phylum Pseudomonadota; class Gammaproteobacteria; order Pseudomonadales; family Balneatricaceae; genus Motiliproteus. The sequence continues at coordinate 1,077 of CAXBEA010000166.1, read as the reverse complement.
GATTAATTTTAAACCCTGGTACCGGATACCCGAATCCAGTGGCTCGGATGACAACCCGGATATCACCGATTATCTGGGGCACTATCGGTTGAGCCTTGCGTACCGTGCCCATGACCAGGTGCTTACAGCCATGACGCGATACAACTGGAATACCCACCGAGGTAGTTTGGAGCTGGGTTGGAGTTATCCGCTTACCCAAAGGGTCAGGTTTTATGCCCAGTTTTACAGCGGTTACGGCGATACCCTGATCGATTACAATCACAACCAGAACCGAGTCGGCATCGGCTTGATGCTCAATGATTTGTTATAAACGGTTACTCTAAACGAACGAATGTAAACGCCAAACCTGATGTTAACAGGGTGGTGCCTGCCATCAGCGCTGAAGGCATTTCTATGACAATCACCTGGCTGTCTCTTTGCCGCGACGATCTGGGTCGTGCAAGACTAAGCCAGAGTTCGGATGTTATAGAACGCGACGCTGGTTCCGTGCTGCTTCAACATCAATATTGATAGATTGCATTAGAAAGCCTCTTTAGTTTTTCGCCAGTCTCCGGTGAATTGCATGGAACCCAGTTATTCATATGATTTCCTGATCACCAATAATCTTCAGCCATCACGGTAATAAGAGATCCCGCGAACAAGCCCTCTAGGGGTGGCTGTGGGTCGGTGCGTCCCGTTCCTGGCGGGCCTGCAGTACCGGTAATTTATACCTGTGCCACCTGTGCCACCTGTGCCTCCTGTGGGTCGGAATTTATTCCGACAGTGCGACCAAGGGGCTCTTGTCGGACTGAAGCCCAACCCATTCAGGAGTGCTACCAATCTCAGCCGAAAACAAGAACCGCACAAATAGCCAATCCCGATCCGCGTGAGCAGGGTCTAAAAACGTTGTATGCATATCTTTCCGAGTCGACGCTGAAATATCGACGTTGGAGGATTGTCATACGCTGGTAGGTGTTCGCGGTTTCGTTGCGCCTTATAGGGTGTTTTTCCAGGGTTGATGAAAGCGGCTGTAGGCTCCCTTTTTCGTAACTATTCAGCTCATATCTGCCACGATCATCAAAACTGGGCCTCATCCGT
>CAXBEA010000165.1:0-5515 GCA_963974645.1 uncultured Neptunomonas sp. | reverse complement strand
GCCCGCAGGGCACTGAAACTGCGTCCCAGTGACTGCTCCTGCTGCTTGTAGAGTTGGTTGATCGCGGTATCGATGGCGCCGTATAGCTCCTGGATCTGGGCGCTGCGGTCGGCGGCAGGGTTGACGTTGTTGAGGACTTGAAGACAGGCGCGGGCGACCTGCATGTATTTCTGATCGAGGCTTTTGTGCATGGTTATCTCTAAAAACAGGTTGGAATTGAGGCATGATACTGTGTCATTGTCGGGGATAACACCTAAGCGACTGAGAACGGGTGTTTCTTTTGCCTAACTGGCTGATTTAGAATCGCTGTAGGCTTTTCTTCTGGATACTTTTTTTCACTCTTATATCGACTATCCTGTTGGCTATTATCGCAGCAGTACCGCTACTCTCAGGGAGACCCCATGAATCGGGAAAAGGTCGCGTTTGCATTTTTTATCGTACTGGCTCTAACCGTTAACTTCGGTTTTTTTATGGGCGATATCGACAATCCCGAGCACCATAATGTGTTCGAGTTTTTTGCAGCGATGGTGGTCAGTCTGATCGCAACGGTGCTTAAACTCGGTGATCGCACCCACATAGGCGCGGTGCTGTTGGCTACCAGTCTGGTGGCGGATCTACAGTTGGTGACTGCCGCCTTTGTCTGGGGCTATGCCGAGCATATCAGCGGCAGCGGCATGACCCCTTCGGTGATGTCCAGTGTGGTTTCGCTCTCGGCGGGCGCGCTGCTGGCTAATCTGACGTCGGTGATTTTGTTGATGATCGAAACCATTCTGTTGCGCCGTTGAAGTGGTTAACAGGTCCATGAACCAGGTTTCGAAGCGATGAATCACCTCTTCTTTACCCTGTTTCGGCGGTTGCGTAAGCCGCTGATTATCCTGATTGTCGTTTATGCCCTGAGTATTCTCGGGCTGGTACTGATTCCTGGCATGGATGATCAGGGCAATCCCTGGCGGATGGACTTCTTCCACGCCTTTTATTTTGTCAGTTTTATGGGATCGACAATCGGTTTTGGCGAGGTGCCTTACCCCTTTACCGACGCCCAGCGGATGTGGACCCTGGTTTGTATCTACGCCACCGTGGTCTCCTGGCTTTACGGCATCGGCAAGATGCTGACGCTGTTTCAGGACCAGGCGTTTATTCGGATGATGAACCGCTCCAGTTTCGTGCGTAATGTGCGCCGGATCCAAGAGCCTTTTTATCTCGTCTGCGGCTACGGGGTTACGGGGCGGTTGGTGGTACGTCACTTGGTCGCGCGGGGGCTCCGGGTGGTGGTGGTGGATGTCGATCGTAGCCGTATCGACGGACTGGAGACCGATCCACTGCCCCTGTCGGTGCCGGGACTCTGTGCCGATGCATCCGCACCCGATGTGCTCGCGGATGCCGGCTTGCTGCACCCGAACTGTCTGGCGGTGCTGGCGCTGACGGATCAGGATGAAGCGAATTTGGCGATCGCGATCACCACCAAGTTGCTGGCTAAAGAGCAGCAACTGCCAGTGATCTGTCGCAGCGAGTCCGAGACCACCACGGCTAATTTGGCCTCTTTTGGTACCGATCGGATCATCGATCCCTTTGTCACCTATGCCGACTATTTGGCGATGGCGCTGCATTCTCCCTATAAGCATCTAATTTATGATTGGATGACCAATCCGGAACACCGCTCGCTCAAGAGCGCTTACCAGAAAACCCAGGGCCGCTGGGTCATCTGTGGTTATGGCCGTTTCGGCCGTGCGTTGCATAACAGCTTTGAAGGCAAACCTGTTTCTCTGACCCTGATCGATAATTGCCCGCAGTCGCCAGAGCTCGATATTGATTATGTCCAGGGGTTAGGTACCGAGGCGGTTACCCTGAAACAGGCGCGTATCAGCGGCGCCGTCGGGTTGATTGCAGGGACCCATAATGATGCCAACAACCTGTCGATCATCATGACTGCGTTGGAACTTAATCCCACCTTGATGACGGTGGCGCGGCAAAATTCCAGCAGTAATGCCGCGGTATTTGCGGCCGCGAAAACCGATCTGGTGATGGAACCCGCCAGAATTATCGCTAACCATATTTTGTTGCAGCTGAAGACGCCGTTGATCCCCGCGTTTCTAAAACAGTTGGGTGAGCAAAAAGAGGTCTGGGCCCGCACCCTGATCAACCAGATGAGCGAGTTGGTAGGCAAAGATGAGTTGGATAGTTGGGACTATGACATCGATGTCAAGGATGCCCCTGCGATGGTGGAGGATCTGCAGCAGGGTGAGGTGATCTGTTTGCGTGACCTGTTCCGTGATCCGCGCGATCGAGGGCGCAAGCTGGCAGCGCTGGCCTTGATGCTTAAGCGTGATCAACAATACCTGCTATTACCCAGGCAGGAGGAGCTACTGCAGCCGGGTGACCGGATCCTGTTTTGTGGCAAGGCGGATGCCTATCGGCAGATGGGCTGGATTTTAAGCAACGGTAATGTCCTTGATTATATTTTAGGCAAACCCCAGCAGGCGGGCTGGGTGGCTCGTAAACTGGGCCGCTGGCTCGAATCTCGGCAACGTCCTATAGATGAACGCGTAGAAACGGCTACCACGGCTATGATAACGACAACCGAGCTAGCCGTTATTGACACCACTGGGGTTAAAACTGCTGAGGATGAGATTGCCGCAGCAGAGCCTGTTCTTCCGCCACGGGGCAATAAATGATGCGTTATCTTCCACAATTGCTGCTGATACTGACCACGCTGTTCTGGGCCGGGAACTTTGTTGTCGCCCGGGCGATGCACCTGACGCTACCACCACTGTCACTGTCATTTTGGCGCTGGCTGCTGGCGTTGATTATTTTATTGCCCTGGGTTGCCCCAAAACTGCTGGCAGAGCGTGCGCTGCTGTTTAAACATTGGAAAATTCTGTTGTTGTTGGCGGTGCTCGGGGTGGTCAACTTCAATACCTTCATCTATCTCGGGTTACAGTACACCACGGCCACGAATGCGACTCTGCTGCAGTCCGTTGTCCCGAGTGTGGTGATGCTGCTGGCGGTGCTGCTGCTGGGGCAGACGATCAGTAAGTTGCAGCTGGCGGGCCTGGCGCTGTCGCTGCTGGGCGTGCTCTGTATCGTGTTACGGGGTGATCTGACCCAGCTGCTGAACGTGCAGATCAATCGAGGAGATCTCTGGGTGCTGGCGGCGATGCTGTCCTGGGCGCTGTATACCGTGGCATTAAACTGGCGTCCGGTCGCATTGAGTAAGAGCGCGTTGCTGGGGAGTACGGTGTTGGTCGGCACCCTGGTGTTGTTGCCGGTGTATCTGTGGGAACTGGGGCAGGGGCAGCGCATCGCCTTAGTGGCCGATAACCTGTTGGTGCTGGGGTATGTTGCTATTTTTCCGTCGGTACTGGCGTACTTTTTTTGGAATTATGGGGTTGAGAAGCTTGGTGCACCGAGTGCCGGACTGTTTGTCTATCTGATGCCAGTGTTCGGCATGATTCTGTCGATGCTGTTTTTAAACGAGCAGCCAGCGCTGTTTCATCTGTTCGGTTTTGTCCTGGTGTTGGCCGGTATGCTACTGGCAACACACCGTCGCCCGGTGCCGAAACAGGTTTAAAACCTTCACTGCTGCTCGCGTTTAAACACCAGTTGATGCGCGTCAGATTCTGAGGCAGAAAAATAGTACCCCTTGGCAGCAAACCCTTGCAGAGCTTCGACGCTGTTAAGTCGATTCTGAATAATGTAACGGCTCATCAATCCTCGCGCCTTCTTGGCAAAGAAACTGATCACCTTGTATTGGCCGTTTTTGAAATCCTTAAATACCGGCGTGATCACCCGTGCCTTGAGGCGCTTGGGTTGGATCGATCGGTAGTATTCGTTGGAGGCCAGATTGATCAGCAGGTCCTCCTCCTGCTCGCTCAGCAGCTGATTGACCGCATCGGTGATGATATCGCCCCAGAATTGATACAGGTTGCTACCGCGAGGGTTGACCAGCCGGGTGCCCATCTCCAGTCGATAAGGCTGCATCAGGTCTAGAGGTCTTAGTAGACCGTAGAGCCCGGACAGCATTCGCAGGTGCTGCTGGGCAAAGCTGAGATCCTCTTCGCTGAGGGATTCTGCATCCAGACCGGTATAGACATCGCCTTTAAAGGCCAGCAGGGCTGGTTTGGCGTTCTCGGCAGTGAACGGCTGTGACCAGGTCTCATAGCGGGCCGCATTGAGACTGGCGAGCTTGTCGCTGAGTTTCATCAGTTCGCCGATCTGCTGGGGTGGCATCGCTCTGAGTTGCTCGATCAGTTGTTCAGAATGGTGCAGCAACTCGGGCTGGCTGAAGCGTTGGGTGGTTGGAGGCGTCTCAAAATCGAGGGTCTTGGCGGGCGAGATAAGAATCAGCATGGCGTCAGTTAGTGTTTCCAGAAGAGGATCGATGGTTGCAGTATAACGGAAGTAGGGCGTAGATTGATAAAACGCATGCGGTTTGGCGGGTTGAAAGTCGCGCGTCTTGTGCTCGGCGTTTACGCCGTTACAATAGTGCCGTTTTTGCCCAGATGTTCCCTTGATTATATTTTGGCTACTGCTTATGCCGGTCACTCCATCTCTGCCAACAAAGCCCTCATACAACCTTTCTTCTAGCAGCCTATCCCCAGGCACGGCTAGTACGCTTGTGGTGCTCGATTTTGAAACCACCGGTCTGTCGCCAGATCAGGGCGATCGGGCGATAGAGATCGGTGCGGTGCGCCTGGTCGATGGCCAGATTCGGGATCGATTTCAGGCGCTGATGAATCCGGGTCGACGGGTGGACAGTTTTATCGAAGGCTATACCGGTATCAGTAATGCGATGCTGGCCAAGGCGCGTCCCTGTGCTGCGGTGATGGCTGAGTTTGCTGCGTATCTGGGTGATGACAATATGGTAGCCCACAACGCCTCCTTCGACCGACGCTTTCTGGACGCTGAATTCAGCCGCATTGGTCAGCGTACCCAGGGCGGTTTTTCCTGCTCGATGCTGGTAGCGCGTCGTCTCTATCCCGGTGCAACCAATCATAAGTTGGGTACGCTGGTGAGTCAGCTGCAGCTGCCCAACGATGGCGTCTACCACCGGGCATTGGCAGATGCCGAGATGACGGCTCATCTGTGGCTGCGGATGCTCGCCGATATCGAACAGCAGTTCGGCTTAAGTGACGTCTCCTTCACCCTGATGCAGCAACTGAGCCGTACCTCTAAAGCAGCTGCTCCAGCGTTGCTACAACGGCACGCCAGGCACGCCAGGCGCGCCTGAGTCGATGCGGCTGGACCGATTTCTAAGTAATCTGCCACAGGCGAGCCGCAAGCAGGCGCGCCGCTGGCTGGCTGAGAAACAGGTGAGGGTGGATGGCCTGCCGGTGACAGATCCGTTACACCAGGTTAGCGGTTTTAGCCAGATTCAGCTCGGTGAGCAGCAGCTGCAATCGCGTCAGCCGCGTTATTTTATGCTGCATAAACCCCCGGGCTACCTGAGTGCTACTCTCGATGCGGTGCATCCAACGGTGTTGGAGTTGTTGGACGAGCCAGAGCCCGAGTTGCTCCA
>CAXBEA010000164.1:0-5581 GCA_963974645.1 uncultured Neptunomonas sp. | reverse complement strand
AAAGCAGGCTTTTTGTATTTAAATATCAGTGTGTTACGTTTACGGATGGAAACTATCTATATTGCTGTTGGCACATGCCGGGGTAAGCGGTTGGACTTGCCGCAACGCACAGCAGCAACCGGGACTCATCCCCGCTATTGATGCGTTCGTTTCTGCTGTCGGAACATCAGGTAGGTCGCCACCGCCACCGCACTGCTTACCACCAGCACAATCAGGGTCGCCAAGGCGTTGATCTGCGGGCTGACACCCAGCCGCACGCTCGAATAGACCACCATCGGCAGGGTGGTTGCACCCGGACCCGAGACAAAGCTGGCGACGACCAGATCATCCATCGACAGGGTGAAGGCCAGCAGCCAGCCGGCGGCCAATGCCGGGGCAATCAGCGGTAAAGTGATCACGAAAAAAACCCTCAGCGGTCGTGCCCCCAGATCCATCGCCGCCTCCTCCAACGAGGGGTCCAGATGGGCCAGACGACTCCGCACCACCACGGTGACATAAGCCATGGCGAAGGTGGTATGAGCCAAGGTTATCGTCGATTGACCACGCCCTGATGGCAGCGATCTTGATGCTCAGCCAGGCGGCATTAAGCAACGCGGTGTTGTTAAGCAGTTCGCCATACCACTTGGTGCTGAAACCGCCCCAGACCGTCACCAACCGGCTTTCGTTAAACGAATAGACCATCAGGCTGAGGATTGGGCCGTACAGAAACGCATAACCGAAAGCCAGCATACTGAGTAGAAACAGAGGGCGACGCTGCATCAGCCGGACTCCTCCGCTTTGCGCTCGAAATGGCGCAGCAACGCGAAAGGCACGATCAGCACCAGCAGCAAAATCGCTGCCAGCGATGACGCCAGCGGCCAGTCTTTATTGTTGAAAAACTCGATCCAGTGTAGCTTGCCAAGCATCAGCGTATCGGGACCACCGAGCAGGTCCGGAATCACAAACTCACCCATTACCGGGATAAACACCAACATCCCACCGGCCAACACACCCGGCAGCGACAATGGCAGGGTAATCAACAAGAACTGTCGCCAGGGCGGGCAACCCAAATCAGCAGCAGCCTCCAGCAACGAGTGATCGAGCCGCACCAGGGTGGCGTACAGCGGTAGCACCACAAACGGCAGGTAGCTGTAGACGATACCTATATAGACCGCGATGGAGGTGTGCATGATTACCAGCGGCTGATCGATCACCCCGAGCCAGAGCAGGAAGTTATTTAGCAAACCGTTGCCCTTGAGGATGCCGATCCAGGCGTAGACCCGAATCAGAAACGAGGTCCAGAACGGCAGGATAATCAGCATCAATAGCGACAACCGCCAGAGCGCTGGCGAGCGAGCGATGGCATAGGCCATCGGATAGCCCAGCAGCAAACACAGCAGGGTAGAGATAGCAGCTATTTGCAGCGAACTAAAAAGTGCATTGCGGTACAGCGGATCCTCGAACAACAGTAGATAGGAGCCCAGATTGATCTTGATCGTAACCAGGCCATCGCTGATCTCGCGAATCAGGTCCAGATAGGGGGGTTGCGCCAGCGCCGGTTCCAACAGGCTGATCTTGAGCACAAACAGGAAGGGTAACAGGAAAAACAACCCCAGCCAGAGCCAGGGCACACCGATGATCAGCGAGCGTCCCTGGGGCAAGAGTCGTTGCAGCGCTCGTGAGGGCTGTCGTGGAAGAGCATTTTTCGACCCTGGCCTCATGCCGTCAGCACTCCACAGCTGTTGGCCTGCCAGCCCAGTACCACTTGATCGTCCCAGGTCAACGGCTGTTCGGCCAGCGCCTGGACGTTGGACTGGGTAAACTGCACCCGTTTACCGCTGGCGAGTTCGACAGGATAGATAGAGACATCGCCCAGATAGGCAATTTCACGGATCTGCCCCTGCAGTTGATTGGGTTTAGCGGCGTCCAGCGCCGATAGGAGCTGAATTTTTTCTGGCCGTAGCGCTACGGTGACACTCATCCCGACCACCAGTGGATGGCTATGGTGAACCAGCAACTCACCCCCCAACTCACCACCCAACTCGTCACTTTGGATCCGCACCTGGTCATCGACCTGGTCGACCACATAGCCCTCGAACAGATTCACCAGACCGATAAAATCCGCGGCATAGCGCGTCGCGGGGAACTCATACAGATGCCTGGGTGGGTCGACCTGCTCTACCCGCCCCTGCTGCATCAATGCGATCCTTGAAGACATCGTCATCGCCTCCTCCTGATCATGGGTGACGATGATAAAGGTGGTGTCCAACCGCTCCTGAATGTTGACCAGTTCAAACTGGGTCTGCTCACGCAGTTTCTTATCCAACGCCCCCAGCGGCTCACCGAGGAGCAAAATTTTAGGGTGTTTGGCCAGCGCGCGGGCCAAGGCCACCCGCGGCCGCTGACCGCCGGAGAGCTGATGGGGGCGGCGAGCCGCGAGGGCTTCGATCTGCACCAGGGCCAGCATCTCGGCGACCCGCTCAGCACGTTCAGACTTGGCCATCCGCTGCTGTTTGAGACCGAAGCCGATATTTTCAGCCACGCTCATATGCGGAAACAACGCATAGGACTGAAACATCATATTGACCGGCCACAGGTAGGGCGGGACATCGGTCACATCCTCGCCATCGATATAGACCCGACCTGCGGTCGGGGTTTCAAAACCAGCCAGAATCCGCAGCAACGTGGTTTTGCCGCACCCTAAGGCCCCCAGCAGCGAAAAAAACTCGCCCTGGTGAATCTGCAAACTCACATCATCCAGGGCATAGAAGCCACCGAAGCATTTACTGATATTTTCGATCCGTACGATCGGCTCAGCATCCGGAGTCTGCCAGGCTGGTTGAGGTTTGAACTGAGCTGATTTCGCCATCGTTATTTGTTCTCACAGATCTAAAAAAGATGCCCCTGAACGGGGCATCTTTCGGCTAAGGGCAGTGACGTGATTACTGCCCGGTCTTGACCCGCGTCCAGGCCCGGTTCATCGCCCGGGCCTGCTTGTCACTGGGGGTTTTCAGTACCAGCAGTTTGGCCAGCGTCTGGGCCGGTGGATAGGTCCCGGCATCACTGCGGATCGCCTCATCAACCAGGTCGGTCGCCGCCGCATTGGCGTTAGCATAGGCGACATAGTTAGTAATCTCGGCGATCACCTGCGGCTGGAGGAGGTAATCGATAAACTTATGCGCCGCAGCGGGATTAGGCGCATCCTTGGGAATCGCCATTACATCGGTCCAAACCACGGCGCCTTCAGCCGGTACCACATAAGCGATCTCGACCCCATTACCGGCCTCAGAAGCCCTGTCCCTAGCCTGCATCAGATCACCGGAATAGCCATGGGCGACACAGGTATCGCCGTTAGCCAGATCATTGATGTATTGCGAGCTATGGAAATAACGCAGCTGGGGCCGTACCTGATTGACCGCCTGGGCCGCTTCGGCGATCGCAGACTTGCTGAAATCATCGGTCGGCTTGCCCAGATAGGCCCGCGCCGCCACGAAGACCTCTACACGTGCAGCTCTTCGGCAGAGGCCTGCACAGCGCCCGCCATCAGCAGTGCCGCGGCGATCCTGCTCAATCCCAAACGAACTGATTTCATCCTGCTTTTCTCCCACGGCGATAAAGCCAACGAAACAATCCCTAGCTGAAGTGATGCCTGGCAAATGCCTCGGGTATACTGAGCCGCAACAACCCGCCCCAGCCTCAAACGAAGAATATGAATAAAACTCAGCAAAAAAAAAGAGTCTCTGGATAGAGTTTTTATCCTATCGTAAAAAACGCTCTGGCGAACCCGCTGCAAGCCCGGCCTTGTCAGAGGATGGTACCCTGCCCTGCTTACCTTCTGGGTAAGCGTTGCAGCAGGGTTTGATCCCCAAAAAGAGAATGGCTAGATCGCGACTAGCCACTACTAAAATAACCCCTCCGTAACCCGGAACTATGGATACAAAGTCGCTATGAAACGCTTTCAAAGCCCGGAATTCAGCAACCTTCCCGCCGATATCATCGACGACTTTAACGGTTGTTTCCAAGATAACCTCAGCGATATCCAGGATTGCATCGCCCAGCTGGAGTGCAACCCGAGTCCAGAGAATATCCATCAACTGTTCCGGCATATGCATTCGCTGAAAGGCAACTGCAAGATGGTCAACCTGGATCAGTCGGCGGATGTGGTGCACGCTCTGGAGGATATCGTCACCGATATCCGCGCAGAGAAGCACCCCTATACGACCGATGTAGGGGATCTGATCCTGGCCGGTATTGTTCAAATCGAACAGCTGAACAGCGAGCTACGGCAATCGGGCAGCGCCAGCGCCGACCAGCTGGAGGCGATGCTGAGGGGCATCCAAGCGATCAAAGGCAGCAGTGATTCAGAGCGCCAGCAAGCCCTCGAACAAGCCCTACGAGATCTGGGCGCTGCAACCCTACCCCCGGAAGGCGCAGTAGCAGCGCCCGACCAGACATCGGCACAGGATCTTGACCTGCTCTTTTTCCATAACATGGCGCACCGCATTGACCAGCTGAGTATCTACTGGCGGCGCCGGACCCAGGAGACGACACAGCTGGCCAGGGAGCTGAATCAACGGCTAGGCCAGGTCGCAGATCCGCTGCAACTAGAAGCGGCGGTCTGTGTCCATGACATGGGCATGGCGCTGATCCCTCATACCATCTTCAACAAACAGACCGAACTCGTCGACGCCGAGCAGAAAATCGTCAAGGGCCATATAGATTCGGGTGCCGACATGCTGGCGCGTATTCCCGGCTGGGCAGACGCGGCTGACGCTGTGCGGCAACACCATGAACGCTACGATGGTAGTGGCTACCCCAGAGGACTCGCCGCTACCGCGATCTCTCCCGGTGCCCGGATCATCAGTATTGTGGATACCTTCTACGCGGTCACCAATGAACGCCCTGACCGGAGTTACCGTCGCTCGCTGCTCAGCGCCATGTCGGAAATAAACGGCAACGTCGGTACCCAGTTCGATCCGGGCTATGTCGAGGCGTTCAACCAGGTGGTTCGCGAGCACTTTATTGGCAACCGAGCGGGCGACTAAGCTCAGGTTTAATACGCTCAGGTTTAATCCGATCCGCTGAAGCGCGCAGAAACCCTCTCCGGGCCCGATAGCCACCCGAAATGAGCGGCTGATGCTAAGGAGCCTTCAGTTTCAAGCTACCATTTTCATCTAATTGAAAACGGCGCAAAAAGAGACCGGCACTGAAGGAAAAAAATTCATTTTACCAATTCAGCATTTTCGATTATCTAGTCTTTTCCTTTTGTGATTTTTTATCGGAGATTGAACAAGGTGTCGAACAGAGAATATCTTGACGATGAGATGGATTACGCCACGGATGACAGTGACAGTGACGATCTGCGTTTTTATAGTAAAAAAACCGGAAAACTAGACGTCAGACGCGGTATCGAGGATTATTTTGAACACAAGCGCCAGAGAGATGATGACAACTACCTCTTCGACGCCTAAATAATCGCTTCGCGTCAGCTCAAGAGCTAAGTACCCGCGGCTCTTGAGCTGACTGACAAGCCCGTAATTATCCGTAAAACGGGGTAGTCGGTTAGCTCCTCCACCCACTACATCTTGTGTTTCACCAATCA
>CAXBEA010000163.1:0-5607 GCA_963974645.1 uncultured Neptunomonas sp. | reverse complement strand
TGATTGGTGAAACACAAGATGTAGTGGGTGGAGGAGCTAACCGACTACCCCGTTTAGTGAAAATGTGTTCCCCTCGACCCTGGGGTTAATCTACTGCTGACTCTTCACATGGGCTAATGGTTCGGTGTAGGTCAGACTGAATGATCGGACAGATATGAAAGGTGTGGCTGTTTTCTTCCACTTCCTGACTTACCTCTGCATACCTCGGCCGCTATAATCACGGCTCTTATTTATAACGACCGGAACTTTCATGTCTGATTGTCAATTCGTCCATCTGCGCGTCCATTCTGAGTTTTCGGTTGTTGATGGCCTGGTTCGGGTGAAGGCGTTGGCGGCTGCGGCTGCGAAGCAGGGGATGCCAGCGGTTGCGCTGACCGATCAGACCAATTTTTATGCCCTGATCAAGTTTTATCAGGCGGCTATCGCTGCTGGGGTTAAGCCGATCTGCGGGACGGATATTTGGGTTGAGAATCGTGACGATCCCAAGGCCGCACCGCGGCGGATGACGCTGCTGGTTAAAGACCGAGAGGGCTATCGCAACCTGACCGAATTGATCGCGATGGCTTACCAGCAGGGTCAGACGATTATTGCCGAAAAGGCACTGGTCAAGCCGGAGTGGATTAAACAGAAGGCGAAAGGATTGATCGCGCTCTCGGGGGCCAAAGAGGGCGAGATTGGTGCAGCGCTGCTGAGTGAGCGTCCCGAGGAGGGGCTTGAGCGCTTAACAGAGTGGATGGCGGTTTTTCCCGATTCCTTTTACCTTGAACTGCAGCGTACCGGTCGCCCCAAGGATGAGGAGTGCCTGCATGCCAGTGTGCGTGCCGCCAGCGAGTTAAATTGCCCGGTTGTGGCTACCAACGAGGTGATGTTCCTGCGGCCGGAGGAGTTTGATGCCCACGAGGCGCGGGTCTGTATTAATCAGGGACGGGTATTGGCTGATCCCCGTCGCCCGCAAACCTACAGTGCGCAGCAGTATTTCCGTACCAGTGACGAGATGTGTGCGCTCTTTGCTGATATTCCCTCTGCGCTGAGCAACAGTCTTGAGATCGCCAAGCGCTGCAATATTGAGATCGAGCTGGGGAAGTATTACCTGCCTAACTATCCGATCCCCGACGGGATGACCATGGATGAGTTTTTCATCGACGTCTCTATGCGCGGGCTGGAGGAGCGGCTCGAGAAGATTCTCGATCGTAACGATCCTGAGTATGCGGCCAAGCGCAAGATCTACGACGATCGTATCGAATTCGAGCTGAAGATCATTATCGAGATGGGCTTTCCCGGCTACTTTCTGATCGTCATGGACTTTATCCAGTGGGGTAAGGATAACGGCGTGCCGGTGGGGCCGGGACGGGGATCGGGTGCGGGTTCTTTGGTGGCTTACGCGCAGAAGATCACCGATCTGGATCCGATTGAGTACGATCTGCTGTTCGAGCGCTTTCTGAATCCTGAGCGGGTATCGATGCCCGACTTCGATATCGACTTCTGCATGGATGGCCGTGACCGGGTTATCGACTACGTAGCCGAGACCTACGGCCGCGATGCGGTGTCACAGATCATCACCTTCGGCACCATGGCGGCCAAGGCGGTGGTGCGCGACGTCGCCCGGGTACAGGGTAAGGCGTTTGGTCTGGCCGACAAACTGTCTAAGTTGATTCCGTTTGAGGTGGGGATGACGCTGGGCAAGGCGGTTGAGAGCGAGCCCGCGCTAGCCGAGTTTCTTAGTATCAGCGAGGAGGCCCAGGAGATCTGGGATATGGCGCTGCAGCTAGAAGGCGTGACCCGGGGGGTAGGCAAGCATGCGGGCGGGGTGGTGATCGCACCGACCAAGCTGACCGATTTTGCGCCGCTGTATTGCGATGAGTTTGGCGGCGGTCTGGTGACCCAGTTCGATAAAAACGATGTCGAATACGCCGGGCTGGTGAAATTCGACTTTCTTGGGCTGCGGACCCTAACCATCATCGACTGGGCGTTGAAAACCATTCATGCCCTGCAAGCCAAGACCGATGAGCCGCCGCTGGATATCACCACTATCGAGCTGGAGGATCCGCGGATCTACGAGATGCTCAAGCGCGGCGATACCACCGCCGTGTTTCAGCTCGAATCCAGCGGGATGAAAGATCTGATGAAACGGCTGCTGCCGAGCCGTTTTGAGGACATCATCGCCCTAGTGGCGCTGTTCCGGCCCGGGCCACTGCAGTCGGGGATGGTAGATGACTTTATCAACCGTAAACACGGTCGGGCCAAGCTCTCGTTTCCGCACCCTGACTATGAATATATGCCGCTGCAGCCGGTGCTGGAACCGACCTACGGGGTGGTGCTGTACCAGGAACAGGTGATGCAGATCGCCCAGGTGATGGCAGGCTTTACCCTGGGTGGGGCCGACATGTTGCGTCGTGCCATGGGTAAGAAAAAGCCTGAAGAGATGGCCAAACAGCGGGTGGGCTTTTTGGCGGGCTGTGAGGGTAATGGGATCGATGCAGATCTTGCAGGTAATATCTTCGATCTGGTGGAGAAGTTCGCCGGTTATGGGTTTAACAAATCACACTCCGCCGCTTACGCATTGGTGTCTTACCAGACCGCCTGGTTGAAATGCCACTATCCAGCACCTTTTATGGCGGCGGTGCTGTCATCGGATATGCAGAATACCGACAAGGTGGTGATCTTTGTCGAAGAGTGTCGGACGATGGGGTTGGCGCTGGTGCTGCCCGATGTCAATTTCGGTGAATTTATGTTCACCGTTAACGATGCTGGCGAGATTGTCTACGGCCTTGGCGCGGTGAAAGGGGTTGGCGAGGGGCCGATCGGTGCCATCGTGGCGGCGCGTGCGCAGGGCGGCCCCTTTGCGGACCTGTTCGATTTCTGCGAGCGCGTAGGTGGTTCGAATATCAACAAGCGGGTGCTTGAGGCGCTGCTACGCTGCGGGGCGCTGGACAAGCTGGGGCCGAATCGATCGGTGCTGATGGCGGCGATTCCGGATGCGGTCAAGGCGGCGGATCAGAAGGCGCGCAATCTGGACAGTGGGGTGTTTGACCTGTTCGGTGACGTCAGTCTGGCCCACGAGGGCGTTAATGATCCCTATGAACCCTATGGGCGAATAGAAGAGTGGTCGGACAAGCAGCGGCTGGCGGGTGAGAAGGATACCCTGGGGCTGTATGTCACCGGGCACCCGATCGATGAATACGAGCAGGAACTGCGTAAGTTCGCCCCGAGTCGCCTGGTCGATCTTAAACCCATGCGCGGTACGCAGCAGAAGATGGCTGGATTGGTGCTGGATATCCGCCAGATCAAAACCAAGCGTGGCGATACCCTGGTGGTGGTTACCCTGGATGACCGCAGCGCGCGGATGGAAGTGGTGCTGTTCGGCGAGCTGTACGATCAGTGCCGGGACCTGATCGTCAAGGATCGGGTGCTGGTGTTTGAGGGCGAAGTCTCCTTCGATGACTATAAAGATCAGATGAAGGTGCGCTGTAGCCGAGCCATGGATATTGCCGATGCCCGACGCAGTTTTGCCAGGGCGCTGCAGATCGAGCTGAAGTCAGCCGGTGTTGATATCAGCAAGCAGCTGTCTAGCTGGCTGCCGCAGCATCGCAGTGACGAGGGGGTGAGAGTACGGATTCGCTACCAGAGTGAGGCTGCCCAGGCCGATCTGGTGCTTGGGCCTGAGTGGCAGGTGCGGGTCAGCGATGAATTGCTGTGGGATCTGCGGCGCCTTTATGGCAAGGCGCAGGTGCTGCTGCTCTATGGTGGCTAAACGACTAATCGCAAGGTAGACTTGGCCTATTTTTCCGCCTTAACCCCCTTGTTTGGGGTGGGCTTAGTATCAGAAGCGGACCCTTATGAACCCTAATTATTTGGATTTCGAGCAGCCTATCGCCGAGCTGCAAGCAAAGATTGAAGAGCTGCGCACGGTGGGGCAGAGCAGCGACCTGAATATAGGTGAGGAGATTGACAAACTTGAGCAGAAAAGCGTCGGCTTGACCGAGAAGATCTTTGCCGATCTTACCGCCTGGCAGGTTGCTAAGATTGCCCGCCATCCTAAGCGTCCCTACACCCTGGACTATGCCGAACTTATTTTTGATGACTTTGATGAGCTGCACGGTGACCGTCACTATGCCGACGACGCTGCTATTGTCGGTGGCATAGGCCGTATCGACGGGCGTCCGGTGATGCTGATCGGACACCAGAAAGGACGCGAGACCAAAGAGAAGGTGCGGCGTAATTTTGGTATGCCGCGTCCCGAGGGCTACCGTAAAGCGCTGCGGCTGATGGAGATGGCCGAGCGGTTTAAGATGCCGATCATGACCTTTATTGATACCCCGGGAGCGTACCCTGGCATTGGTGCCGAAGAGCGCGGCCAGAGCGAGGCGATCGCTTTCAACCTGGCGGTGATGTCGCGCCTGAAGGTTCCGGTTATCTCTACCGTTGTTGGCGAGGGTGGTTCGGGCGGAGCCTTGGCTATTGGGGTCTGCGATAAGTTGCTGATGCTTCAATACGGCACCTATTCGGTGATCTCTCCCGAGGGCTGTGCGTCTATCCTCTGGAAGAGTGCCGACCGAGCTTCGGATGCGGCTAAAGCGATGGGTATTACCTCGGCACGGTTGCACGAGCTGGGTCTGGTCGATGTCGTTGTTAAAGAGCCGCTGGGCGGCGCACATCGCGACCGCGAGTTGATGGCGACCTCATTGAAGACCCAGCTATTAGCGGCTTTGGATCAGTTGGATGAGTTGGATGTTGATGCCCTGTTGCACCGGCGCTACGAGCGGCTGATGTCTTACGGCATCAACTGATTCACTAAGGGCACCCGCGGGTGCCCTTTTCTGTTGTACGCGATGATTCTACCCCCCGACGTTTTAATCGACCGATTGGCCCAGGTCGCTGTGGATAATCCCACCGGCGCGATCTGGATCGCCTACAGTGGCGGTCTGGATTCGCGGGTGCTGCTGCAGCTGGCGCTTGATGCTGGGCTCAATGCTGAAGGACGACTCAAGGCGGTGCATGTCCATCATGGGCTTCATCCTCAGGCCGATGACTGGGCGCGGCACTGCCAGTCAAGCTGCGATCAGCTGGGGGTGGACTTGGCGCTGCGTACCGTCTCGGTTGGGCCGGGTGGTAGTCTGGAAAATCAAGCCCGTATCGCCCGCTACCGAGTGTTTCAGTCGCTGTTGGAAAGCGGCGATCTGCTGCTGCAGGGGCATCATGCCGATGATCAGGCGGAAACCTTGCTGCTGCGGTTGATGCGCGGCAGTGGTGTGCGGGGGTTGGCATCGATGCCTAGCAGTCGACCGCTCGGTCGGGGGCGGTTGCTTCGGCCGCTGCTGGACTGTCCGCGCCAGAGTCTGGCGCGCTTCGCTGCCGATCGGCAGTTAACCTGGATCGATGATCCGAGTAATCTGGATCCTGTTCACGATCGTAACTATCTACGCGCGCAGGTGATGCCGCTGCTTAAGCAGCGTTGGCCTGGAGCTGTCTCTTCGCTGGGGTTGAGTGCGGCTAACAGCGCCGATGCGCAGCGGTTGTGCGAGGCGTTGGCAGTGATCGATTTGGAGCACTGTCAGCAACCAGATGCGGGCCTGTCTATCGCCGCTCTGGCTCAGCTTGAAGACTACC
>CAXBEA010000162.1:0-5762 GCA_963974645.1 uncultured Neptunomonas sp. | reverse complement strand
TGCTCCTTTGCATGATGGTGCTGTGCGTTACTACAAAGAACGTGGCTGGATGTAAGCTTTCCTGATCGGCGGCTACGGCCGCCGTCCCCCTAAAAATATGACTCCAGGCGATGTTCTGGAGTCGTTTTTTTGGGTCAGCAAGTCCGCGTCATATTGTGTTTGTTGTATTTTGTTAGCTATTTTTTTCCAGTCAGTAACGCCCGGGAGTTAAACCGGAACCTGTTATGAACGGCCTAATAGCCAAGCTTTATCCGCTAATCGACACCTCTGTTGTCGTGGCCACAACCCCTGCCGACTGTGATTTTTACGGGTTGTTGGGTGACTCTTTTTTCTCAGATTTTATCCACCTGCAGGGTCTGCAATGAGCACTTCCGGTATTCGCGGACGTGCCTGTTGCCGCCAGCTGTTTTTTCTATACCCCGTGCTGCCGCCGTCCCGGTGCGCCCCAATTATATTTAAACCCATTACTCACACACATATTCAAGGCCAGAGATACCCCTATGTTCGATCTACGTAGTAGCAAAAAAGGCAAGCTACTGACCCGCTTGGATGAGCTGTTTGCTAGCAAATTGGAGCAACAGGTCGCTGCCGAGTTAAGCCGTTTTTCCCGTCTTTACTACCATGTCAGTCCGGTAGAGGAGCTGGAGGAGCGCCGCCTGGATAATCTCTACGGTGCAACCCTGTCTTGCTGGCATTTTATCCAGCAGCTCAATCCCGGCACGGCCAAGGTTCGGGTCATGAACCCTGATGTTGAGCAACATGGCTGGCATTCTGGCCATACCGTGATCGAAATCTTGAATACCGATATGCCCTTTTTGGTCGATTCGGTGCGGATGGAGTTGAACCGCCAGGGCCTCTCGATCCATGCAATTCATAACGCCTTGATCACCGTGCACCGGGATGAGGCCGGGCAGTTACTGCAGCTGTTGGATGGTGACTCTGAGTCTGCAGCCCTGCGGCGTGAATCAACCATCTACCTCGAAGTCGATCGTCGCAGTGACCGCGAGGCTCTGAAGGCGATCCAGGCGTCGCTGCTTGATGTGCTTAACGATGTACGTGCCGCAGTGAAAGATTTCCCCTCGATGCAACAGCGGGTGCGTGACTGCATCGATGCACTGGATCCGCAGCCGGCGTCGGTTGAAGTCGAAGCGGTTGCCGAGGCGAAGGCGTATTTGGAGTGGCTGCTGGAAAATAACTTTACCTTCCTTGGTTATGATGAGATCCAGGTCGAGGGTGCAGGGGATCAGCCGAGTATCAGTCGTGTCGCAGGATCGGAATTGGGTACCCAGCGCTTGATCAGTCCGTCGGGTCGGAAAAAAGCGCTGCAAAATCTGCGCGACAACGAGCGTCAATTTATTTTGACCAGCACCCCGGTGATGTTTGCCAAAGACGCTAAGCGTTCAAGGGTTCATCGCCCTGCCTACCGTGATCTGGTGGTGGTGAAACGCTTTGATGAAACCGGTGCTGTCGTGGGGGAGTGCTGTTTTTACGGTCTTTATACCTCGTCAGTCTATGCCGCAGAACCGAGAACAATCCCGTTGCTGCGTGGCAAGGTTGATGCTGTGCTGCTACAAGCGGGTTTCGAACCCGGCGGCCACAGCAGTAAAGAGCTGCAACAGGTAATTAAAGATCTGCCCCGCGAAGAGCTGTTCATGGCAACGCTCGACAGTCTGTTCGATACCGCGCTGGGAATCTTTAACCTCCAGGAGCGGCGTAAGGTGCGGTTGTTTGTTCGCCCGGACCCTTGCGGAAAGTTTTTCTCTTGTCTGTATTACGCCCCGCGCGATATCTACAGCACCGATCTGCGCAGTCGGGTGCAGCAGGTTTTAGAGACCCATTTCAATGCTTTGGATACCGAGTTCACCACCCACTTTTCAGAATCAGTATTAGCGCGGACGCACTTCGTGCTGCGGGTCGATCCTAACCAGCCGCTGCAGTGGGATATTCAGGCGCTGCAGGCGCAGGTAGTTGAGTTTTCACGTGCCTGGGATGAAGATCTGCACAGCGCGCTGGTCGAGGGTTGCGGCGAAGAGCTGGGCAGCCGTTATGCGTCCCAGTATCTGGGTGCCTTCTCCAGTGCCTATAAAGAGCACTTCTCCTCGAGCAATGCGGTATACGATATTCAGCGTTTAGCAGAGCTCGATGCGGGCCGCTCCTTGGCGCTGAGTTTCTATCGGGTCCTCGAAGATTCCAGCCAGCTGCTACGGTTCAAGATGCTCTCTGAAGGTGAGTCGTTGGTTCTCTCCGATATCGTTCCTATCCTTGAAAACCTGGGGATGCGGGTCGTTGGCGAACACCCCTACGAGGTGCGTCGCCGTGATGGTCGGATCTTCTGGATGCACGATTTTACCCTGATCTACAACGGCGCCGAGGCGGTAGAGCTGTTGGAGGTAAAGCAGCTGTTCCAGGATGCCTTCGCAGCAATCTGGGAGGGTCTGGCCGAGAACGACGAGTTCAACAAACTGGTTATCGGTGGCAAGTTAGGCTGGAGGGAGGTGGCGCTGCTACGCGCCTACACCCGCTATAACCGTCAATTACGCTTCGACTTCAGTCAGCCATACGTCGCCGATACCCTGGCGCGCCATCTACAAGTAACCAAGTTGCTGGTGGCGCTTTTCCGGGCCCGCTTTGAGCCGGCCCGCCAAGACAGTGACAAGGTGGATGCCTTAGCCAAACGGCTGGAAACCAGCATCGCCGATGCGCTTAACCAGGTCGATAACCTTAACGACGATCGTATCTTGCGGCGCCTTTTGGAGCTGATCAAGGCGACCTTGCGTACTAACTATTTCCAGCTGGACGACAAGGCTGCACCTAAGTCTTACATCTCGTTCAAGCTTAGTCCGCGTGAGATTGCCAACATCCCACGGCCGCGGCCGTTGTTCGAAACCTTCGTCTACTCGCCTCGTGTCGAAGGGGTGCATCTGCGCGGTGGCAAGGTGGCGCGTGGCGGGCTGCGTTGGTCAGATCGGCAGGAGGATTACCGTACCGAGGTGCTGGGTTTGGTGAAGGCGCAGCAGGTCAAGAACGCAGTCATCGTACCGGTCGGCGCCAAGGGTGGGTTCGTGCCACGCAATTTGCCCGAAAAAGGCTCTCGCGAGGAGATCCAGGCCGAGGGTATCGCCTGTTACCAGATCTTTATCCGCGGTCTGCTGGATCTGGCGGATAACCTAGTGGATGGCAAGGTGGTCCCGCCGCGCGATGTGATCCGTGTTGATGGCGATGATCCCTATCTGGTCGTTGCCGCCGACAAGGGCACCGCGACCTTCTCCGATATAGCTAACGCGCTGGCCGAAGAGTACGGCTTCTGGCTGGGGGATGCGTTTGCCTCCGGTGGCAGTCAGGGCTACGACCATAAAGGAATGGGGATCACCGCCAAGGGTGCTTGGGAATCGGTCAAGCGGCATTTTCGTGAGTTGGATCTGGATACCCAATCGCAGTCTTTCACCGTGGTGGGTATCGGTGATATGGCCGGGGATGTGTTCGGTAACGGTTTGCTGCTGTCTGAGCATGCGCAGCTGACCGCCGCCTTTAACCATCAGCATATCTTTATTGATCCCAATCCGGATGCTGCCAGCAGCTTTGTTGAGCGTCAGCGGATGTTCGCGCTGCCGCGCTCCAGCTGGAGTGATTACAACAGCGAGTTGATCTCCCAGGGGGGCGGTATCTTCTCGCGGGCGGCCAAGTCGATCCCGATCTCGGCCGAGATGCAGCAACGCTTTGCCATCGAGGCAAGCAACTTGAGTCCCAATGAACTGATCTCGGCGCTGCTTAAAGCGCCAGTAGATCTGATCTGGAACGGCGGCATCGGCACCTACGTCAAGGCGCAGCAAGAGAGCCATGCCGATGTTGGCGACAAGGCCAATGACAGCTTGCGGATCAACGGCGGCGAGCTGCGTTGTCGGGTACTGGGTGAGGGTGGCAATCTGGGCTTTACCCAGTTGGGGCGGATCGAGTTCGCCCTTAAGGGTGGTGCCTGCTTTACCGACTTTATTGATAATGCCGGTGGCGTGGATTGCTCTGACCACGAGGTCAATATCAAGATTCTGCTCAACGAGGTTGTGGCTGGCGGTGATATGACGGTCAAGCAACGTAACCAGCTGCTCAAAGAGATGACCGAGGATGTGGCCCAGCTGGTGCTGAAGAACAACTACAACCAGACCCAGGCATTGAGTCTGGCCAGAGCGCATGAAGCCAAGGATCCGGATGAGTATATCCGTCTGATCAATAGCCTTGAGGCTGACGGCAAGCTTGATCGGGGGCTGGAGTTTATCGCCAGCGATGAGCAGCTGCAGCAGCGGCGCAAGCAGCAGAAGGGGCTGGTAGCACCCGAGCTGTCGGTGTTGATCTCCTATATCAAGGCCGAGCTGAAAGAGGCGCTGGTCAGTCCGCGTATTTACGACGATGCCTACCTGGCGCGTGAAGTGGTGGGCGCTTTCCCAGCGCGGATCAGTCAGCAATTTCCCGAGGCGGTCAGTCAGCATCGGCTACGGCGTGAAATCATCGCCAACCAGCTGGCAAATGCGATGGTTAACCGGATGGGAATCACCTACCCGCACGTGGTGCGCCAGTCTACCGGTGCCGGCTACGATGATATAGCCGCGGCCTATGTGATTGCGCGTGATGTCTTCGATATGGACCGGATCTGGGCGGAGGTCGAGGCGCTGGATTATCAGGTGGCGGTGGCTGATCAGGCGCTGATCATGGCGGAGTTACGGCGTCTGGTACGTCGCGCCAGCTACTGGT
The DNA here is from genome assembly GCA_963974645.1 of uncultured Neptunomonas sp. Taxonomy (GTDB): domain Bacteria; phylum Pseudomonadota; class Gammaproteobacteria; order Pseudomonadales; family Balneatricaceae; genus Motiliproteus. The sequence goes on along the minus strand of CAXBEA010000162.1, from coordinate 1,019 downwards.
TCCTGCGTAACCACCGTTACGATCTGGATGTTGCAAGCTGTATCGAGCGCTACCGTGGCGGGGTAGAGCAGCTGGTGCCGAAAATATCCGAGCTGATCCAGGGCGGACGGCGAGAGGATTGGCAGAGCAAGCATGATCAGCTGGTTGCGCAGGGCGCTCCAGAATCACTGGCGGCCTTGGCGGCCGGTGCCGACAGCCTGTTCTCGCTGCTGGGTATTATCCAGGTGGCGGAGCAGACCGGGCAGCCGCAGCAACAGGTGGCACAGGTCTATTTCAGCCTTGGGGATCATCTGGATCTGCACTGGTTTGATCAGCAGATTCGAGGTTTCGAGGCTAAAAATCACTGGCAGTCGCTGGCCTGTGACAGCTATCGCGATGACCTCAACAGTCAGCAGCGCCATCTAACCAGCCGGGTGCTGGGCAGCGAGGCGGTTGACTCGCCACTGCAGCAGGTAGAACTCTGGTTGGCGCAGCAGGCTCTGCCGCTGCAGCGCTGGCGCAAGATGCTCGACGAGATTCGCAGCGCCAAGACGCGCGACTGCGCCATCTTCTCGGTGGCGCTGCGAGAGCTGCTGGAACTGTCGCAGGCTGCGATGACGGCTAAACCGTAATTCCAATTTACCGACCCAATTAACGACAAAAACGAGCCCCGGGGTGGGGCTCGCTGATAATTCAGAAGGATGGCGTTGCTATGAATAGAGTCGCACACAGCGAGAATCTGCAGCAAGCGGAGGCATTCAAGATCGAAAATCGAGGCGGTGCCAGTTGGTGGGTGTTTTGCCAACCGCTAGCCTGGGATGGCTTGCCGTTGCCGACCAGTCGCCCGGTATTTTTTGCCCGTAATGAAGCTAAGGCGCGTGCTTGGGTTGAGGCGCGAAATAAACGTTAGTCTCTGTCGGGGTAAGACTTAATAGGGTTTTTGCAGGGTCGCGTCGGAAAAAATATCGGTTATGGTATCCAAAAATAGCTCTTTAGCGCGGTTTTTGTGCACCGCTTTTTTGCAGATGATAGCCACACCC
>CAXBEA010000161.1:0-5802 GCA_963974645.1 uncultured Neptunomonas sp. | reverse complement strand
AAGCCTGGCTTGAAGGGGTCAAGGCAAATCTGGCGCGCAAGCCGCAAGGCAATGATCGTGCGCAGGTGAAAGCGGTTAAAGAGGGCGTCTGTGATCTGGCGATCGGCAACACCTACTACTTTGGCAAGATGCTGCATAACACCAAAGAGCCCGAGCAGATCGAATGGGCCAACTCGGTCAATCTGATCTTCCCGAACCAGGCGGATCGTGGTGCGCACATGAACATCACCGGAGCGGCGGTGGCGAAATACGCCCCCAACAAGAATAACGCAGTGAAACTACTCGAATACCTGAGTGATTCCAAAGCGCAACAGATGTATGCACAGGTCAACTACGAATTCCCGGTCAAACCAGGCACCCCGCTTACCGGGCTGGTCCAGGAGCGGATGAGTAATTTCAAAGCTGACAGCCTGAGCCTGGCTACCATTGCAGAAAATCGCAGCAAAGCGGCCAAACTGGTTGATAAAGTCCAGTTTGATCACTGATAATTGCACCGGTACTATTACATTCGTACTATTGCATTCGTACTATTGCACCCGTAAAAAAGGGCAGCCCAGTGCTGCCCTCGTTACAGCCAGGCATCTAAAACGCCTCTTTACCTTACTTTTCTCATAACTCACCGGCCAACTGATGGATAGCGCAACCCAGGCGATCGCAACCCCGCTTGCAAAACCCAGCTCAGGGCATCACTCCGGCTGGTTACTGTCTGCCCTCGGTGTAGCCACGCTGGTGTTTCTGCCGGTTGCCGCAATATTCTGGCTGGCGCTATTTCCTAACGAGAATATCTGGGGTCACCTCTCCTCCACCGTACTGCCCCACTACGTGACAACCACACTCCTGCTGATGGCCGGTGTCGGCAGCCTCGCGGTTATTATCGGTGTAGGCAGCGCCTGGCTGGTGACTATGTGCCAGTTTCCCGGACGCAGACTCTATGAATGGGCGCTGTTACTGCCCTTTGCAGTGCCCGCCTATGTGATCGCGTACGTTTATACCGATCTGCTGGAATACTCAGGCCCGGTGCAGATGCAACTCCGAGAACTGTTTGGCTGGAGCAGCGCTCAGGACTATTGGTTCCCCGATATCCGCACCCTGGGCGGCGCTATCCTGATGCTAGCCCTGGTCCTCTACCCCTATGTGTATATGCTCGCGCGCGCTGCCTTTCTGGAGCAGTCGGCAAATATCCAGGCCGCCAGCCGCACCCTTGGCTGCACTCCCTGGCAGAGTTTTTACCGGGTTTCGCTGCCGATGGCTCGCCCCGGGATCGCGGTAGGTCTGTCGCTGGTCTCGATGGAAACCATCAACGATTTCGGCACCGTCGACTATTTCGCCGTCAAGAGCCTCAGCGCCGGCATCTACGATACCTGGCTCAATATGGGCAACCTTGGCGGTGCAGCCCAGATTGCCAGTATGTTATTAATTTTTGTGGTGATACTGATCAGTCTGGAGCGTATCGGACGTGCCCAGCAAAAAAGCTTCAACGGTGCAGACCGCTACCGAGCCCTCGATATCTACCCACTTAAAGGCTGGCGTGCCGCAGCAGCCTCACTCGCCTGCGGACTGCCCTTTGTTGCTGGGTTTGTGGTGCCGATACTGGTTCTTGGAAACTACGCCCTACGCCATTTAGAGACATCCTGGACCGATGAATTTCTCAGCATCGCCTGTAACAGCTTCCTGCTTTCCGCTATCGCCGCGCTGTTGTGCTGCCTGATCGGCCTGCTGTTGGCTTATAGCAAGCGCCTGCATAGCAGCAAGCTCCTGCTCACCGCCGTGCGCTCGGCCGGATTAGGCTACGCGCTACCCGGCGCAGTACTTGCGATCGGGGTCATCATCCCCTTCGCCGCCTTCGATAATGGCCTCGACAGTTTTATGCGTGAGCAGTTCGGAGTATCTACCGGCCTACTGCTCAGCGGCACCGCCTTTGCGATCGTCTTTGCCTACGTCGTCCGCTTCTTAACCGTCGCTACAGGCTCGATCGAGTCCAGTCTGGCTAAGGTGACACCGACGATGGATATGGCGGCACGCTCACTGGGCTTAAACAGCATCCAAACCTTACGCCGAGTACACCTGCCGCTGATTCGTGGAGGTTTATTAACCGGGGCGCTGGTAGTGTTCGTAGACTGCATGAAGGAGTTGCCAGCAACGCTGATACTGCGCCCCTTTAACTTCGATACGCTCGCCACCCAGGTGTATCAGTATGCCTCTGATGAGATGATCGAGCAGTCTGCGCTTAGTGCGCTGCTGATTGTCCTGGTGGGGTTAATTCCGGTGATTCTGCTCAGCCGTTCGATTACCGCATCACGAACCCGCTAAGTTATTAACTCGCAAAAACCAGCCTATACAAAGCTATTCAGTAAAAGCCTAGGCAGACACTTTGAAGGTCACCAGATTATCTGTTTCGACCCGTAAACCTATCCGCTCACCGACCTGATAATCATGCTCTGAGCTGATAAAGGAGGATTCAACCAATCCGCCTGTTGGCAGCTTAAGGGTGTAAAGCGTCGAGGTGCCAAGAAACTCTTTTTTCACCAGCTCGCCCTGAACCGCGCACTCATAGCAACCGGGAACGATCTCGTGCGGTCGCAGGAATACATCCAACTGCTCACCCTGCTGCCAATTGCCCTGAGAACCCTTGATCAAGCCGATGGCGGTCTCGATCAAGCCCCCTTCGACGGCCCGTCCTCGTACCGAGGTGCCCTCACCGACAAAGCTGGCAACCTGCATATTGGCGGGATGGTGATAGATCTGAAACGGCGTATCCCACTGCTGCAGATAACCGTTAGCCACAACCCCCAGCTTGTCGCTAACGGTAAAGGCCTCGTTCTGATCATGGGTGACCATAATCGCCGTTATCCCCTCCTCCTTGAGGATATCGCGGACCTCCACCGACAGTTGACGGCGCAGTTCGGTATCCAGATTAGAGAAGGGCTCATCCATCAACAACAACTTGGGTTTGGGAGCCAGCGCCCGCGCCAAGGCCACCCGCTGTTGCTGCCCACCCGAAAGCTCATGCGGATAGCGATCCGCCATCCCTTTTAATTCGACCAGTTGCAGCAGATGATCAACCAGGATGCGGCGTTGCGAAGGCGCCTGCTGCTGCAGACCAAAACAGATATTATCGCGCACGCTCAGATGCGGAAACAGGGCGTAATCCTGGAACACCATACCGATATTGCGCTGCTCGGGCGGCACACTGCGCTGTGGCGAGGCCATCAGCTGTCCCTCAAGACACAAGCAGCCGGCATAGATCGGATTAAAACCGGCAATCGCGCGCAGCACTGTGGTTTTGCCACAACCACTAGGCCCCAGCAGACAGGCGATCTCCCCCTTAGCCACGGAAAAACCGAGCTGCTGCACAACTACATGGTGCTGATAACGGCACTCGATCTGCTCGACCGATAATAACGCTGGCATGGGGTCTCCGATGAGAGGGATAGGAGGCGATTTTAAAAACATAGTCGGCTCGAAAAACATAGTCGGCTCGAAAAACAACGTCGGCTCGGTCGTAGACACGAAAGAAAGCGACAACTTAGCGCGCCAATACCCACAAGAAGCGCGCAGACAAATGCGATCATAAATGCTAATCATTCTTATTACCAATACTTTAAGCACAAATTGCGCCGCTGCCATGCAACCAACAAAACGGGCTAAGCAGTTGATAACAATCCTCGTAATCGCTCCCAATCAAATCCGGGGCCAGGATCTGTTTTCCGCCCCGGCGCTATATCACTGTGGCCTACAATCTGCTCCTTCGTCAGCGATGGGTAATACTCCAATAGACTCGATACCAACAGCGCTAGCTGCGTATACTGCACATCGGTGTAGGGGGTATCATCGCAACCCTCAAGCTCGATCCCGATCGAAAAATCATTACAGGCTTCGCGACCCTGATAACAGGAAACCCCGGCATGCCAGGCCCGCTGATCGAAACCGACAAACTGGGTCAGAGTGCCGTCACGCTCAAGCAGCAGGTGCGCAGATACTTCAAGCGCCGCGACCTCGGCAAAATAGGGGTGCGCATCCGGGTCTAGACTGTTCTGAAATAGTTGCTGCACATGCCCTCCGCCAAACTGTCCTGGCGGCAGGCTGATATTATGAATTACCAGCAGCTCCGGCAGACAGCCCTCAGGACGAGGATTCGCATTGGGTGACAGAGCGCGCCGCGCCTGTTCAAACCAGTGATTTAGAATTGTATAGCCTTTCATCTCTTCGCCAACCGTCAAGCCAACAAGCCTAGGTGAATAATTTCGCTCAGTATACGCGCTGTCGTGTGGATAGGAATCTGCTAAAATGACGCGATTTTAACAGCCATCTATTCACCGCAGTTCAATACGAGATCGCAGCATGTCCGTACCCGCGCACCTGAAAGTCGATTTAGAGATTACCGTCAAGCGCGCGCTGGAGGAGGATATCGGCAGCGGCGATATCACCGCCGCCCTGATTCCTGCTGAGCAGCAGGCTAAAGCCGAGGTGATCTGCCGTGATCGGGCAACGATCTGTGGCCGCGACTGGGTCAACGAGGTGTTTCGCCAGGTCGATCCCCAGGTCAGACTGCACTGGCATGTCGCCGACGGTAACCGGGTAGAACCCAACCAACCACTGTTTCACGCCGAAGGCTCGGCCCGCTCGCTGCTCACCGCCGAGCGCTGTGCGCTGAACCTGCTGCAAACCCTTTCGGCAACCGCCAGCCGCAGCCATCAGTATGCAGAATTGGTTCGCTCGACTACTGTCAAACTGCTCGATACCCGCAAAACTCTGCCTGGACTGCGCAACGCCCAAAAATACGCGGTCTCTTGCGGGGGGTGCTACAACCACCGGATCGGCCTCTACGATGCCTTCCTGATCAAAGAGAACCATATCGCTGCCTGTGGCGGGATCAAAAATGCCATCAAGCAGGCGCGCCTGAATGAACCTGGCAAGCCGGTCGAGGTCGAGGTAGAAAATATGGAGGAGTTCCAGCAAGCACTCGATAGTGGCGCCGACATCATCATGCTTGACAACTTCTCCCTGGCCGAGATGCGCATCGCGGTGTATAAAAACCAGCAGCACAGCCAAGGCAATACCAAGCTTGAAGCCTCAGGGGGGATCAACAAGGAAACGCTATTGAGCTACGCCGAAACCGGCGTGGATTATATCTCTATCGGCGCCCTGACCAAGGATTGCAAGGCGGTCGATCTGTCGATGCGGTTTATCGAATAAGGAACGCGAAAGGGGTTATGAAAACCAACTTCATAACCCGTCCGGCTATTGATATTTTCACTACTTACGCCGGCACTGCACGTAGGCGATCTCATCCCAATCATCAAGACCACTCTGCTGCAGCTTAATCACGTCAACTACGGTAATAGTGACGCCAAAGGCATTAAGCGCTTCCATTTTCTTACAAAGCCCCTGAGCATAACCTTCCGGATCGAGCTGATCCTTGATCACACCAATGGAGAGTCGGTCTTCCGGGTTCCAGACATAGGATTTAATAAGCTGTTCGCTGTCAAGCAACCGGTTTACCTCGGCGCGCTGCTCAACACTGAGCTCCGGCGCTGCCCATTTAAGAACAAGGACAACGGCTACCGATAATCCCAGGAATAAAAACATCGCCAGTTTGAAGTATTTCTTTAACAACATTCTCAGCCACATCGCTCACAACTCTCTTATTCGGTTTTTCAAGGTTTCGATTTTTCAATAGGGTCAGACTCGATTGATACGATCGCCCTAAGCAACACGGCACTCGAGAGACTAAACTTGGCCGCTATGCTACTGGAAAAACTGACAGGTACAAGGAGGTACCGATAAAATGGCACGTCAACC
>CAXBEA010000160.1:0-5874 GCA_963974645.1 uncultured Neptunomonas sp. | reverse complement strand
TGTCACCGGCCTGCGCCAGCTTCGACATGTTCAAGGGCTTTGAGCACCGGGGTCAGTGTTTCGCCGAGTCGGTACAGGCATTAGTGTCTGGGTCTGGGTCTGTGCCAGGAGGGCAGCGATGAAACTGGCCATCCCACTGAGCTTTCCAGCTGGACTCTGGCGTACGCCGCAGCTAGCCACCACCCCGCGTGCCTACGATCCGCTGCTGCTGCTGAGTGCGCTGAGTCTATTGATCATCGGCTTGCTGATGATCACCTCCGCCTCGATGGAGGTGTCGAACAGGGACTATGGCTCGCCGTTTTATCACGCCCTCAAGCACGGCATCTTCATGGTTGTCGCCCTCGGTGTTGCTCTGGTGGTATTTATGATCCCGATGCGACTTTGGCAACAAACCGGCCACTGGTGGTTGTTGGTTGGGTTTGTCTTCTTGGTGCTGGTGTTGATTCCGGGTATAGGCCGCGAGGTCAATGGTTCCAGTCGCTGGATACGTCTAGGACCGGTCAATATACAGGCCTCCGAGCTGGCCAAGTTCTGCATGATTATGTATATGGGCGGCTACCTGGTTCGGCGGCTGGACGAGGTCAGAACCCAGCTGAGTGGTTTTCTCAAACCTATGGCGGTGCTGAGTCTGTTTATCTGTTTGTTGCTGCTTGAACCCGACTTCGGTGCCGTGGTGGTGATGGGCGGCACTGTATTGGGGATGATCTTTCTCAGCGGGATGGTGTTGTGGCAGTTCCTGCTGGTGGTGCTGGGCGCGATAGCGGCGGCGGTGGTCATGGTGATCTCCTCTCCCTACCGCTGGGAGCGCGTGACCTCGTTCTGGAACCCCTGGGCGGATCCATTTGGTGCCGGCTATCAGCTATCCCAGGCTCAGATCGCGTTTGGTCGGGGTGAATGGTTCGGGTTGGGATTGGGTAACAGTGTGCAGAAGTTGTTCTACCTGCCTGAAGCGCACACCGACTTTGTATTCTCGGTGCTGGCTGAAGAGCTGGGGCTGATCGGTGCGCTAACGGTGGTGCTGCTGTTTGCAGTGCTGGTGATGCGGATTTTTTATATAGGTCGTCGCGCCGAAGAGCAGGGTCTGCGCTACCACGCCTATGTTGCTTATGGAATCGGGATCATGTTTGCGGGTCAGGCGCTGATTAATATCGGTGTTAATGCCGGGGTTTTGCCGACCAAGGGTTTGACTCTGCCGCTGGTCAGTTACGGCGGCAGTAGCTTGCTGGTCTGTATGGCGATGCTGGCAATTTTGTCGCGGATTCAGCTCGATCGTTATCGGTTGCAGAGCACTAACAAGGAGTCGCAGCATGAGCGCGGCTAAGACCCTGTTGGTAATGGCCGGAGGTACCGGCGGGCATGTATTTCCTGCGTTGGCGACGGCAGACTGGTTGCGTCAGCAGGGCTGGAAAATCGAGTGGCTGGGCAGTCAGCACGGGATTGAAAACCGTTTGGTAGCCGATGCAGGGATTAAACTTCACGCCATCTCGGTCACCGGACTTCGCGGCAAAGGGCGGTTGAGCCTATTGTTAGCCCCGTTTAAATTAGTACGTGCGCTGTGGCAGGCATTGGCTGTTGTGCGCAGGGTCGATCCTGACGCCGTATTGGGGATGGGCGGATTTGCCAGCGGTCCCGGCGGCTTGGCGGCTTGGCTGCTGAGAAAGCCACTGTTGGTACACGAGCAGAATGCGCTTCCGGGGCTGACCAATAAGCTGCTAGTGCGCTTGAGTACAAGGGTGATGCAGGCATTTCCAGGTGCATTCGCCAGTAAATACAAAGCGCTGACCACCGGAAATCCAGTACGCGGCGATATCGCCGCCTTGGCAGAACCTGGGGTGCGTTTTGCCGAGCGAAAAGGCGCGATTCGACTGCTGGTGGTTGGCGGGAGCCTGGGTGCGCAGGCGATCAACGATTGCGTACCTCAGGCATTGGCGCTGATTCCCGCCGAGCAGCGCCCCGAGGTCTGGCATCAGGCCGGTGCCAAGAATCTGGATAGCGCTCGTCAGGCCTATTTGCAGGCGGGAGTCGAGGCGCGACTTGAGCCTTTTATTGATGATATGCAGGCCGCTTATGGCTGGGCCGATCTGGTCATCTGCCGTTCCGGCGCGCTGACGGTGAGTGAGCTGGCGATGGCGGGTGTCGGCTCGATCCTGGTGCCTTTTCCCTTTGCCGTCGATGACCACCAGAGCGCCAATGGCCGTTTTTTATCCGACCAGCAGGCGGCATGTTTGCTGCCTCAATCGCAGTTGTCCGCAGAGCGTTTGCAGCAGTTGCTGCTGCAACTGGACGACCGAGATCAACTTTTGGCGATGGCACAGCGTGCCCGCGCCCTGGCAACCCCTCATGCGACAGCGATGGTTGCCCAGCAATGTCAGGAGTGTGCAGGCTGATGGCGAAACAGAGCATTAACCCCCAATCAGGACAGGCTTCGGCCGGCACGATACGGGAGAAGGTCAGCTACGAATTACCCGAGATGCGGCGGATTCGCAAGATCCATTTTGTCGGCATCGGTGGTGTCGGCATGTGCGGTATTGCCGAGGTGCTGCTGAATCAGGGCTATCAGATTGGCGGCTCCGATATCCGTGATTCCGCGGTCACTGCCCGCTTGCGTCAGCTGGGGGCCAGTATTCATATCGGCCATCGCCAGAGCAATGTAGATCAGGTAGATGTGGTGGTGGTTTCCAGCGCAGTCGGGGAGGAAAACCCCGAGGTGATAGCCGCACGGGCGCAGCGAATTCCAGTGGTGCGCCGGGCAGAGATGCTCGCCGAGCTGATGCGTTACCGGCATGGCATTGCGGTTGCGGGCACCCATGGTAAGACCACAACCACCAGTTTGATGGCGTCGGTATTGGCCCAGGCAGGGCTCGATCCGACCTTTGTGATCGGCGGTAAACTGACTAGCGCCGGGACTAATGCGCGGATGGGCGAGAGCCGTTATCTGGTGGCCGAAGCGGACGAAAGTGACGCGTCTTTTTTGCATCTACAACCGATGGTGTCGATTGTCACCAATATCGATGCCGACCATATGGATACCTATGGCGGTGATTTTAATCAGGTCAAAAAAGCCTTCGTCGATTTCTTACATAACCTGCCGTTCTACGGTCTGGCGGTACTCTGTACTGACGATCCGGTGGTGCAGGAGATTCTGCCCGATATAGGTCGACCCTTGCTGACCTACGGGGTGAATGAAGAGGCCGATTACCGTGCCGTTGATATTCAGCAGCAGGGGATGACCAGCAGCTTTACTGCATTGCGACCCGATGGTCTGGCACCGCTGCAGATAAAACTGAATATGCCGGGACTGCACAATATTCAAAATGCGCTGGCGACCATTGCTGTCGCCTCCGATGACGGGGTCTGCGATCAGGCGATTCAGGACGGCTTGGCCCAGTTCGAGGGGGTCGGCCGACGCTTTCAGATCCAGGGCTATTTTGCTCCACCTGGCCGTACAGACAAGCAGCAGCCGTCCGCCGATAACGCCGAGCCAGTGATGATGGTCGATGATTATGGCCACCATCCGCGTGAAGTTGCGGCGACCATTGCCGCGATCCGCCAGGGTTGGCCCGAGAAACGCTTGGTGATGATCTACCAGCCGCATCGTTACAGCCGTACCCGGGATCTGTATGAAGATTTTGTCCGGGTGCTTTCCGATGCTGATGTGTTGCTGTTGATGGATGTTTATCCCGCAGGCGAAGAGCCGATTGCCGGCGCCGATGGACGTAGTCTGTGTCGCAGTATCCGCCAGCGTGGCCAGCTGGACCCGATCTTTGTTGAGCGCGGTTCGGACCTGGGGATGCTGCTACAGAATCTGTTGCAACCGGGTGACCTGCTATTAACCCAGGGTGCCGGGGATGTCGGTACGGTTTCGCAGGATCTGGCCACGCGTAAACTGCAACCGTTGAACCCAGTGGAGGACAATACATGAGTGCTATTTCACCCAGTAACCGGACCCCCGAGAGCTTTGGTCGTGTTGCTGTTCTGTTCGGAGGTCGTTCGTCGGAGCGTGCAGTCTCACTTAAAAGCGGCGCGGCGGTGCTCCAGGGGCTGTTGAATGCAGGGGTCGATGCCTTTGGCATCGATCTTTATGGTGAGCAGGGTACAGAGCAACCGATTCAGCAACTGCAGGCGCAACCCTTTGATCGGGTCTTTATCGCCCTGCATGGTCCCGAGGGTGAGGACGGCACTATCCAGGGTGCGCTGCAGATCCTGGGCAAACCCTATACCGGTAGCGAGGTGATGGCCTCGGCGCTGGGGATGGATAAGGTCCGCTGCAAACAGTTGTGGGCCAGTCAGAACCTGCCGACGCCGAATTATCAGCTGCTTGATGACAACAGTGACTGGGATGCGCTGGCTGAGATGCTGCCGGTGATGGTTAAGCCCGATCACGAAGGCTCGAGTATCGGTATCACCCGTGCAGATACCCCCGCGCAGCTTGCTGCGGCCTACCATAAAGCGAGTCTGCTAGACCGTTGTGTGTTTGCTGAACGGTTGATCCAAGGGGCTGAGTTTACGGTGAGCATTATCGACGATAAGGCGCTGCCGGTAATCCGGCTCGAAACACCGCACCAGTTCTACGATTACGATGCCAAGTATCTCTCAGATGATACCCATTATCATTTTGAGACCGGGCTGGATGCTGCTAAGGATGCAGAGATTCGGCTGTTATCCGAGCAGGCATTTGCAGCTGTCGGCTGCCGCGGCTGGGGTCGGGTTGATCTGATGCAAGATGTACAGGGGCAGTTTTGGTTGTTGGAGGTAAATACCGTCCCCGGAATGACCGATCACAGTCTGGTGCCGATGTCTGCACGTAAGGCGGGACTCAGTTTTGAACAGCTGGTAGTAAAAATTCTGGAAAGCGCACGCTGATGAGCGCTATTGCCACGCCAGTAGCGCCGATCGTACGGCTGCTGCAAGATCCATATCGGCTTTGGCAGTGGTTGCAACTGCCGCTGTGGCTGCTGTTGATCGGGTATGCGTGGCAAGGCGTCGGGCTCTGGTTGCAACGCCCGTTGGCGCAGATAGAGGTTAGTGGCGAGTTTCAGCGCTTGGATCCGAAGCAGCTGGAACAACAGCTCTGGCGGCATCTGGATGACAGCTATGCGCTTGAAGCCTTGGCCCCGATTAAAGCACTGCTGGAGCAGCAGGAGTGGATTAATCAGGTTGATATTCAGCGTAACTGGCCGAACCTGCTTCAGATACAGGTGCGTGAGGAGCGTCCGGTGGCGCGCTGGGGTGCTCAGGGCTTGGTTAACGAGCAGGGGCGCGTCTTCAGTCAGGCTGAGGATTCAAACCAAGCAGACCCTGCCAGCAATGCGTTCGCTGCACTGCCGCGGCTGAGCGGACCGGAAAACCGGTCGTTGAGTCTGATGACGCAGTACCGTGATTTTAATCAGGTGTTGCGTCCGCTGGGGTTGAGTTTGAGCCACTTGCAGATGGAGCCTCGCGGAGCCTGGACGTTGACCCTGGATAACGGGATTCGGTTGCTGATTGGACGGGGTCAATCGATCGACAAATTACGCCGTTTCAGTCAGATCTACAGTGAATTGTTGGTGCGGTATACCGAGCGCATCGTCCAGATCGATGCTCGCTATACCAATGGTCTAGCCGTAACTTGGAATGAGCCGCTGGTTAAACAGAATTAAGGGCCAAGCAATAGAATTAACCACTGTCTAGCGGCTTGAGTCGCTGGATATAAAGATCGCAACAAAGATCGCAACATGGCTACAAAATGAGTAAAGCGCGTGGAACAGCACAATAACATGATCGTCGCCCTCGATATCGGCACCTCTAAAGTGGTCGCGTTGGTTGGTGAGGTGGGTCCAGATGGCACTATCGAAGTGGTCGGCATCGGCTCGCACCCCTCCCGCGGGATGAAGA
>CAXBEA010000159.1:0-5891 GCA_963974645.1 uncultured Neptunomonas sp. | reverse complement strand
CCCCAGCGCTGGCAGACCCCCTGATCGGGTCCTGTGCTTAAGAACCTCGATACTACCGAATCGTTCAGGGGTACCGGCAGCACTTCTGCCTTAGCGATCAACAGCGGCTCTATGACTGCAGGTCGATGGTCGGGGAGTTTTGCTAACAAGCGATTAACCCCGCTAAAAAAACTGTCTCTATTGAATGCAGAATTAAACACCACCCGATCTGCGGCAAGTGCCGCATAGAGATTCACCATCTGCGCATCAACACTGGCATGCTGCTGTCTAGTTTTAGGGTATTCAAATTGGTTTTCATGGAAATAGCACAGACTCGGTGTGTGGGCCAAACTCGGAAACAGCCCCTTCAACGTCGCCAAATCAACCATCGAGGTTACGATTAACAGATCGTACTTCTTTGCCAGCACCGCTGAGTCCCCGGTTAGCCAGGATAGAGGCGCGCCTCGTACCCGCCAATTAAAGAAGCGCGGCGGCAGGGTCAGATACTGCCAATTATATTCTGGAAAGGCTGCGACAAGCCCATCGCACCAGTACTTATGGCTGACCGCATGGTAGGCGCTAAGCAATAAAATATTCACTGACTTAAGTCCTGAACAAAACCCAGTATCGACGCGTGTTTTTTGTGCTTAATCATTTCTCTTCCTGACGCTCCATTCACAGCTACACTTTCCATAAACCGATAGAAAATTCCATAAGCAGACAGCGAACCTGAAGGAATTTATGATCATTAACCTCAATCAAAAAGGGGTGACCCATGGGAGATATACCCAAATTTGAAACGCTTATTGAGCTTGCTCAGCGTGACCCTGAAGCTCTTGAGAAGTTTCGCCAAATGGCTTGCCAGCAGTTTATCGCAACGACTCCCTGCACTCACCATCAGCGACTTGCTGCGGTTCAAAATCGCGTTGAATGGGAGATCCGAAGAGCCAAGAGCCCTATGGCCGGCTTGATCAAGGTCTCAGGCATGATGCATGACAGCCTCTACCAGCTATCATCCAAATGGATTGAGTTTAACTCTGTATCTCAACGAACAACCGATTCATCGTCTAGCCAGACGTCAAAAAGCGCAAAGATCATTAATTTTGTCGAATGGAAAGATCGGCTGCAACAGCGCCAGGGATCCCTTCATTGAGAATATCCCTAAATTCCCGACTAAAAGATCGTGTCTGCACCCGCGTTCACCCTGCACGTCACCCCCCAAAATCGCTACTCTGATTAATCGGGGCTATCATATGAGGTTCTGTTTAGCGATCAGATTTCACTAGCCAAAAATTCTTTTCGGTCTTTTTCGTTGAATCCAGCCTGCATGCCGGTGGCATCTGAAATAGGTTATTCAGCCCTGCCTGGATTACGTTAAGATACGTTTCCTTAACATGACCGAATATGCCAGTGTATCTGAATGGTTTTCACATTGATCAGCAGTCACTGTAGATGTTTTATAATACAGCCTGATGAAAGTATCTACAGCATCGCTTATACGGTGCATTTTCTACCCTGAGTATCACTTAACCCCAACACGCCATTTCAGGAAATCACCATGGATGCGTTTTACCGAAGCCTGATCCGTCATCGCTACCTCATTGCAGTACTGCTGCTAGCCCTGGTGGCTGTAGCGACCTATGGCGCCCAGAGGCTGGTCTTCAAAAGTGACTACCGGGTGTTTTTTGGTAAAGACAACCCGCAACTGCAAACCTTTGAGCGGATGCAGAAAACCTTCGCTAAAAGCGACAATGTATTGTTTATTTTGGTGCCCAAGAGTGGCGATGTTTTTACCCCTGAAACCTTGCAAGCACTGACCTGGTTGACCCAGCAGAGCTGGCAGCTCCCCTACTCCACCCGAGTCGACTCAATTACCAATTATCAGCACACCTTTGCCGAAGAGGATGACCTGATCGTCGAGGACCTGGTGCTTGATGCTACTTCGGTAACGGACGCTGATATTGCCCGCATCAAGCAGGTCGCACTTAGCGAACCGCTGCTGGTTCACCGCTTAGTCTCTACCGATGGGCGAGTCGCTGCAGTTAACGTCAGTATCCATTTCCCAGGCATCAACCTGGTCGAGGAGACCCCGGAGGTCGTTGCCGAGGTTCGCAACATCCGTGATCAACTGTTACAGCGCTACCCGGATATGGACGTCTATCTGACCGGCATGGTGATGATGAACAACAGCTTTTCAGAAGCCTCGCTCAATGACAGTAAAACACTGGTGCCATTGATGTTTCTGGCTGTCATGGTGTTGATCGGCGTACTCGTCCGCACTATTGGTGGGCTGCTAGCTACACTGGTGATCATCGTAACCAGCATCGCCGGTGCTATGGGACTGGCGGGCTGGAGCGGCCTCTATCTCACCGCACCTTCGGCCTCCGCACCGATCATTATTTTGACCCTGGCGGTCGCCGATTGCGTCCACATTCTGAGTACCTTCTACCACGAGATGCGCTCAGGCGTGGAGCGTAAAAAGGCGCTGATCACCAGCCTGCGGATCAATACCCAGCCGGTCATACTGACCAGCGCGACCACGGCTATAGGCTTTCTGAGCATGAATTTCAGCGACTCTCCACCCTTCGCTGATTTGGGAAACATTGTTGCCATGGGGGTCACGCTAGCCTGCGTACTCTCTTTGACCCTGTTTCCGGCACTTCTGGCGATTATTCCCCTCAAAATGCCGCCGCAAACTCAAAGCAGCCACACGCTGATGGACCGAATTGCAACGCTGGTGATCACCCATCGGCGCAAGCTGCTCTGGGGCTCACTCGCGGTCATTCTGGCAACGTTTAGCCAGATCCCGCGCAACGAACTCAATGATAACTTTGTCGAATATTTTGACCACAGCATCCCCTTTCGAGTGGCTACTGACTTCAGCAACGAGCACCTGACAGGGATGGCGATGATGGAGTTCGAGTTGAATGCCCAAGGAGAGGGGGGGATCAGTGAACCCGAGTTCCTGAAAGCTACAGACCAACTGGTCCAATGGCTGCTGCAACAACCCGAGACGGTTCACGTTAACAGCCTCACAGACACCATGAAGCGTCTTAATCGTAACATGCATGGCGATGATCCCAGCTACTACAGACTCCCTGAATCACGCGAACTGGCTGCTCAATACTTGCTGCTGTACGAGATGTCGCTTCCTTACGGTCTGGATCTAAACAATCAGATCAACGTCGATAAGTCTGCCATCCGCATCGTTGCCAGTTACCATAACCTGAGCAGCAACCAGATGCTGGACTTGGAGCAACGCGCCTACACCTGGATGGAGAGCAACATCCCGACAGTGACAGCTTTCATCGCCAGTCCTCCGCTGATGTTCTCGCATATCGGCAAGCGCAATATCAAGAGCATGCTAATCGGGACACTGACCGCACTGGTGCTGATTTCGGCCTTACTGGGTGTAGCATTGCGCTCTTTGAAACTCGGAATCCTCAGCCTGGCACCCAACCTGATACCGGCAGGCATCGCCTTTGGTATTTGGGGGTTCTGGGTTTCTGAGGTCGGTTTAGCCCTGTCTGTCGTCACCGCCATGACCCTGGGAATCGTTGTCGATGATACGGTGCACTTTCTCAGTAAATATATCTACGCACGCCGTCAGCGCAATGAAGGAACCCGCAAAGCGATTGTTTACGCCTTCCACAGCGTGGGCAAAGCGCTCTGGATCACCACCCTTGTCCTCTCTGTCGGCTTTATGATTCTGTCGTTGTCTAGTTTCAAGATTAACTCGGATATGGGGCTGCTCACCGCCATCACCATTATCATTGCTCTGATCGTCGACTTTATCCTGCTGCCCATTCTGATTATGCTGTTTGATAGCGATGAAGCGCCTGCCGCAGCCAACGACTACAAATCGACACCCGTTCCGGTCGCGTTAGCTACCACCAAGGAGATTTAACATGCTACCTCGTTTGCTACGCCCACTAAGTATTGCCTCGCTGCTTTTTTGCCTGCCTCTGGGCAACAGTTTTGCCGCAACGGCGACAGATCCCAGCGCCAGAGGGTTGGAGATAGTCACCGAAGCTGACCGCCGTAACCTGGGCTGGGGCGATGTGGAGTCACAGATGAAGATGGAGCTGCGTAATGCCCATGGCGATACCAGCGAGCGCTTGCTCCGTAGCAAGACCCTCGAGGTCGATGGCGATGGCGACAAAGGGCTGAGTATTTTCGATCAGCCCCGCGATGTTCAAGGCACGGCGTTTCTGACCTTCTCTCACGCACTAGAGCCAGACGATCAATGGATCTATCTGCCCGCGCTGAAACGGGTCAAACGGATCTCCTCGCGCAATAAGTCCGGCCCCTTTATGGGCAGTGAATTCGCTTACGAGGACATGGCTTCCTTTGAAGTTGCCAAGTATAACTACCGTTATTTACGCGATGAGGTGCTTGATGGCCTCGACTGCTTCGTTGTAGAAAGCTATCCTAACGATGAAAACTCAGGCTATACCCGCCTCGTCAGCTGGTTCGACAAGCAGGATTATCAGGTACGTAAAATCGATTATTTTGATCGCAAAGACGCCCCACTCAAGACCCTGGTTTTCAGCGACTACAACCTCTATCAGGATAAATACTGGCGCCCCCATCAACTCCATATGGTCAATCTGCAAACCGGTAAAAGCACCCTCCTGAGCATCAGTGAGATCCGTTTCAAGACTGGCTTAACCGACGCCGACTTTAATAAAAACAGCCTCGCACGCGCCAAGTAGCCCGGATCCACTTCACTCTGCAGGATATCAGCATGGCATCAATAACCCGGTATATAGCAAGGACGCTATTTACCGCCAACGCATCCGCGGCGCTTATGCTCGGCACGCCCGCTTTCGCAGCAGATATGAACCAAATAAGCGGCTCGGTAGATCTTGAGCATCGTAGCTTTTTCAGCGACCCCATCGACAGCAGGCAGCACAACAACACCAGCTCGATTGCCGCTACCTTGGAGTTTTATCGCAGCTGGAATGATCAAAACGACTCTCTAACGATTACTCCTTTTGCACGTTTTGATCAACACGACAAGGAGCGCAGCCACATCGATCTGCGCGAACTTAACTGGCTCCACGTCGGTGAGGGCTGGCAGCTACGCACAGGCATCAGCAAAGTCTTTTGGGGCAGTACCGAATCGCAGCATCTGGTCGATATTATCAACCAGACCGACACCCTAGAGGGGACCGATGGAGAGGACAAGCTTGGACAGCCGATGGTCCACTTTTCCTATCTACTGGATCAGGGAGAGGTCAGCCTATTCTGGCTTCCTTACTTCAGGGAACGTGCCTTTGCGGGGGTCCAGGGTCGGCCACGGGCAGTGCTGGCACTCCCTATCGATCCCGACAACCCCCAATACAGCTCAAGCAACGAGGAATACCATCAGGATGTTGCGATTCGCCTGAGCTACTCACTGGACAGTATCGACATTGCCCTGTCTCATTTTAGCGGCACCAGCCGCGAACCTAAGCTGACCCTTAATTCTACCGCCACAGCACTGATTCCAAGATACGAACTTATCAACCAATCCGGGCTGGAGCTGACCAGCGCACTGGGCGATTGGTTATGGAAACTGGAGGCGATTCACAACAGCGGACTGGATCCTAGCAGCTACAATGCCGCCGTGGCTGGATTTGAATACACCTTCATAGGGCTCTTCGATAGCAATCTGGATCTGGGAGTCTTAACCGAATATCTCTACGACGACCGCAATCTGCTGGCAAGCAACCCATTTCAGGATGACCTCTTTCTGGGCCTGCGGCTAACGCTCAACGACTTTCAATCGACAGAGCTATTATTAGGCATGATCTACGACAGGGACAACCACGCCAGAATGGGGTTCATCGAAGCGAGCAGGCGCCTAGGCAACCAGTTCAAAGGTACCCTAGAAGCACGACTCTTTGACAAGATCGCTCCCAGTGATC
>CAXBEA010000158.1:0-6061 GCA_963974645.1 uncultured Neptunomonas sp. | reverse complement strand
CGAGCTACACCTCCTGATCCCAACCACCTTCATGAATCTCAGCGGCCAGGCCATCCAAGCCCTGGCGAGCTACTTCAAGATCCCGGTCGAGGCTATCCTGGTCGCACATGACGAGCTTGATATCGCCCCTGGCAGTGCACGCCTTAAACAGGGCGGCGGCCATGGCGGCCACAACGGACTTAGAGACACGATTGAAAAACTGGGCGGCGACAGGTCATTCCTACGCCTGCGCATCGGCATCGGCCACCCAGGCAACGCCAAGCTGGTACATAATTTCGTCCTCGGCAAAGCCCCCAGCAGCGAGCGAGAACTCACCCTAGCCTGCATCGACGAAGCGATCAACACGCTTCCTATTTTACTCAATGACGGCCTCGCCAAGGCGATGAATCGACTTCACAGCTTCAAGGCCTGACCTCGACCGCCTATCACGACCGTCTGCAACGACAACTTGTAACAACAACTTGTAACGACAGGATCTCATCATGGGTTTTAACTGCGGTATCGTCGGCCTACCCAACGTCGGTAAGTCCACCCTCTTCAACGCCCTGACCAAAGCGGGTATTGAAGCTGCGAATTTCCCTTTTTGCACCATCGAGCCCAATACCGGCATCGTCCCCATGCCCGACCCGCGCCTAGACCAACTGGCAGCGATTGTTAATCCTCAGCGGGTACTACCCACGACCATGGAGTTTGTCGATATCGCAGGCCTAGTCGCCGGTGCGTCCAAAGGCGAAGGCCTGGGTAACAAATTCCTGGCCAACATCCGCGAAACCGACGCCATCGCCCATGTGGTTCGTTGTTTTGAAGACGACAACGTGATTCACGTTGCCAACAAAATAGACCCGCTCGCCGATATCGATATCATCAACACCGAACTGGCCCTGGCCGATCTCGACTCGGTAGAAAAGCAGCTCTATAAAGTCTCCCGCACCGCCAAGAGCGGCGATAAGGAAGCCCTCAAGACCAAAGCGATGCTGGAGAAACTGCTGCCCTATCTTGAACGCGGCGTGCCCATTCGCTCGGCCGAGCTTTCCGATGACGAGCGCTTATGGGTCAAGCAACTCAACCTGCTCACCTCCAAACCCACCCTCTATATCGCCAACGTCGACGAAGACGGGTTTGAAAACAACCCCCACCTGGACAGGGTGCGCCAACTCGCCGAAAGCGAAGGTGCCGAGATTGTTGCCATCTGCAACAAGCTGGAAGCCGAAATTGCCGAGCTAGACGATGAAGAGAAAGCCGAATTTCTAGCCGACCTGGGGATGGAAGAAGCCGGACTGGATCGCGTCATTCGTGCCGGCTACAACCTGCTAGGGCTGCAAACGTACTTTACCGCCGGGGTTAAAGAGGTCCGCGCCTGGACCATCAAACAGGACGCCACCGCCCCCCAGGCCGCTGGGGTTATTCACACCGACTTCGAGAAAGGCTTTATCCGCGCGGAAGTGACCGGCTACGAAGACTTCGTTCAATTTAAAGGCGAGCAGGGTGCCAAAGAGGCCGGAAAATGGCGACTTGAAGGCAAGGAATACCGGGTCAAGGATGGCGATGTTATCCATTTCCGCTTCAACGTTTAAGCAGCTATAAAAAAAATTGCTAAAAGCATAAAGATTATCCCAAACCCTGCCCTGGAGGTGTTGACAACCCCAGGGCAACAAGGAATAATTCGCGCCTCATTCGGAGGCTATGTAGCTCAGTTGGTTAGAGCACATCACTCATAATGATGGGGTCACTAGTTCGAATCTAGTCATAGCCACCACCGAATGAATGTACCACCAAACCAGCACATAGAGACTTCTCTCTGTTGGGGTGTAGCCAAGCGGTAAGGCAGCGGGTTTTGATCCCGTCATGCGTAGGTTCGAATCCTTCCACCCCAGCCATTTTCACATCTTTTCAGCTTCATATCCTTGCTCCCTCATTTGCACGATAAACTAACCCGCTTTGTCACTTTCCAGCGGTGATTGTTAGGCTGCAAACGTGTAACCTTAGCCCTCTCCCTGTTCAACGGCAGCCCAAGGATCTGGTAAGTCACTCATGCAGAAATTGCGTCAGAATCTGAACATCCTTTTTATTGGTGTCGACAGCCCGGTTTCTGAACCGATCATGTCGCTACTTCGCAGCGCTCGGCTAGCCCCACGAGCTGACTCAGCAATCACTGAGACCGACCTTGCACGCGCGCTTAAGGCAGGCCACTGGGACTTTTTTATCTACCGCTTGGGCACCGAGCTATCCCTGGAGCTGCTAGGCAAGATTCTTAAATCCAACAACAAAGATATCCCTGTACTGGTGCTAGCTCCCGATTCATCCCCAGAGCACCGCGTCCATGGCTTGAAGATGAAAGCCAGCGCCGTCATTCCTATCGATCAAACCGAGATGCTGGTACTGGCTGTGCGCCGCGAACTCTACCATCTAGAAAACCGCCGTCGACGTCGGATGGCTGAGTTCCACCTGATAGAAACTGAAAAACGCTGTCGCCAACTACTGCACTCCTCCAATGAGGCGATCGCATTTCTTAACCGCAGCAACGAGTTCATCTACCTCAACCCGCGCCTGCTCGAAATGCTCGGCCATGAACAGAACAAGGAAACTCTAGGGCTAAGCCTCACCAGTCTGGTGTCAGAAAACGAACTCATCAGCCTCAATGCCCTGCTCACCGACTACCAGGCCGACAACAGTGTCAACCAAGAGCTTGAACTCATTATCAACCGCAGCGATGGCAGCGAGTTTTGCGCCACCCTAGAACTTAGCCAGGCACGCTTCGAGCGCGCCATCTGCACCCAACTACTGATTAAAACCCCGCGCGAAGACGCACTGATGGAAACCATGGCCGAGCAAGATCTGATCACCGGCCTCAAAAACCAGTTCTACCTGGCCAAACGTCTTGATCAAGCAGTTCAGGCCGCTGTTCGTGCTGATCATGAAGCCAATCTGCTTTATATCTCGCTAGATAACTTCAGCTCGATCAAAGCGGAGATCGGCGTCAACGGCGCCGACACCATCGTCCGCGATGCCGCCGCGATACTGACCACGCTGGTTAACCGCGCTCACGTGCTGTGTCGTTACAATCTTGACGCCTTCGTGGTGATCTACGGCGACTCTGACTCCCAAAAAGCGATCAAACTCGCCGAAGAGATCTGCGAGGCAATAGAAAACAACCTCTCTGAAGCCGCAGGGGCGCAGATTCAAACCACCTGCAGTATTGGTATAGCCCCCATTACAGAGGATACCGCCAGCGCCCAGGAAGTGTTGCGACTAGCCCAGAGCTCTTCGGAAGCGGTTCGCAGCAAGGTATCTAAGGGTAACGGTGTCTACCTTCACGTCCTAGAGGATAAGAACGAGGAGGAGGAAGGGCTATCGATCAAGAAGCTTCGCCAGGCGATCCGCGATGATGAGTTCAAACTGCTGTTTCAGCCGATCGTCAGCCTGCGCGGCGAACACGAGAGTGTCTATGAGGTACTGCTGCGACTTATCGACAAGGATAATAAAGAAGTCTCTCCCAACATGTTCATAACCATGCTGGATCACGCAGAAGTCAGCACCGAACTTGACCGCTGGGTGATCCATGAGAGCATTCGCCAGCTTGCAGAAGAGAATAAGAAGGGGCGCAAGAATAAACTCTTTATCAATCTGACCGGTCGCTCACTGGAAGACCCTCGACTGCTGCATGGCATCCGCGACCAGCTTAACCAGCACAAGGTGCCTGGTGACAGCCTGATCTTTCAGTTTAGCGAATCGGATGCATCGACTTATCTCAAATACGCTAACATCTTTACCCAGGGACTGGCTCAACTGCATGCCAGCGCCTGTATCAAACACTACGGCAGCTCCATTGACTCCGAAAACGTGTTACGCCACATACCGGCCCAGTACATCAAACTCGACGGTTCCTTTGTTCAGGAGCTGGCCGATCCGGATAAGCACGAAGCCTTTGATAAGCTGATCGAACCGCTGCGGATCGGCGAAAAAACGATAGTCGCGCCCCTGGTCGAAGGCACCAACGTGATGAGCAAACTGTTCCGTACCGGAGTGCACTATATCCAGGGTTACTACCTGCAAGCACCTCGCGAGCACATGGACTACGATTTCTTCGGCTAATCCTAGCAAAGGCTCAACAGCAGCCTCCTGCCCCACCTCCAAGCGGCCATTTTTGTGGCCGTCGTTGCCGTTTTCCGGTACTCTTGCGGGCTTTCTGAACATCTTAAACACCCTCGCCTAGCAATCTGGCGTTGGGCTCTTTTGCTACACTGGTACCCGATTAATGAACATCCGTGATCTGCTCAACAGCCGCTTCCGTGCTGCCATGACCGCTGCCAATATTCCCGAGCACTGCCAACCGATGGTCGCACTGGGCAAAAACCCCCAGCACGGCGACTATCAAGCCAATGGCGCCATGGCTGCGGCTAAGGCGATGAAAACCAATCCCCGCGAACTGGCCGCGCAGATCCTCGCCCATCTCGATCTCAGCGGCATCGCCGAGCACACCGAAATCGCAGGCCCGGGGTTCATTAACATCAAGCTTTCAACCCCCTGGCTGGCAAGCCAGGTAACGACTCTTAGCCAGGATCCGCACCAGGGCGTCGAGCAGACCAAAAAGCCCCAGACCATCGTCATCGATTACTCCGCACCCAACTTGGCCAAAGAGATGCACGTCGGTCATCTACGCTCCTCCATTATGGGTGACGCCCTGGCGCGTATTCTCGAAGCCCAGGGACACCGGGTGATCCGCCAAAACCATGTTGGCGATTGGGGCACCCAGTTCGGGATGCTGATCACCCACCTGCAGGATCAGGTAGCGCTCGAAGGCACGGTCAAACTGGCCGACCTGGAGACCTTCTACCGCGAATCCAAAATTCGCTTCGACCAAGATGAAGAGTTCGCCAACCGGGCACGGGCCAACGTCGTCAAGCTGCAAGCCGGTGATCCCGCCGCGCTACAAATGTGGAAGCAGTTTATCGACATCTCGGTGGCCCACAGCGAGGAGATCTACGCCAAGCTCAACGTCACCCTAACGCACAGCGACATCCACGCCGAGAGCGCCTATAACGACGCCCTGCCGGGGGTTATCAAAACATTGCAAGCCAAAGGCTTAGCTGTAGAAAACCAGGGCGCTCAGGTCGTTTTTATGGACGACATGAGCGACAAAGAGGGCAACCCGCTAGCGATGATCGTGCAGAAGTCCGACGGCGGCTACCTGTACGCCACTACCGACCTGGCAGCCGTCGATTACCGCTGCAACCGCCTCAAAGCCGATCGTGTTCTCTACTTCATCGACGCCCGCCAATCGCTGCACATGAAGCAGGTGTTTGCTGTTAGCCGCAAGGTCGGTTATGCCAGTGAGCACTGCTCGCTAGAGCACCATGCCTTCGGCACCATGATGGGCGAAGACGGCAAGCCGTTTAAGACTCGCAGCGGTGGCACCGTCAAGCTCAGCGCGCTGCTAGACGAAGCGGTGATCCGCGCGGCCCAGCTACTCAAAGAGAAAGATTCCGATCTCAGCGCAGCCGAGCAAGAGGAAGCCGCACGCAAGATCGGCATCGGTGCGGTCAAGTATGCGGATCTGGCTAAAACCCGCACCAACGACTACATCTTCAGCTGGGACAGCATGCTCAGTTTCGAAGGCAACACCGCACCCTATCTGCAATACGCCTACACCCGGATCAAGAGCATCTTCCGCAAAGCAGATGCCCTCGAACAAAAAAACAAACATTTCATAAAAAAACTATTCGCTCACTTTAAAAGAATATTCTTCGGCCAAAAAGATAACAAACCTGCTTGGCATGACAGCACTATAAGCATCACAGAGCCGCAAGAGAAAGCCCTGGCGCTGAAACTACTGCAGTTCAGCGAGGCGGTTGATCAGGTAGCCCGCGAGGCCTATCCGCACCAGCTGTGTAGCTATCTGTACGAGCTGGCCAGCCTGTTTATGAAGTTCTACGAAGCCTGCCCGATCCTGCGCAGCGACGTGGAGCCTGATGTCCGCAGCAGCCGTCTGCAGCTGAGCCATGTAACCGCGCAAACGCTCAAACGCGGCCTGGATCTACTGGGGATCGAAGTGATGGAGCGG
>CAXBEA010000157.1:0-6069 GCA_963974645.1 uncultured Neptunomonas sp. | reverse complement strand
GTAGATGGGCGACATTCAGATTGCTGCGATCATTCGGGTTATACGAAGGTTGATTCACCATCGCCAACACCTCACCCGTGGCAACATCCAACACCACTGCCGAGCCTGAGCGGGCACGGTGCTGCTGCACTGCCGCTTTCAGCTCCCGATAGGCCAGATACTGAACCCGCAGATCGATACTCAACGACAGATCCTGCCCAGGATTGGCCTGTTTCAGATCCTGAATATCTTTGATGGTACGACCCAATCGGTCTTTCAGCACCCGCTTACTCCCCTCGCCCCCGCGCAGCCACGCATCATAGGCCAGCTCCATCCCCTCCTGACCAACACCGTCAACATTGGCAAAGCCGACCAGATGGGTGGCTACTTCAGCCGCAGGGTAATAGCGCTTATACTCACTCTGGCTGTAGACGCCGGGGAGCCCCAACGCCAGCACCCGCTCAGCATCTGTCGGCGCCATCTGCCGATTCAGATAGACAAATTTCTTATCGACACTGGCTTTGATCAGCCGCTTTAGCCGCGCTTCTGACATATCCAGCGCACGCGCTAACAGCCGCACCTGAGCAGGGTCGGCAACAAACTCTCGAGGATCAAACCAGGTACTCTCCACCGGAGCGCTGACTGCCAGAGGCTCGCCGTTGCGATCCAGAATCATTCCCCGGTGCGCAGGAATACTCACCACCCGCAGGCTGCGGGCGTCACCCTGGTTCTTCAGAAACACATCATCATAGAGATGCAGATACACAATCCGCGATGCCACCACCAGCGCCAACACAGTGAGCATCAACAACACCAGACGGAACCGCCAGGTGTAGGACAGCGATGCAGCTTGAGCACTCATCTAGCGAACCACCACAATTTCATCGGGCGAAGGTACATACATATCGAGCCGCTGAGTCACCATTTTTTCGATTCGGCCGTGTGCTGCCAAAGCACTCTGCTCCAACAGCAACTGCCCCCATTCAACCTCTAACGCATCACGCTGCTGAAACAACTGCTGCTGCGCATTAAAACCCTGACGATAGAGAAAAGCGCCATAAATCACCGACAACGCACTCAGCACCAAAGCGGAGAACAGCAACACCAGCAACAGCGCCCGCCAGCTAACACTGACACTTTTCGCGCGAACCCCGAGCGCACTGGCTCTGGTAACAATGCGTTTAACCATAATCGGCTAAGCCAGCTTTTCCGCTATCCGCATGATCGCGCTGCGTGAGCGTACATTCCCAGTAACCTCTGCCTCACTGGCCTTGCGTGCCTTACCCAGCGCTTTCAAACGCTGATTCAGCATCGACTGTGGGACCGGCAGACCCAGAGGCGCTTCATCCCCACGGACATGATTGCGGATAAACCGTTTAACGATCCGATCCTCAAGCGAGTGAAAGCTGATCACGACCAGTCTGCCACCCACGCTGAGCCCCTCCAGCGCCTGTTCAAGACAGGCGGTCAGATCATCCAGCTCACTGTTTATATAAATACGAATGCCCTGAAACGCCCGGGTCGCCGGGTTTTTACCTTTTTCCCACTTAGGGTTTGCAACTTTAACGATCTCGGCCAAACGCCCGGTGGTGGTAATGGGTTGTTTCTGCCGCTCGGCTACAATCGCCTTGGCAATACGTCGAGAAAACCGCTCCTCACCGTACAGATACATCACATCAGCGATCTCTTTTTCATCCGCTCGCGCAATCCACTCCGCCGCGCTCTCACCGGCCTGGGTATTCATCCGCATATCCAGTGGCCCATCATTCAAAAAACTGAAACCACGCTCGGGATCATCTAACTGCGGCGAAGAGACACCCAGATCCAGCAGCACGCCATCCAGCTTTCCAGCCAGTCCTCGCTGCGCCAACTCCCGCCCCAGCGCAGCAAAAGAATCATGGATAGGCTCAAAGCGAGCATCCTGCTGCTGCAGCTGCTCAGCCACCGCTATTGCTTGCGGATCCTTATCAAACCCCAGCAACCGGCCATTCTCCGCCAGCTTGGATAAAATCAGTCGCGAGTGCCCCCCGCGACCAAAAGTTCCGTCGACATAGCAGCCTGAAGGACTGGTTATCAGCAGTTCGACCGCCTCATCCAGAAGAACACTCTTGTGTTTGAATTCGTTACTCATCACCAACCCTACAGCGACAGATTATTCAATTCATTCAACACAGCAGCAGTATCTGCGGATGAATCCATATATGCATTTCGAGTTTCCAGCCAACGATCCTCGGCCCAGATCTCAAACTTATTTCCCTGCCCCAACAAAACGATCCGCTTATCTATACCCGCAAAATCACGCAGCGGTGCAGATAGCAACAACCGACCGCTACCGTCCATATCAACCTCGGTTGCATAACCCAGAATCGTTCTTCGGAGCAGACGCCCCGAGTCTGAATAGCTAGGCATCGCCACAATTTTTTGCTGAACGATATCCCACTCAGGCTTGGTATGCAGGGTCAGACACTTGTCGAGCGGATCAATGGTTACGAATAGTTTTCCCGAGCAGCAGTCAGCCAGACGCTCCCGGTAGCGCGTCGGCATAGCCATGCGCCCCTTTGCATCCAGATTGATCTCGCTGATTCCACTAAACATCCACAGACCCTAACTAAAAACCCACTTTTACCCATATTTACCCACTATAGCACACCAAACAAGATTAACTACCTCTTTCACCCTAGCGCCAGGGCGCGTTAAGCCAATATTGCGCCAAGCCATGAAGCAGCCGCATGCAAACGATAGTGGTTAGCGCATTACTAGATATAAAAACCTATATAAACAATATGTTAAAACAAAAACGAACCCATAAAACACTCGTCATCGGGATGCCTCAAAATGAATATAAAGGCAGCTAAATCAAGCCTATTCAACAGAAAATAAGCTCGGATTTTGCTCCCAAGCAAGAACCACTATGAGCGAGCAATTTTTCCCACCTGAGGAACTGTTTTCAAGGCATCACAGATAACATTAACGACAAACTGAGTTGCTTGCGGATCGAGAGAGGAAGAAAGAGAAGGAGAACGCCGTTTTACTATCGCTAAATCAACCTGGCTGCGGCAAAAGGTCTGGCCCGACCCTGCCTAGAACACAGAGTTCAGACACAAAAAAGCGCGGCCATTGCCGCGCTAGAAAATAGAACCGGTTGTCCGGCTACTTTTTCCCTTTAACCTCGTCATACCAGAGATCATGGTGCTGCTTTGCCCAAACCTCATCGACCTGACCACTGACCATCCCCTCCAGCGCCCCCTCAGTACCTAACGTACCTATATACGCATGCGCCAAAGCACCGCAAATCAACACCAGTGCCGAAATTGCATGCACCAGATTGGCAAGCTGCAGGTCAGATCTGAGTCCGATAAAAGCGGGAAAATCCAACACCAATCCTGATAACGACAATGCCACACCACCACCAAATAGCACCCAAAACCATAGTTTTTCACCGCCATTCATGTAGCCGGCATGCGGGTGCTTGCCCTTTATCATGCCACCACCATGAACAAACCACATCAGGTCAGCACCATTAGGGATATTGTTTTTAAGCCACTTCAGCAGCATCAGCAACAGGCAAACCGCAAACAACACGCCCAAATAATTATGGGAAGATTTGGCTAGTTGTAGGTAACTACTAAAACCAGACTTGCCCATTACTTCAGGCATAAAATGGCGGCCGTAGAGGATGCTCAGACCGGAAAGCGCCAGAATAATAAATAGCCCCGCTACTAGCCAATGCAGATAGCGGTCAAACTTTCGCCAGCGCTCAATCGTCAGCCCGCTGCGCGGATGTACGAGCTTGTTACCACCCGTTAGCAGATAGACGCCAAGCAATACCCCCAGCATCACCAACAGCGCCCACTTACCATAGGGCTGCACTTGCTCATTACGAAGCTGTCGCCACGCCTCACCGCTACGATTGATCAGTACACCTGCTTCGGTAGACTTGTTTGTCGAGTAACCGGATTCACCCTGGGTCACCTGACGCCAGTAATCAGCCCCCTGCATGCCCCGGTTGCTAGCTTCAGGGACATTGCCTGCCTCAGCTATGCCATGCCAACTCAGCATTAGCCAGCTTAATATAACCAGCAATACCCAGCGGCCAGGTGCTACAAGCCCAGGCACAAAGCTTTTTAATGAAAGCCTTTGATTCATATATAACCCCTATCGAATCTGCTCTACTTATCACAGCCACAGCGGGCCGGTTTCAAACCCGGCCCGCTCGCACCACCAGGCTCTACTGGCCCTTGTTACCGGCTGCGTTATAAGCCAGGTTCTGACCCCAGGCGCCCGCATTGGAACCTCGGGCGATTACCCGCTCACGGTAGATGTCAGACACATCGTTGGCATCACCTGCCAGTAGTGCCTTGGTTGAGCACATCTCAGCGCACAGCGGCAACTTGCCCTCGGCGATCCGGTTGCGTCCGTACTTCTGACGCTCCGCGTCGGAATGATCCTCTTCAGGACCACCGGCACAGAAGGTGCACTTATCCATCTTGCCTCGATCACCGAATGCACCCTCTTGCGGAAATTGCGGCGCACCGAACGGACAGGCGAACAGACAATAACCGCAGCCGATACAGCCATCTTTGTCGTGCAACACGATGCCTTCGTCGGTCTGGTAAAAGACATCCACCGGACAGACCGCCATGCACGGCGCGTCGGTACAGTGCATACAAGCCACCGACAGACTGATCTCGTTAGGCTCACCGTCGTTAATAGTTACCACGCGGCGGCGGTTTACACCCCACTCAACCTCGTGCTCGTTTTTACAGGCTGTGACACAACCGTTGCACTCAATGCAGCGCTCGGAGTCACAGAGAAATTTCATTCTTGCCATTTTACTGTTCCTCTTAAGCTACGCTGATTTTGCACATAGAGACTTTAGATTCCTGCATCTGGGTCACCGAGTCGTACCCGTAGGTCATCGCGGTGTTGGCAGACTCTCCCGACACATAGGGGGCAGAGCCTTCCGGATACCTGGAACGCAGATCCTTGCCCTGGAATGCACCGGCAAAGTGGAATGGCAGGAAGGCCACACCGGCTTGGACCCGATGAGTCAGCAACGCCTTAACCTTGATCTTGGCGCCTTCGGGTGTATGCACCCAGACATCCTTGCCATCGCGGACACCGTTGTTGTTTGCATCCACAGGGTTTAGCTCGACAAACATCTCCTGCTGCAGTTCGGCCAGCCAAGGATTGGAGCGAGTCTCGTCGCCACCACCCTCATATTCAACCAGACGCCCCGAGGTCAGAATGATCGGATACTCCTTGGAGTAATCCTGCTTCTGAATCGACTCGTACTGCGTTGGCAAACGATAATGCGACTTGCGATCGGCCCAGGTTGGATAATCGGCCACCAGATCACGCCGGGTGCTATACAGCGGTTCACGGTGCAGGGGCACCCGGTCCGGGAAGGTCCAGACCACGGCGCGAGCCTTGGCATTACCAAAGGGTGCACAACCATGTTTGATCGCTACCCGTTGGATACCGCCGGACAGGTCGGTCTTCCAGTTCTTACCTTCGGCAGCCGTCTTCTCATCGGCGCTTAGGTCGTTCCACCAGCCCAACTTTTTCAGCAGTTTATCGCTGAACTCCGGGTGCCCGCCTTGCAGCTCATTCCCCTTGGGGTAGGAGCCTTCAGCTAGCAGGTTCTTGCCTTCAAACTCAACCCCGAACCGGGCACGGAAGTTAAGCCCCCCTTTGGCCACCGTTTTGCTGGTGTCATAGAGGATATGAGTGCCCGGATGCTTCATCTCCGGGGTTCCCCAGCAGGGCCAGGGCAGACCGTAAGTCTCTCCGTGCGCCGGGCCACCTTCGGCTTCCAGGGTGGTGTAGTCGAACATGTGCCAGTTTTGCTGGTGCTGCTTCAACCGTTCAGGACTCTGGCCGGTGTAACCGATGGTCCACATGCCGCGGTTAAATTCGCGGGTGATATCTTCGATCAAGGGCTCATCGTCGTTAACCTTGATGTGCTTACAAAGCTCCTCAGCAAAGCCCAACTTTTTGGCAAACTTGTACATGATGGTTTGATCCGGCAGCGAATCGAACAGCGGCTCGATCACCTTGTCACGCCATTGCAGCGAGCGGTTGGAGGCC
>CAXBEA010000156.1:0-6163 GCA_963974645.1 uncultured Neptunomonas sp. | reverse complement strand
CCCAAGAATCTCCCCAAGAACCTTCTAATACACCTCCCTAACTCTTGCCCCTGCTCACCCTCTCCCCTTGGGCTTTCCTATACGCCTTGCAATGCCTTAGCTCCGTAACCCTAGAGCAAGGACAGCGAGGAAACGAATCGAAGGAGTGTCTTAAAGAATCCAATTCGACCAAAAATTGCAACTTTATAAACTTATCGTCTTTATTTTAAAAAATAATACCGACATAAGACCCTTCTTATTAATAAATAAAGGAAATAAGACTACATACCGTTCTGTAAACTATCACCTCGATTCGGGTATGGGTCCTGGTGTAACTACCTGAATTTCTATCCATAAAAATAATTTAAAACAATGAGGAACCACCTGTGATCACACTCACATTCTTGATCTATCTCGCCCTGATGCTGGCGATCGGCGTTGTCGCCTATCGCCGCACCCAAGACCTGTCAGACTACGTGCTCGGTGGTCGCAACCTGGGTCCACTGCCCAGTGCGCTGTCGGCGGGAGCCTCGGATATGAGCGGCTGGTTGCTGCTGGGGTTACCCGGCTACGCCATGTCCGCCGGCTACGGCTCTTTTTGGCTGGCTGGCGGCTTGCTGGTGGGTACCTGGCTCAATTGGTTGCTGGTTGCCCAACGACTACGGGTCTATTCGCAGCACGCCGATGACGCCCTGACGCTACCGGCTTTCTTTGAAAAGCGCTTTGAAGACCATGGCCACAGCCTGCGGGTAATCTCCGCCATCTTCGTGTTGGTGTTCTTCCTGTTCTACACCAGTTCAGGCCTGGTCGCTGGCGGCAAACTGTTTGAAACCGTATTCGGCTTCGATTACCAGCTGGCGGTAATCATCGGCGCCATCGCTGTCATCTCCTACACCCTGTTTGGCGGCTACCTGGCCGTCTCCTGGACCGATGTGGTTCAGGGACTGCTGATGGCCGCAGCCCTGATTGTCGTCCCTCTGATCGCCATCGGCGAAATAGGCGGCGTTTCCGCCACCTGGGCAGCGATGGAAGCTAAGAATCCTGAGCTGTTGAACGCCTTCACCAATGCCGACGGCACCAGCATCACCCTGATCGGTACCCTGTCGCTGCTGGGATGGGGGCTGGGCTACTTTGGCCAACCGCATATTCTGGCGCGTTTTAAAGGTATTAAAAGCAAAAATGACGTACCCACTGCACGCCGTATCGCGGTCATCTGGAGCGGCTTAACCATGGTTGGCGCCTGTTTAGTAGGTTTCGCCGCTATTGGTTACTTTGAAACACCGCTGGGCGACAGTGAAAAAGTGTTCATGGTACTGGTGGACGCGCTGTTCCATCCTGTGGTTGCCGGCATCCTGCTCGCCGCCATCCTGGCCGCCGTGATGAGCACCGCCGACTCCCAGTTGCTGGTTTCATCCTCCGCCCTGGCAGAAGACTTTTACAAGACCCTGTTCAACAAGGACGCCAGCCAGAAACAGCTGGTGATGGTCGGCCGTATTGCGGTCGTCGTGATCGCCCTGATCGCGACCTTCCTGGCTATGGACAAGGACTCCAAAGTATTGGATCTGGTCTCTTACGCCTGGGCCGGTTTTGGCGCAGCCTTCGGCCCCGCGTTGATTCTCGCCCTGTATTGGAAGCGGATGAACAAGGCGGGCGCGCTGGCGGGCATCATCGTCGGCGGTGTCACCGTGGTGGTCTGGAAACAGCTTGAAGGCGGTTGGTTTGACCTCTACGAGATCATCCCTGGCATGCTCTTCGCCTTTGTAGCCATCATCCTAGCCACCCTGATGACGGCAACCCCCAAGCTCTCGGTGGTAACCACCTTTGAGGAGGTTGATGCGATCATCAAGGACGAAAAACCTGCGCTAGCCCCTGCCGCCGCTTAACCGTTGCGGAACAATTAAAGCCCTCTTCGGAGGGCTTTTTACTTTCTCTGATCCGCTTATTTGATATCCCTTTTCCTGAGCTCCTTCCCTGAGAGTCAGGGCCGAACCACTCAAGCAAAAAAAACAGCAATATTGCCACCAAGGTCTGCTAATTACAGGTCGTTAATGTCGTAATAGTTAGCTGCGGCCGGTGGCAAAATACAGACAACAACAGATCCTATCAGCAGCCTAGTTCAAGCCGCTTCCACTGCTGTATTGGCTGCATATGCGAGTCAAAATTTTTACTGTAATCATCCAGATTCTCTTCCAGCATTTGACGATACTCCGCTAGAAAGTAGTCGCTCATTTTTTGCTTGGACTGCTGCATCTCAACACCTGAATTAAAGCCCCGTGCACTAATCCAGGCATTAAACCTAGCAACCGAATACATAAAAGAGGCGCTCACCTCCCCAGGCTTAACCGCTGGCGATATCTGCTCGTTGGAGAGAAAGATATGGGCATCTGCTCTAGCATAAAAACCATATCGACATTTTTCATCAATCAACGCCTCTAGGTAACTAGGGCCATGCCGTCTGGCCAGCAGACATGCGTATAGGCAGTAAGATTCAGACCGGATGCTCCAGGCTGAATCAACGCAGGCATTTGCTGCCACAGTATAATTTGATACAGACTAGGTACCGTCATCACGACAACTCAGGATAGATACGCTACAGGCCAGCCGGCTATTTGGGCAGACCTGAGGGTATAGATACAGAGCAGAAACCGGCTGGCATTTGACTACATAAACAAAAAAAATCCCGGACCATGGCCCGGGATTTTTATTAGTGTTGACGCTGTCTTCGGCTACTTAGCCATTGAATAACTCAGAAACTTAATCGACTACTCAGAAGCGGCAATCAAACTAGCGTTACCACCAGCGGCCGTAGTATCGACGCAGAGATGGCGCTCGATCACGAACCTCTCGGGGGCATTCTGCTCGGTAATCAGCGGCAGCAACGCGCCTTCGCGCTGGGCCAACGCCACCCGATAGGCACGCAGGGTTTGCAGGTCTGCGGCACTGGCGACCGCCTGGAAACCGCGGGTAGAGATCAGGGCTTCGGGTTGCAGCAGGCCGTCGATGCCCACAACCGGCATCCCCGCTGCTGCTGCGGCACGAAGCTCCCTATCCATCTCCGGCGCGATGACCACGGCGGCATTACCCTGCGATAGCGCCAGCCCAGCTTGGGCGAGTGCCGATGCCTTATCCGGCCCCAAACAAAGAATTACCCCACGGGCACAGCAGGAGAGCCGGTTGATCTCTCCGGTAGGCCCAGGCATCTCCTCGGGCACCGCAGCCAGCGGCAGAGGGACAGCGCCAAATAGCGACTGCAATTTCTCCACCCGTTCCGCCGAAACAAGCCAACCCTTAGGGTCTACCTGCTTAAGCGCGGCCTGTAGCTGCGCGGTTGTCACCGAGGCGGCTTGCGCCGCCTTGAGCGACTGCGGCAGAGCGGTTTTCATAAACCGGCGCACGTACTGCGGACCCCCTGCTTTGGGGCCGGTGCCGGAGAGGCCTTCACCGCCGAACGGCTGGGAGCCGACAATAGCGCCGATCTGGTTGCGGTTAACATAGATATTGCCCGCCTTGACCCGACTGATGATGCGCGCGACCCGGCTATCAACCCGCGTATGCAGACCAAAGGTCAGGCCAAAGCCCTGCGCATTGATGGTATCGACCACCTGATCGATCTTATCCGCTTCAAAGGTTGCCACATGCAGCACCGGGCCGAAGATCTCCTCCTCCAGCTCCTGAATCCCTTCCAAGCGGATCACCGTCGGCGCTACAAACAGCCCTTCGGCAGGCACCGGCAGCTTTTTCAACACTCGACCCATACGCTCAAACTTAGCGCAATGGGCTTCGATCTTGGTCTTGGAGGCGAGATCGATGACCGGGCCGACATCGGTCGTCAGTAGCCAGGGGTCTCCCAGGGTTAACTCGTCCATGGCGCCAAACAGCATCTTCAGCAGATGATCGGCGATATCCTTCTGCACATAGAGCATCCGCAACGCCGAGCAGCGCTGACCGGCACTCTGGAAGGAGGAGGCCAGGACATCACGGACCACCTGCTCAGGCAGCGCGGTGGAATCGACGATCATCGCATTGAGACCGCCGGTTTCTGCCACCAGGGGGGCATCGGGCGCCATCGTTTCCGCCATCACCCGGTTGATCCGCTGGGCCGTCGGGGTCGATCCGGTAAAGCAGACCCCGGCTATCCGCGGGTCAGAGGTCAGCGCGGTGCCGACGGTCGCACCACTACCGGGCAGCAGCTGGATCGCTGCCTTGGGAATACCCGCCTCGTGCATCAGCTCAACCGCTCGGATAGCGATCAACGCCGTCTGCCCTGCCGGTTTGGCAATGACCGCATTGCCGGCAGCCAGCGCGGCTAATACTTGACCGGCAAAGATCGCCAACGGGAAGTTCCAGGGGGAGATGCAGGCGATCACCCCGCGTGCGCTTCCAGCTTCCTGGTTACGAATCGCTTCGTTAGGGTAATAGAGCGCAAAATCGACCGCTTCACGAATCTCGGCGACAGCGTCCAGCAGAGTCTTACCCGCCTCGCGGGTCGCCAGTGCGAAGAGTTCGTGGACATGGGTTTCAAACAGTTCACCCACCCGACGAATACAGACGCCGCGCTCCTCGGCAGAAAACCCAGACCAGACTTCGAAGCCCTGCTGTGCCGCCGCGATCGCCGTTTCTATATC
This sequence comes from uncultured Neptunomonas sp., assembly GCA_963974645.1. Lineage (GTDB taxonomy): Bacteria > Pseudomonadota > Gammaproteobacteria > Pseudomonadales > Balneatricaceae > Motiliproteus. The sequence goes on along the minus strand of CAXBEA010000156.1, from coordinate 1,559 downwards.
CTTGGCAGAAGCCTGAATCACCTCGCCCACTCGATCATCCGGGCAGGCTGGATTACGGATCTCCTCAACCACCGTTTCTATATCTGTGCCGCTGACCTCACCAGCGCTGATCTCGCTAGCAACTACAGGACCGCCTTTCCACATATGGTTGCGAAAAGGCGCGCGCCCCTGCTCGATCGCCTCAACCACCACGGGATCGGTGACATCCCAGCCTCGAGCATTACGCCGCCCCTGGCCGTAGAGCGCAGCGGGGCGAGCGATAACCTGGCTTGAAATATTTGGCCCCAGCGCCTGGACCGCGGCGATAGGATCTCGAGCAATATCTTCGGGCTTAATCCGGGTATCAACGATCTGGTTGACGAAGGAGCTGTTGGCACCGTTCTCCAACAGGCGGCGAACCAGGTAGGCCAGCAAGTCCTGATGGGCACCGACCGGGGCGTAGATCCGACAGCGCGCCTGCCCTTGGTTAACGACAGCGCCGTGCAGGGACTCACCCATGCCGTGCAGCCGCTGGAATTCAAAACAATCGCGCCCCTGGGCCAGCTGCAGTATTGCCGCTACAGAGTGGGCGTTATGGGTGGCGAACTGAGGATAGATACGGTCGGTCATCGCCAACAGCTTCTTGGCGCAGGCAATATAGGAGACATCGCTGCAGGCCTTGCGGGTAAATACCGGAAAACCCTCGAGCCCCAGCACCTGGGCACGTTTGATCTCGGCATCCCAGTAAGCACCTTTGACCAGCCGCACCATGATCTTGCGATCGAGCTGGTTCGAGAGCGCATAGAGCCAATCCAGCACGTGCGATGCACGCTGACCGAAGGCCTGAACCACCACCCCAAAGCCGTCCCAGCCCGCCAGTTCTGGAGAGGCTAACAGCGCCTCGATAACATCCAAAGATAGGTCCAAACGATCGGCCTCTTCGGCATCAATGTTAAACCCCATATTGGCTGCTTTGGCTTGTTTGGCGAGCGCCAGCGCACGCGGCACCAGTTCGCTCATCACCCGCGCACGCTGGCCGAACTCATAACGGGGATGCAGCGCGGACAGCTTGACCGAGATCCCCGGATTCTTGCGGATATCTGCATCGGTACAGGCCGGTGCCAGCTGCGCGATAGCATTGGCGTAGGCACGCTGGTAACGCAGGGCATCGGCATCGGTACGCGCCGCCTCACCCAACATATCATAGGAGTAGGTATAACCCTTGGCTTCATAGCGCTTGGCCTGCTTGAGCGCCTCTTTGATATCCCGACCGAGGACAAACTGGCGGCCCAACTCCTTCATCGCCTGGGCGACTGCGGTACGCACTACCGGCTCGCCCAGACGCTTGACCATCGATCTCAGGGTCTGGGTCATGCCTTTTTGATCCACCGGAGAGATCAGCTTACCGGTGATCAGTAACGCCCAGGTAGACGAGTTAATCAGCGACGATTTAGACTTACCGCGGTGGGCGCCCCAGTTCCCGGATGCTACCTTGTCCTCGATCAGATCATCGATGGTGATCTTGTCCGGCACCCGCAACAGCGCTTCGGCCAAACACATCAAGGCCACCCCTTCCTTGG
>CAXBEA010000155.1:0-6218 GCA_963974645.1 uncultured Neptunomonas sp. | reverse complement strand
TCCGAAGCCGAGATCCTGGATGGAATGCAGCGTTTGGACCGCGCTATAGCTAAGGTCTTGGAAGAGGCGAAAAGCGTTTAAGTGTTTAGGGTTAATACCCTGTGTAGCAAACATCTATGCAGCAGAGCGGGGCCTTAAGGACGCAATGCTTTGTAGGATAAGCTATCGCGACCAGCGAGGTTGTTAGGGGCTGATCGTTGAGATGGAATCGACCGCACAGCGTTGAATATCTCTTTTCCTATCTCAAACCGGCGGATCGCAGTATCAAGTAGCCTATGGCAATGCTGTATGCATATACAGTATCATATAGGCTATGAAACTGATCCTTCTCTCCGACCTTGCCTCTGAACTACCGCTGCCTCTTTATGGTAGCCGAGTTGCTGCGGGCTTTCCCAGCCCTGCCGATGATTATCTAGAGGCCAAGCTGGATCTTAATAGCCATCTTATCAAGCACCCTAGCGCCACCTTCTTTGCCCGGGCAGAGGGCGACTCCATGCGAGGGCGTGGCATCTATCCAGGTGATTTGCTGATCATAGACCGCTCAATTCAGCCAAAGCACGGCTACACCATCATTGCTGCGCTCCATGGAGAGCTGACCTGCAAGATACTGGATACTCAGCAGCGTTGTTTGGTGGCCGCCAACCGCAACTACGCCCCGATGCCAATTACCGAGGACTCGGGCTTTTCGATTGAAGGGGTGGTTGTCGCTTCTATTCGCTACCAGCTATGCTCGCCCTAGTCGATTGCAACAGTTTTTACGCCAGCTGCGAGCAGGTGTTCAGACCGGATCTACGCGGCCGCCCGGTGGTGGTGCTGTCGAATAACGATGGCTGTATTGTTGCGGCAAACAGGCAGGCCAAGGCGCTGAAGTTTCCACCCTTTTCACCCTACTTCAAGATCGAAGGGTTGCTCCGACAGCATAAGGTTGCGGTTTTTAGCAGCAATTATGAGCTCTATGGTGATCTATCCGAGCGAGTTATGGCGACGCTCGGAGAGTTTTCACCAGATCTTGAAGTGTATTCGATTGATGAGGCATTCCTGTCGCTGGAGGGGTTCACCTGCGATCTGGTCGATTACGGTCGTCAAATGCGCAGAAAAGTTTGGAGAGAGACACGTATTCCGGTATCGGTAGGAATTGCAGCAACCAAAACGCTGGCCAAAATCGCCAACCATGTCGCCAAGAAGCAACCGGCGTATCAGGGTGTGTTTTTTATCGATCAGGCGTCTCAGTGCTCACAGGTATTACGCCAATTTCCTGTGGCTGATGTTTGGGGTGTAGGGCGGCGACTCAGCCAACGGCTCAATGATCAGGGAATCTGTACCGCTTGGGATCTGGCACGTCAGCCGCCGCGACTGATGCGGCGTCGCTACAACATCAATATGGAACGTGTAGTGCGAGAGCTGAATGGCGAAACCTGTATAGGGTTGGCTGAGCAGCCCTCACCCAAGCGGCAGATTTTCAGCACCCGCAGCTTTGGCCAGCGGATCTATGAGCTGCCGCAACTCCTAGAGGCTGTCAGCAGCTATGCATCAACGGCAATGGAAAAACTAAGGGCACAGCAATCGCTGGTTTCAACCGCACTGGTTTTTATCCAGACCAGCCGCTTCGACACGATCAACTACTCGCGCACAGCCGTTGTTCAGTTACCCTACCCGACTAACGATACTCGTCTGCTGGTGCAGGAACTGCGCCAAGCCGTAACGACTATCTTCAAGCCTGGACTGCCCTATTCCAAGGCCGGTGTAGGGCTGATAGAGCTAACATCCAGCCAGCATCAACAGCTGGATCTGCTGGGACAAATACAGCCGCTTAACAGCCAGCGGCTGATGCAAGCTGTTGACAGCATCAATGAGAAAATCCCCCATAGCGTTTTTCTGGCTAGCAATGGCATCAAGGCAGCCTGGACGATGAAACGCCAGCAGCGCTCGCCAGCTTATACGACCCAATGGCAGCAATTGCCGTGGGTGAGATAAGAGTGCTTGCTGACCATGCTCGTGCCCCGCTTAGCACCTAGGAGATCCGGGGCTGTAGAGCTTCGCTGAGTATAAATGTGATTGCCAATGTCGATTATGCATGTTTTCTAAGTGCAGTTTTTGGGTTACGCCTAAGTGCGGAAATGTTCAAAACAATCAGCGAAGGTTTTCAAACACATCGTTAATAAGCGTATCGATCTGCTCATCGCCCTTGTTGGCGCGGGCATAAGCGCGAAGCCCCATCAGCTGCACCTGTAGATAACGCGCCAGACGTTCAGGGGATTTAGAGCGATCAATATCGCCCCGCTCTTGGGCCTGTAGCAATATGGCTGCAAAAGTGGCCTCGACGCTTTGCAACAAGCGTTGCGCCTCATCCAGCAACTCGGCATTTTCATGGGTTAGTTCCGAGATGGTTTTCACCAACATACACATACCGCTCGGTGCTGAAGTGCGACAGCCGACCACCGAATCCCAAATGAACAGTTTTAAACCTTCAATCGGCGATGGCGAAGCTGAGATACACTCTTCCAGTCGATCCTTGCTCATCTGTGCATAGTGGTTCAGCGTCTCTTTAAACAGACCCTCTTTGCTGCCAAAGCTGGCGTAAATACTGCCCGGACGCAGGTCTATGGCCTGCTGGATGTTGCGCATAGATGTGGCGTGAAAACCTTTAGCCCAGAATAAGTCAGTGGCCTTCTTAATCACATCCTGGCGGTCATACTTTGCAGTTGTCACTGTCTATTCACCTCTTGATAGCCATCTCTTGAACAATTGTTCAAGTATATCTTGAACGATCGTTCAACACCAGTTAGAGTATAAGTCTCTACCCCATTTCAACCGCGCTACCGCACGGTCATAGGAGCCACCATGAGCACTTTCACCTTTCACACCCTGGAATCCGCACCGCAACAGAGCAAATCGCTGTTGCAGAACTCTCTTAAAACTTTCGGCAGGATCCCCGGTCTGCATTCGGTCATGGCTGAGTCACCCGCTGTACTGGAAGGCTACCAACCGCTACATAAACTGTTTCAAGACACCTCGTTTGATGCTGCAGAACTGACCGTAGTCTGGCAAACCATCAACGTTGAACATGAATGTCACTACTGCGTGCCGGCCCACACCGGTATCGCCCACATGATGAAAGTAGACCCTATACTGATCGAGGCGCTACGAAACGAAACAGCGATGCCCAACGAAAAACTACAGTCGCTGCATGACACTACCCTCGCCATGGTGCGTAGCCGAGGCCGCCTGTCCGACGCCGAAATAGAAGCGTTCTATGCCGCCGGTTATGGCCAGCAGCAACTGCTTGAAATCACCCTGGGTTTAGCCCAGAAAGTGATGAGTAACTACGTCAATCACATCGCCGACACGCCTGTTGATGAGATTTTTAAGCGCTTTGCTTGGCAGAAAAACGGCTAAATAAGAATCGCAAGTGCGGGTTTGACACTCTGCCCGCCGTTCACCATACAGGACTATTCTAAACTGACAGATCACAACGAGAGGATGATGCTATGCCGCAAGTCATAGGCTTTGATGTCTACGGAACCCTGGTCGACCCGGTCGAGATGGGAAAACACCTGCAAGCCCTAGCGGGCGGTCAAGCCAACGCGTTCGGACAGCTTTGGCATGATAAAAAAGTCGAATTCGCCTTTCGCCGGGCGCTGATGGAGCAGTATCAGGATTTTAGTGTTTGTACCCGACAAGCGTTGCAGTATTGCCTGCAACAGTTTGGGATCCAGCTGTCCGAACAGGCACAGCAGGATTTGATGGCAGAATTCAGCAACCTGGCCGCTTTCGAGGATGTGGTCCCGGGACTTGCCGCACTGAAAAAGCAAGGACACCGCCTAGCCGCGTTTTCCAACGGTCCCGAAACGGCTGTGCGTACGCTGCTGGATCGCGCCGAGGTGATAGCGCAACTTGATGATGTGATCAGTGTCGATGATATCCGCACCTATAAACCCAGCCCCTGGGTTTACCAATACTTGATGCAACGAACCAACGCCACGGTAGACAACTGCTGGATGGTCTCCAGTAACCCCTGGGATGTGATCGGTGCCAAGTGTGCCGGGCTAAAGGCCGTTTGGATTCAACGCGATCCGGCCAAGGTTTTCGATCCCTGGGATGTTGAGCCCGACCTGGTGGTTAAGGATCTGATCGAGTTAAGCGAGCACAGACTCTAGTCGTTTTCTAACATCACTGGGTAACACTGGCCGACCGCCACTCAATGGCAGGCTATGCCAAGCCAAGCCAAGCCAAGCCAAGCCAAGAGAATCTGGGGGGAATTGTTACCTCTCGGTAAATCACCAACCCTGCCCGTGGTTTACCGAGAGTTTATTCGCGATTCATGGTACCCAGCCCTACAGGCTCAATTGCTAGCCCCCTGGACTCTCTCGAGCAACTCAGATCGGGCCATAACCATCAATCAGATGCAACTGTCCATAACGGCTGAGTCCGACCTTCGGTTCCGTTGTTACACGGCTCCCAAACGGCAGCCATACCAAATAATTTACGAAAAACGCTTGCCTTGGAGCTAACTCCAGGGGCTAAGCTGATCCAAAGGATGATGAAAACGGAGAGTTCGACAATGGTACGAAGGACGCTAGTCTGCTTATTGGCGGGAAGCTCACTCTTTGCTCCGCAAGCTTTCGCCCATGACCCCGTATTTGGTCTAGGATCTCATACCCGGTTCAAGGGGGTATGAGATTCATACCGGTTATCACCGTGAAGAAGCCGGTAGCAAAACGGGAAATGAATTTGCCGTGGCACTTAAGTATGGGCTGTGCGGTGCCTGCGCGCACGCCGCAGGAACAAGCGCATTTTGATCACTTCGACAGCGCTCTGGGGTGTCGGCTTTTTCTTCGCGTCTCTGGCCCTGTCGTTACGGATCTGGGTGGATGGATAAGCATAAATTGATAGAGAGATGAGGCGTTTTGTTATGAAGAAGTCTTTGATTGCCATCGTCCTGGCACTGCTGTGGAGCAGCGCTTGGTCCGCCCCCCGGGAGTACCAGGTTTACGTCGATGGCCTGGCCTGTCCCTTCTGTGCCTACGGTATCGAGAAATCCCTGAGCAAACAGGCAGGGGTAAAAGAGGTCGAAACCGATATCCAAGCGGGCTTGGTCCGGGTGCTGATGGAAGAGGATGCCAGCCTGAGCGAGGAGCAGGCCAGGAAGGCGGTCAAGGCTGCAGGCTTTAGTCTGAGGTCGTTCGACGAAACCGGGGAAGGAAACTAGCCATGCCGCATCAACACAAAAAAACGCATGCCTTGGCTTCTGCCTTGGGCCTGGGGTTCCTTTTAGGTGCGGGCAGTTTGCCGGCCTGGAGCGCTCCCATGACCTTCAACACCGCCCTGCCGGTGGCGGAAGGCGACTTCGTCACCCGTATCCAGGGTATCCGCCGCCAATCCGGAGACGACCCCAGCCCCGCCGATCGCGATCTGACCGTCAATGCCCTGGTGACGGTGCTGGGCTACGGCGCCACCCCGAAACTGGCGCTGTTCGGTGTCCTGCCCTACCTGGATAAGGAGCTGAGGCTCACCAGCGGAGGCCAGCGGATCTCACGCCGCAAGGAAGGCTTCGGCGACCTCAGGCTGTTCGGCCGCTATACGATTTTTCAGCAGGATCAACCGGGCCGCACGTTCAGGCTGGCGCCATTCGCCGGCCTCAAGGCACCCACCGGCGAGGATGATGCCAGCGATGCCTTAGGCCGCCTGCCGGCACCGTTCCAGTTGGGTAGCGGCTCCTGGGATCTGTTCGCTGGCCTGGTGCTGACCCACCAGACCCTGAAGGACCAGATCGACAGCCAGCTGAGCGTCCGCTTCAACAACCAGGCCAACGGCTTCGAGGCGGGTGACGAAGCGCGCTGGGACCTCTCCTGGCAGCACCGGCTCTGGCCAAGGGAGCTCAAGGGGGGCGTGCCGGGATTCCTCTACGGGGTGCTGGAATCGAATCTGGTCTACCAGGGCAAAAACGCAGTGAACGGCGTCAAGGATGCCGACAGCGGCGGCACCACCCTGTTCCTGGCGCCGGGGCTGCAGTATGTCACCAAGCGCTGGATTGCCGAAACCGCCATCCAGTTACCGGTGGTCCAGGACCTCAACGGCACGGCGCTGGAAAACGATTACATTGTCAGGGCGGGCATCCGCTTTAATTTCTAGACAGCCATTTCAGGAGCCAACCATGCCGCAGCGAAGAGGTCTCTTTAAGTTTCTGGCCCAAGCAACGGTGCTCGGGTTGTCCGCCC
>CAXBEA010000154.1:0-6246 GCA_963974645.1 uncultured Neptunomonas sp. | reverse complement strand
ATGTTGCCACGGGTGAGGTGTTGGCGATGGTGAATCAACCCTCGTATAACCCGAATGATCGCAGCAATCTGAATGTCGCCCATCTGCGTAATCGGGCCACCACCGACACCTTTGAACCGGGTTCAACGATGAAACCGCTGACCATCGCAGCGGCGATGGCCAGCGGTAAATACACCCCCGAGAGTCGGATCGATACCTCGCCAGGCTACCTGAGGGTTAAAGGCAGCACCATTCGCGATCATAAAAATTACGGCGTGCTGGACCTAGGGCACATCATCAGTAAATCCAGCAATGTGGGTGCCAGCAAGTTGGCGCTGAGTCTGGAGCCCAACGCGATTCGAAATATGTTTTTTAATGCAGGATTAGGTCGGGCGACGGGCAGTGGCTTTCCCGGAGAGCGGGTCGGTAAGTTGCCTTACGTGCCTGAGAAGCGGCTGGTCGAGCGGGTAACCATGTCCTATGGCTATGGTCTGTCGGTCACGCCGTTACAGTTAGCGCAAGCCTATATGGCGTTCGGCGGCGGAGGTATCCGACGCGATCTGTCGCTGCTCAGGACCGAAGTGCCGATGCCCGGTGAGCGGATCATGCCAGAACGGGTTGCACGCCAGGTGCTGGATATGATGGAACAGGTGACCCTGAAAGGGGGCACGGGCAGTCGGGCGCAGGTGCCTGCATTCCGGGTCGGGGGTAAGACCGGAACAGTGCACAAGGTCGGAACTAACGGCTACGAAGAGGATCAATATGTTGCAGTCTTTGCCGGTGTGGCGCCGGTACAGAATCCGCGTTTTGTGGCGATTGTGGTGGTTGATGAGCCGAAGGGTCAGGAGTACTACGGTGGTGAGGTGGCAGCACCGGTATTCTCGCGAATTATGGCCGGTACCCTGCGCTTGATGAATGTCGCACCCGATAAGTTGGGTCTGCCGATTGAGCAGCAGCTCGCTTGGAAAAGCCCATGAATAGCGGTTATGTCATGACCCTGCAGGCGCTGTTTCCAGACAGTCAATTGCCACCGCATCAGGCGGCACTGCAGGTGACAGGACTTAGCAACGATAGCCGCCGTATTCAGGGCGGCGATCTGTTTATGGCGTGCCCAGGGGTGGATCACGACGGCGTGCAGTTTATCAGTGCCGCGGTTGCTCAGGGGGCTGTTGCGGTCGTTTGTGAAGATAGCGCTGGGATTGATGGCTTAATTGATGGTCTAGGCGTGCCGCTGATCGAATTGAAAAATCTAAGTGACTGCCAGGCGGAATTGGCTAGTCGCTTTTATCGGCAACCGAGCCAGTCGCAACAGATAATTGGCATCACGGGTACCAACGGTAAGACCTCGTGTAGCCATTTTATCGCCCAGGCGCTGAGTTTACTGGGGAGGCGCTGCGCGGTGATCGGCACTACCGGCAATGGTTTTATTGGCGCCCTGGAAGCAGCAACCCACACCACCCCGGATGCGGTTAGATTGCAGCAACTACTGGCGCAGCTACGCGATCAGGGCGCAGAAGCGGTTGCGCTCGAGGTGTCTTCGCATGCGCTGGAGCAACAACGTGTGGCGCAGGTAGCCTTTGCCCAGGCGGTATTTACCAACCTGAGCCGTGACCATCTGGATTACCACGGCTCGATGCAAGCCTACGCTGCGGCCAAGGCGCGGCTGTTTCTAGAAACCGGGGTTAAGCAGGCGGTGATCAATACCGATGATGAGTACGGTCGCACCCTATGCCAGCGGCTGTCGGCGTCTGAATCTCACCGGATCGATCTGATCGCCATCGGTGAGCAGGCGCAGCCGGGTGTTAAGCAGCTGAGAATACGCAGCAGTAACTTGCATCGGCAGGGGATCCACGCAGAGATCGATAGCCCCTGGGGCCGGCTTGTCATCAATAGCCCGTTACTGGGGGCGTTTAATTTATACAATCTGCTCAGTGCGCTTGGGGTCTTGCTGCACAGCGGTTTTGAGCCTCAGCCTGCGCTAGCTGTGTTGAATCAATTGCAGGGTGTAGAGGGCCGGATGCAGGCGTTTGCCGTTGAGGGCAAACCGCTGCTGGTGGTGGATTATGCCCACACCCCGGATGCGCTAGAGAAGGCGCTGGTTTCGCTGCAGCAGCATAGTAGTGGAAAACTCTGGTGTGTCTTTGGTTGTGGGGGTGATCGTGATCGGGGCAAGCGGCCGCTGATGGCGCGTGTAGCCGAGCAGCACGCCGATCGCTTGGTGGTCACTAGTGATAATCCGCGTTTTGAAGACCCGGAAACAATTATCGATGCATTAATGAGCGGGTTGCAAGCACCGGCGAAAGCGGTCCGTCAGGCCGATCGGCGTAAGGCGATTGAGGCAACCATTAACCAAGCAGCCCCTGGCGATGTTGTCCTGGTGGCGGGTAAAGGGCATGAAAATTATCAAGAGATCAAGGGCGTACGCTACCCCTTTAGTGATATTGAGCTCGTACGCCAGAGTCTGGGAGTGATCGATGCTGACTAACTGGACCTTGGCGCAGCTGCAGCAGCCGCTGCAAGCGTTGCAGGTCGAAGGTGCAACCGACGGCCTGATTCAGGCGGTCTGTACCGATACCCGCACGCTCAAAGCGGGGGATCTGTTTGTGGCCCTGAGTGGGCCAAATTTTAATGGTAACCATTTTGTCACCCAGGCTCAGCAAGCAGGTGCTGTGGCGGCGATTGTTACCGAGTTGCAACCGATAGCGCTGCCTCAGTTGCTGGTCAAAGATAGTCGCATCGCACTGGGACAGTTGGCGAAGCTACACCGGCAACAGTTTAGCGCGCCTGTTGTCGCGATTACCGGTAGCAGTGGTAAGACCAGCGTCAAGGAGATGCTGGCCTGCATACTGGGGCAGCGGGCGGAGGTGTTGGCAACGCGGGGTAATCTGAATAACGATATAGGTGTGCCGCTGACATTGCTCGAACTCCGTTCAAGTCATCAGTATGCGGTGATCGAGTTGGGTGCCAGCGCACCTGGCGAGATCGCCTATACCACGGCGCTGGCCCAGCCAGATATCGCGATCCTGAATAATGCAGCGGCAGCACATCTGGAAGGTTTTGGCAGTCTTCAGGCGGTGGTGGAAGCTAAGGGTGAAATATTTGCAGGGCTCAAACCCGACGGGGTGGCTGTGGTCAACCTCGATGATGCCAATTGTGGTTATTGGCTAGACCAGCTGGAGGGGCGCAAGTTGCGCACCTTTAGTTTGAACTCGTCACTGGCGGATATGTTTGCTAGCGACCTGGAAACCGATGAAAACGGCTGCTGCAGTTTTGTTTTGCATAGCCATACGGGGCAGGCAGAGGTTCGGCTGCAGGTGCTGGGACTGCACATGGTGGCGAACGCCTTGGCAGCCGCAGCTGCAGCGGAGGTGCTGGGGCTTGATCTGGTGCAGATCTGTCAGGGGCTGGAAGCCTATCGAGGCGTCGCTGGCCGGCTGGCAATGCTGGATGGTCTGAAAGGATCGCGGATTATCGATGACAGCTACAACGCCAACCCTGACTCAGTGAAGGCCGCTATTCGGGTGCTGGCTTCCTTGCCGGGTAAGCGGGTGTTGGTGCTGGGAAATATGGCAGAGCTGGGTGCGGATGCCGCTAATCTGCATGCCGAGTTGGGGCGCTTTGCGCTAGAGCTGCAGCTCGATGGGGTGTTTACCGTGGGGGCGTTGGCGGCGCATGCGGCCGCCGCATTCACCCCGCAGAATCCGGCAGCCGCGAAGATGTTCGAGGATAAAGAGGCGCTGCTGGCGGCGTTGTTGCCGACGCTGGATGCCAACACCTCGGTGCTGATCAAAGGTTCGCGCAGTGCGGCGATGGAACAGGTCGTTAGCAGCTTGATAAACAAGGGGTAGTAGGGACATGTTGTTAATCCTTTCGGATCTGTTATCGGGTTATATCAGCGGCTTTTCGGTATTTCAATACCTGACCCTGAGAGCGATCCTGGGTGTGTTAACGGCGCTGGCGATCTCGGTGTTGTTTGGCCCGTTGATGATTCGCAAGTTGCAGCATTATCAGATCGGCCAGTCGGTGCGTAACGATGGCCCCGAAAGCCATCTCAGCAAATCAGGTACCCCGACCATGGGCGGGGCTTTGATCCTGGTTGCGATCACGATCAGTACCCTGCTCTGGAGTGATCTGAGTAATCGCTATGTATGGATCTCACTGCTGGTAACGCTGCTGTTTGGCGCAATCGGTTGGGTGGATGATTACCGCAAGGTGGTGGAGAAGAATTCGCGAGGGTTACCTGCGCGCTGGAAGTACCTGTGGCAGTCGGTGGGCGGCGCGGGTGCCGCTATTGCACTCTACATGAGCGCAACCAGTCCGGTCGAAACCCAGCTGATCGTTCCTTTTATTAAGAGCATTTCGATCGAGATGGGACTGGCGTTTATGGTCCTCACCTACTTCGTTATCGTGGGCACCTCTAATGCGGTCAACCTCACCGATGGTCTGGACGGTTTGGCGATCATGCCGACGGTGCTGGTGGCCGGTGCGTTGGCCGTTTTCTGTTACCTCAGCGGTAACGTCAAGTTCGCCCAGTACCTGCAGATCCCCTATGTCCCTGGTTCCGGGGAGCTGATTATTTTTTGCGGTTCGATGGTCGGAGCTGGGCTGGGCTTTCTGTGGTTCAACACCTACCCCGCGCAGGTGTTTATGGGTGATGTCGGCGCGTTGGCGCTGGGTGCTGCGCTGGGTGTGGTGGCGGTGATAGTGCGTCAGGAATTGGTGCTAGTGATTATGGGCGGGGTGTTCGTGATGGAGACCGTATCGGTGATTCTCCAGGTTGCCTCGTTCAAGCTGACCGGACGGCGGATCTTTCGGATGGCGCCTATCCATCATCATTTTGAACTCAAAGGCTGGCCGGAGCCTCGGGTGATTGTACGTTTCTGGATCATCACTGTTATTTTGGTGCTGGTCGGTTTGGCCTCGTTGAAGATACGCTAGTACGGGAATCAGGATGCAGTTGATTGGTAGCGACACACATACCCTCATCATCGGTCTGGGTAAGACCGGGCTCTCCTGCGCCCGCTATTTGACCGATCAGGGTAAGTCGTTTGCGGTTGCCGATACCCGTGAAACACCGCCGAATCTGGCTGCGTTTCAGCAGCAGTATCCGGGTATTGAGGTTCGCTGCGGGGCGCTGGACACACAGTGGCTGGCACGTGCCAACCGGTTACTGGTTAGCCCCGGAGTGTCGCGCAATGAGGCCGCAATTGTGGCCGCGGAGCAGGCGGGTGTTGAGGTTCTGGGCGATATAGATCTGTTTTGCCAACGCGTGACCGCACCGATAGTGGCGATTACTGGCTCCAACGCCAAGAGTACCGTCACCACGCTGGTGGGTGAGATGGCTGCCGATGCCGGGGTTGCTGTGGCGGTCGGGGGTAATTTGGGAACACCGGTGCTGGACCTGCTGATCGGCGCCGATAAAGAGCTCTATGTCCTGGAGCTCTCCAGCTTTCAGCTCGAGACCACTGAACACCTAGAAGCCGCAGCAGCCACTGTATTGAATATCAGTCCCGATCATATGGATCGTTATGCCGATCTCCCGGCTTATCATCGCGCCAAGCAGCGGGTTTACCGGAACTGCAAACACGCGGTATTTAATCTTGATGACCCACTGACTAGGCCGTTGTTGTCTGATGCTATTCCGCAGATCGGTTTTCGCCTGGGTAAGCCGGATCTGCAGCAGTTTGGTCTGTTGCAGCAGGATGGCGAACTATTTTTTGCCAAAGGATTAGCCCCGTTGATGGCGGTTAGCCGGATGAAACTCGGCGGTGGTCATAATCAGGCTAACGCGCTGGCGGCTTTGGCCTTGGGTGATGCGGTGGGGCTGCCCATGGCTTCGATGCTGCAAACGCTAGAGCAGTTTGCGGGCTTGGAGCATCGCTGTCAGTGGCTGCGTGACCTGGATCAGGTCGCCTATTATAACGACTCTAAGGGCACCAATGTAGGCGCGACGCTGGCGGCAATCACTGGGTTGGGAGCCGAGCTTGGTGGCAAGATTATCTTGATCGCCGGTGGTGATGGCAAGGGTGCCGATTTCTCTGCGCTGGCCGAACCGATGCAACGCTGGGGGCGCTTGGCGCTACTGATCGGTCGCGATGCGGGAGCTATAGAGGCCGCGCTTAACGGCGCTGTGGCCTGCGAGCAATTAGCAACGCTGGATGCGGCGGTTCAGGCTGCGCAACAGCAGGCGCAGCCGGGTGATCTGGTGTTGTTGTCACCGGCCTGCGCCAGCTTCGACATGTTCAAGGGCTTTGAGCACCGGGGTCA
>CAXBEA010000153.1:0-6341 GCA_963974645.1 uncultured Neptunomonas sp. | reverse complement strand
AGCTATCATCAATATAGAGGGGTTTATCCTTGAGCAGATTGACCGCATTGGTGAGCTTAGGCCAATCATCCTGTTCCAGTTTACCGTCCCGCACCCGGGTCTGATCGATCCTACCCAGCGACGCCAGCATCCGCGTTACCAGACCCTCCGCCGGCATCTCCAGACTAAACACCAGGATAGGCTTATCCTGGCTCATCAATGCATTTTCAACTAGGTTCATGGCAAAGGTGGTTTTACCCATCGACGGTCGCGCTGCCACGATAATCAGATCAGAGCGCTGCATCCCCGAGGTCATCTTATCCAGATCGGTAAAACCGGAGCTGATACCGGTCAGGGTACTGCCGGAGGTGAACAGTTCATCGATCCGATCTAGGGCGCTTTCAAGCAGCGGGTTGACACTCCGCGGACCGCCCTCTTTTTGTCGCCCCTCGGCGATCTGCAGTACCCTACGCTCAGCCTCGTCGAGAATATCTGCACTCGAGCGTCCCTCGGTATGAAACGCATTTTCCGAGATCTCATTCGCCACCCCAATCAGCCGGCGCAGTGTCGCGCGCTCCTTGACGATATTGGAGTAGGCCCGGACGTTGGCGGTGCTGGGTGTGTTACGGGCCAGATCGATCAGATAGTCGAGCCCTCCGACCTGATCCTGCGCCTTATGCCGATCCAGCTCTTCGGCCAGCGTGACCACATCGATCGGCTGTTCGGCTTTGAACAGCGTATCCATGGTTCGGAAAATAACCCTGTGCTCCGGACGGTAAAAATCATCAGCAACGATAATTTCATTCACCGCATCCCAGATAGAGTCATCCAGCATTAAACCACCCAGCACCGACTGCTCGGCTTCTAGCGAGTGCGGCGGGGTTTTGGCTTTAAGGAGTTCAGGATCGAGTTCGGAGATCTGCGGCATGGTGACATCTATTGATTAAGGGACGATGGATAAGGCAACAAGGGATGGTGCTACGGTAAAACCGACCTGCAGCTTACTAAAGCTGCAAAAAAAAAGCACCGCCAGGGTAACCCTTGCGGTGCTTTTTAAACTCAGCGGGGGCGCCTAAAAGCGATCCCAACGAGTCGTTACTCAGCAGTTATTCCGCAGTTATTCCGCAACTACAGACAGCTTCACTGTTGCAGTGACAGCACTGTGTACCTGCACATCAATTTCATAAGCGCCGATTTCACGGATAGCGCCTTCTGGCAGACGTACTTCGTTCTTGTCTACTTCAACGCCAGCAGCATTGATAGTATCAGCGATATCGCGAGTACCTATAGAACCGAACAGCTTACCTTCATCACCAGATTTGGTCACGATAGTCAGCTCAAGCGCATTCAGTTGCTCTGCACGAGCCTCAGCTGCGCCCAGCTTCTCTGCCGCAATCTTTTCTAGCTCAGCACGACGCGCTTCAAAGCTCTCAATGTTCGACTTTGTAGCAGGAACTGCTTTACCAAAAGGAACCAGGTAGTTACGACCATAGCCCGCTTTAACGTTTACTTTGTCGCCCAGACCACCAAGCCTGCCAACATTCTCGAGCAGAATGACTTCCATCTCGCAAACCTCTTCAGTTTCTTCTGAGCCAAGGCTCAGGTTCTTGCTGCCAGTCGGCGTCTGATGTCGATAAAACTATCGGCAACCGCCAACAAAACCAGCAAGGCTATCAGATAAGGCCCGGCTACAAACATCGCCACATAAAAGGCGATTAACCATGACCTGCTTAAACTTCTCTTTGCAACCACACCGTGGATCAATGCGATGCTGGCCATTATAAAAGGTGTAATCATCACCGGTAGCCAACGCACCATCTCGCCTGGAAGGCTATCAGCCAAGACCAGAACGATCAGTCCGACCGCAGCAAACAGCGGCGGCAAACGCAAACCATGAAACTCGGCTCTAAACCCACCCGGGTTATAAAGCATCGACTGCCACCAGCGCGATAACGCCAGACTGCTCAGCACGGTACCCAGATAACTTGCCACGATCACGCCTAACAGCAGCTCTCGTAACCAGTTAACATCAAGCGCCTGAGCCACTTGCGGATGGGACTGACCGAGAACCTCGACCAGCTGCCCCGCCGCTTCAGTGACCTGGACGACCGTTTCCGGCAGTAGTACATCGATCATAAAGCTGATCAACAGTGCTACCACAGTGGCCACAGACAACGTCTGCGACCAGGATACGGTTCGCTTCAACACAACCGCTAACGCGGTGGTTCCCAACAGGGTGACCAGAGGTGAAGCTTCATCCCGCCAAACAAGCCAGACCAACGCGGGCAACAGGGCCCACAGCATCAATCCAACGCCGTCACTGACACCTCTTCTCAGAGTGACCAGACCGACGACCGCAGCGCTCAGTGTCATCAACACTGTGGCTACCAGACCCAGAAAAATCCGGGCATTTCCGACTTCGATCAACAAGAAAAACAGCGGGATCGAAGCGCTCAGTACGGTTGCAACAATTGCCTGCGTCCGACCACGCATTACCCACTCGGCCAGCGCACGCATACATCTATCCCCTTACAACAGCCTTACAGGTGGCTGTCAGTGTAAGGAAGCAGCGCAACATAACGAGCACGCTTGATAGCGGTCGCCAGCTGGCGCTGGTATTTAGCCTTGGTGCCTGTGATACGGCTAGGTACGATCTTACCTGTCTCGCTCACATAACCTTTCAGAACTTCAAGATCTTTGTAATCGATCTCGGTAACGCCTTCAGCGGTGAAGCGGCAAAACTTTCTACGGCGAAAAAAACGAGCCATGGTGTCTCTCCTAAAAAATATCTATGCGTTAGCTGGCTTATTCTGAGTCTGTGTTTTCAGAATCTGAATTATCAGCATCGGAAGCGTCATCAGCGCGGTCATCGCGACGTGGCGCTTCACGACGAGGAGGCTTACGGTCTTCGCGAGACTCAGACGCTTTAATAGGAGAAAGGCCGGTTACCGCATCCTTCATCCGAACAACCATGTTGCGGATAACGGCATCGTTAAAGCGGAACAGGTTTGATAGCTCGGTCAAGGCTTCGTTATTGCACTCAACATTCATCAGAACATAATGAGCTTTATGGATCTTGTTGATTGGGTACGCCAACTGACGGCGACCCCAGTCTTCCAGACGATGGATCTGCCCGCTGGCACCTTCGATAATGCCGGTGTAGCGCTCGATCATTGCAGGAACTTGTTCACTCTGATCCGGATGGACCATAAAAATGATTTCGTAATGACGCATTACGTCTCCTTATGGGTTAACAGCCTCCCAACACGAGAATCGGGATGATTCAGTGAGAAGCAAGGAGTTAACTTAGTTTTGGGATCGCAGATACTACAGGGTTAAAACAACACGAGCAAGCAGATTAACCCTACCTTGAAACGATTAAGCCTGGCGCTGCCGGACCGCCTCAAACAGGCAGACGCCAGCTGCCACAGAGACATTGAGACTACTGACGGAACCGGCCATAGGGATCTTGATCAACTGATCGCAGTTCTCCCGGGTTAAACGACGCATTCCAGAGCCTTCAGCCCCCATCACCAAGGCTACGGGACCGGTTAAAGCAACTTCGCTAACAAGCATCTCCGCCTCGCCCGCCGTCCCGGTAATCCACACCCCCGACTGCTGCAATTGCTTCAGGGTACGCGCCAAGTTCGTTACTACGATATAGGGCACCGTATCTGCAGCACCACAGGCCACCTTTAATACCGTTGCATTTAATGGCGCCGAGCGATCCTTAGGGGCGATCACGGCATGCACACCTGCGGCGTCTGCGGTGCGCAAACAGGCCCCCAGATTGTGCGGATCCGTGACCCCATCAAGCACCAGCAAAAACGGCGCTTCATCCAACTGCTCCAGCAACCGCTCAAGAAAAGTTTCATTTCGCGCTTGCAGCGCCTCTACTTCAGCAACAACCCCCTGATGCGAGCCCTCCACCAACCGATCCAACGCTTTGCGCTCGATCACACTGACCTCCACACCCTGCTCTGCCGCCAGCGCTAATAACTGCTGAATTCGCTGATCCTGTCGCTCCTGCTGAACCAGAATACGTTTTACCCTCGACGCCTGGCGCTGCAGTATCGACGTCACTGCATGGATGCCAAAACAGTACTGACTCATAGCCCCACCCCCTCTTCAGGTCCAAGCTCAGACCCAAGCCAAGACCCTGCCTGCTCTTTAACCAACTGCAACAATAGATCAATGTGTGCAGGGTCTGCATTCAGTGCGGCTATATAGCTATAACGATCACCGCCGGCCTCAACAAAACCCTCTTTGTTCTGGATTGCGATCTCTTCCAGGGTCTCAAGACAATCTGCCGAGAATGCAGGGCTGAGCATATCCACGGATTTAACCCCCGCTTTGGCCAAGGTTTCAAGGGTCGCATCCGTATAGGGCTTGACCCATTCTGCCGGGCCAAACCGAGATTGAAAGGTTGCCATGTACTGATCATCTGACAACCCCAAAGAGGCCGCTAGCAATCGTGCTGTCTGTAAACATTGCTGTGGGTAGGGATCACCCTGCTCCGCATATGACTTGGGGATACCATGAAAACTCATCAACAATTTCTCAGCGGGTTCATTCTCTTGCCAATGCTGCCGAACCGAGGCCGCCAAGGCTTCAATATAAAGGGGGTGATCGTGATACTCCTTTAAGATCCGAATATCGCATACCTCGCGTTGAGCAAGCTGAAAACGTGCCACCTGATCATAAATAGGGGCTGTTGAGGTCGCCGAATACTGCGGATAGAGCGGCATGACCAACAACCGCCGGTAGCCTTCTGACTTGAGCCGGACCAACAACTCACCGAGGCCTGGCTCGCCATAGCTCATCGCAGCGAAGACATCGGCACGGCTATCGCCGAGTTCTCCAGGGAGCGCCTGCTGCAGCGCAGCCACCTGTTGGTTGAGAATCTTTCGCATCGGCGAATCCTGATCCCAGATAGACGCATACAGCTTCGCTACCTTAGCCGGGCGAATCCGCAAGATGATCAAGTTCAACACCAACCACCAGAAGCCACGGCGCAATCCCCGACCCTCTATCACCCTGCGATCCCATAAAAACTCTTTCAGGAAAGCTCTCACGGCTCCGGCCGTCGGCTCTTTAGGCGTGCCTAGATTTACCAAAATAATCGCCGTTTTTACCATCGTCTGACTCGTTAACTTATTCATCACAAAAAACGCAGCTACTACGCGTTTACCTATACAGCGGGGCATTATTCACGACCCTGCAGACAAAATACATAGGCTTAGGGACTAGGCTAAGGTCTCGATCCTGAATTCAAGCCCTATGACAGCCTCAAAAGAGCGATAGTTCTGCTTCCAGATCCTGCATGTTAGTCCTGCATCATCCTGGTGCCATTCAGATCAAAAATGGTGCATCGAAAAAAAACGCCCCGCTCAAACAACCCATAAAAACACATTTAAATTACATAACTATCTATATCTATTAATAAAAACAAAGTTGGCACAGTTCCTGATTGTTTACTCGCAACGTCTCATCCGAGCTTTTTGAAGTCCGGTTTTAAACCCTGTAAGGAGCTACACCATGAAAAAACTACGCCTTGTTCTAAGCACTTGCGCCTTGGCGCTGAGCGCCACCCAAGTCAATGCCGAGGTCAGCGCCAATGTTGCCATGACCTCAGACTACGTCTGGCGCGGCATAACCCAGACCTCTGGCGAGGGTGCCATCCAGGGTGGATTTGATTATGCCCACGAAAGCGGCGCCTATGCTGGAATCTGGGGATCTAATGTCGATTTTGGTACCACCGCAGACCTAGAGTTTGATCTTTACGCTGGCTATGCTACCGAATTGGACAGCGGCATCGTCCTTGATGTGGGTCTGATTCGCTACCTGTATCCAGACAGTCCTGATACTCCTGCCTGGAACGAAATTTACGGCAGTGTCAGCTATATCGGCCTCACCGGCGGCATCGCCTATACCGATGATATCTACGGCGGAGATGTAGATGGCATCTATTATTCACTCAGCTATGACTATGCACTGCCAAAAGAGGTCAACCTATCTGCGTCATTAGGCTACTACGATGTCGACAGCGCCGCATCTGACTCGCTGGATTGGAAACTGGCCATTTCCAGAGAATATCAAGGTGTCGGCTTTGAACTCGCCTACTTCGATATCGATCAAGATGACGACTCACTCGACGATGACGGTTTCCTGTTTACCCTCTCCAAATCGATGTAACACCCGCCTCCAGTTAGCGCGTAGGTCTATTACTCAAGCATACCCTCCACCTCTTTGCCCGCTTCGGCGGGCCTTTTTTCGCCATCCATTTGGCTATTTAAGTTTCTGGCACACATCGAGTAGGAGGCGGGATTACTCCCGCCGTCCTCTCACACCACCGTACGTAC
>CAXBEA010000152.1:0-6346 GCA_963974645.1 uncultured Neptunomonas sp. | reverse complement strand
TTTTCGTCCATTTTATAGAGACTGAGAACCGTGGGCCAGGGGCTGCGGGACTTTTCCGACAGCGTCAACGCCACATTAAGCGGCTGATAATAGTTGGCTAAAATCTGCGAGGCACGAGCGGAAGCCAACTGTTAGCAGTCCGGCTTTAATGCCTTGTTAGAAGCGACTTGAACACTACACGTGATTAAAGTCTTTTAGTCCAACAAATAGTTAATTTTATTGAGTTTACCTTAAGAGACCAAAAGCACAAAACCCAAGAAAGCAATTAAAATTTTTAGCTAAATTAACAAATACAAAACTTGAATTGGCAAAGCTTGCACCGAATTTTCAGCAAATACTAAATTTGCAGTTTTTTACCAAAACCATAAAAAGATAAACCAGAAATGGCTAAGCATCTAACAGCCTGTTTATGAGGCCGCTGGCCTCATAACAATTATTATCGTGATTCCATAGTAATGAAATCTTTTATTTTTACCGATCTATAACTTGCTAAAAAATAGCTATTTATTTGTTTTTTTGCAGCAAGAGGAGGAAAACGTGAAAAATTCACAATAATGAGGAATGCGCTAAGGATAGCGTCTTTAGAACCGCTCCAGGGAGGGGCCATCCATGTCATCATCTCCGTTTTTACAATCCTTGTGCGAGCATATGACCGTGCGGCATTACAGTCCAAGAACGATAAAAGCCTATCGTTTCTGGGTCAAGGGCTTTATTAGGTTTCATGATCGGCAGCATCCGTCCTTATTGGGGCATGATGCGGTGGTGTCATACTTGACCCACTTGGCCGTTACCCGGGAGGTGACGCCCAGCACCCAAGCACTGGCTTAAATGCGCTTGCCTATCTCTATAATCGCTTTCTTGAGCAGCCTCTTGGTGATGTGAGTGCATTTCGTCGCTCTAAACGTCAAGCAAAGCTACCGGTGGTGTTAACGGAGGATGAGGTACGGCGGTTGTTAGCTGAACTAAGAGGGCGCCGCAAACTGATTGCTAGTTTGCTTTATGGTTCGGGGCTGCGGCGTATCGAGTTAACGAGGCTTCGGGTTAAGGATGTTGATTTTGACCACCTGCAGATCCAAGTCTGGAATGGCAAAGGGAGTAAGCACCGCTTGGTAACGCTGGCTCAGGAACTCGTTGCACCTTTGCGGCTACAGGTCGAGCAGGTGCATACGCTATTGCTACAGGATGCGTTGGTTGAAGATTATGCGGGTGCCAAGCTACCGGGTGCACTGGAGCGAAAATCCCCCAGGGCGAGCAAGACGCTTGGCTGGCAGTTTATGTTCCCCTCTAGTCGGTTAAGTCACGAACCCGGAACGCACAAGCTACGCCGACATCACCTTGATGAAAGTTTGATTAATAAATTTCTCAGACAGGCTCAGGCAGATGCAGGGTTGATGAAACAGGTGGGCAGTCATACTCTGCGCCACTCATTCGCGACCCACCTGCTGCAATCGGGTGCCGATATCCGTACCGTGCAACAGCAACTGGGGCACACGGATGTGAAAACGACCGAGATCTATACCCACGTGCTTAAGCAGGGGGCGATGGGGGTAAGAAGCCCGCTTAGCCGTTTATAGCGGAAGCGGGGCTGGAATCGCGGTGATTAACCGTTGCGATCGACGAGCAGGGTCGAGAAAGTGTGTTCCATATCCCAGGGAAAGCGGATCCAGGTATCCTGGCTTACTTCGGTGATAAAGCTGTCGACCAACGGTTTTCCAGCAGAATTGGCGTAGAGGCTGACGAAATGTGCTTTGGGCAGTCGCTCGCGGACCAACCGGGCCGTTTTTCCGGTATCGACCAGATCATCGATCAACAGCATCCCTTCGCCATCGCCTTCGACGCCCTTAAGTATTCTCAACTGCCCTGTACCGATTGGGTTCCTGACTTGTCCTGGCCGTAACTGACGACACAGAGGGTATCGATCAGACGGATATCCAATTCCCGCGCTAGGATAGCAGCAGGCACCAAGCCGCCTCGGGTGATGGCGATGCTCTCTTTCCAGGGATCCTGGTCGAGCAAGTGCCAAGACAGCGCACGCGCGTTGCGGTGCAGCTCTTCCCAAGACACTGGATAGTCCATGCGATAAGGGGTCTTGGTCATCAAATCCCCACCCCGGCAGTGGCGATTCGACACAGCAGGCTATCCAATAGAGGGGGGCTGTCTAACCTTGAACCGAGATGTAGATCAACCTCGGCTGCCGCACTTTTAATCCCTCTTTGATCCCTCTTTTACGCCTTTACTACGCCGCTGTTTACTCGCGCAAACTCAGCACGGGGTGCTCGGCGTCTTCGCTCCCTTGGTACCAGGCCAGCTTTTGATGCAACTTCACCACCTCACCGACAATGATCAGACTCGGTGGTTTGACCGGATTATCCTTGAGCAGCTGTTCGATCGTTTCCAGGGTACCAGTGACCACTTTTTGTTGGGGAGTTGAGCCAGCCTGGACCAAGGCAATCGGGGTGGTCGGGTTCTTGCCATGCGCGATCAGCTGGCTGGCCAGATAGCCGATCCGATGCAGCCCCATATAGAACACGATGGTCTGATTGTCCTGCACCAGCTCGGGCCAGTTAAGCTCCGAGCTGCGATTTTTTAGCTGACCGGTTACAAACTTAACCGACTGGGCATAGCCGCGATGGGTCAGCGGAATACCGGCGTAACAAGCGCAGGCAGTGGCAGCGGTAATCCCGGGAACGACCTGGAAGGGTATCTGCTGTTCGGCGAGCATCTCCAGCTCTTCGCCGCCACGGCCAAAGATAAAGGGATCACCTCCCTTGAGCCGCAATACTTTCTTACCCTGCCGTGCCAGATCGACCAGCAGCTGGTTGATCCCCTCTTGAGGCACGGCGTGGTTATCACGTTCTTTGCCGACATAGATACGTTCGGCATCACGTCGGCATAGCTCCATCACCCGCGGCGATACCAGACGATCATAGAGCACCACGTCAGCCTGCTGCATCAGCCGCAGTGCCTTAAACGTCAGCAGGTCGGGATCGCCGGGGCCGGCACCGACGAGATAGACCTCACCGCGGGCTTGCTCCTCGGAACTATCCAGCAGTGCTTCCATCCACTGCTCAGCCTGTGCCTGATTGCCCGCGGCCAACTGTTCAGCAACGGGGCCGTAGAGCACCCGTTCCCAATAATTCCGGCGCGATTCAATACGACTAAAGCGCTGTTTAACCCGCTCACGGAACGCCCCCATTAATCGTCCCAGCTGGGCATAGGATTGCGGCAGCAGCGCCTCCAGGCGAGCCCGAACCAAGCGTGCCAGCACCGGTGCGTTGCCGCCACTGGACACCGCCACCATCAGCGGCGAGCGGTCGACGATGGCAGGAAAGATAAAGTCACAGAGCGCCGGCTGGTCGACCACATTAACCGGTATCCCTCGCTCCTGCGCGTCCCGATGCACCTGTTGATTCAATGCTGGATCATCGGTTGCAGCTACTACCAGGGTCATCCCCTCGAGAAAATCAGCGCTGTACGCCTGCTGCAACGCCTCGCCCTGGTGCGTCCGCACCATCTCGGTCAGCGATTCGCGCAGCTTTGGTGCAACCACCCTCACCCGCGCCCCTGCACGGCATAACAGCTCGGCCTTGCGCAGTGCAACAGTGCCCCCGCCAACCAGCAGACAGGGCTTGGTTTTAAGATCGAAAAAAAGCGGCAAATAATCCATAAGGTATCCGTTAACGGCTAAGACTGTGGCGATTATATTGATACTAGCAAAGGTGCTACAAGCGATTCTCTGCTATGCATTAGCAGAAATGTACGATCTTATACGTGCATGCTGCGATGAGAAATGCGAGATGCGTGCCAAAAAGCAAAAACCCGGTACAAGCACCGGGTTTTAAGACTATTAAATAGAGTTATAGCTGACCGAAAGCGGCCTAAGCGGCCTAAGCGGGTTTAACCAGTGTGGACGACGCAGGATGCAAGCCGCACTCTTTGTTTTCGGGGTCTTCCCACCACCAGCGTCCCGAGCGCACATCCTCTCCCACAGAAATCGCGCGGGTACAGGGGGCGCAGCCGATGCTGGGGTAGTGCTGATCGTGTAGCGCGTTGTAGGGCAGTGCAAAGTGCTTAATAAAGGCCCAGACCTCCTTCTCGCTCCAGTCGGCCAACGGATTGATTTTATGCAGTTTGTTAGCCTCATCCCACTCGCTAAACTCAACCGTATCGCGGGTCACCGCCTGTTCCCGGCGGATGCCGGTAATCCAGGCTTTTTTACCCGCCAGAGCGCGCTTAAGCGGCTCGACCTTGCGCACATAGCAGCAGCCTTTACGTAGCTCTTGCGAGCCGTAAAAGCCGTTGATGCCATTATCGCGCACATAGGCCTCTACCGAGGCCGTTTGCGGGTAATAGACGTTGATTTTGAATTTATACCGCTGCTCGATTTTAACCAACAGTTCCAGGGTTTCTTCCGGTAGACGACCGGTATCCAGACTGAAGATCTCAATCTCGGGGACAAAACAGCGAATCAGATCGGTGATCACCACATCTTCAGCACCGAGGCTGTTTGCGAAAGTGACGGCCCCATGCTCGGCATAGGCCTGCTGGAGCACCGCCACGCTGTGATCGACTTTGGTTTGTAGGGTCGGATCAAGTTTGGTATTCATGTTTAGGCTTCCTGCTGGCGGTAGCTGGGCTGAGGATCATCGGCCGCACCTTGATTACGAACGCTGATTTCGCTGAACGCATGCAGCATCTCAGGAGAGTAGCGATCCTCGGCGATCTCCATGGCATCTATACCACAACGGTGCATAAATCGCAGTCGATCCCAGGTCACATCGCCTCGTGCCCGAACCTGACCGCGAAAACCTGCACGGCGTAACAACCGCGTCTGAGAGAAAGCACGGCCATCGCTAAAGCTGGGGAAATCTACCGCAATCAACGTTAGCTGAGATAACAAAGGCAGCAGCTCGCTGATATCTACATCGTTACCAATGGCAACACCCAGCTTACCGTTGCGCGCTGCCAGTGCCCCGGCCTGCTCTTGATAAAGACTCCAATCGAGGATCAGATCGGCATCAGCGGTTTGCGCCTGTAGCTGCTCAAGATCGTTGATGCTAATCCAACGGTCATCGCTGACCGGTTGTTGATTAATGAGCAACGGCATAGACTGACTCCTTAAACGGCTGGTTACCTACCCGGCGAACAGTATCAATAAAGCGCTCGCCCTCCTCTCTGATCTCAACAAATACCGACAAGATCTTCTCCAGTGTATCCGCAACGTCAGCCTGAGGCACCGACTTGCCCAACACCTTTCCCAACGACGCATCAGCAGTGGATGAGCCCCCGAGAGTAAATTGATAGAAGGATTTACCCTTTTTGTCGACCCCGAGAATACCTATATGGGCGACATGGTGATGAGCACAGGCGTTGATACAACCCGATATCCTCAGTTTGATTTCGCCCAGTTCGTAGAGATAGTCGAGATCGTCAAATTTCTCGTTAATCTGGCGAGCAACGCTCAGTGTTTCGGCGTTAGCCAGCGAGCAAAAGTCCAATCCCGGGCAAACGATCATATCCTGAATCGTACCCACTACCGGCCGCGCCAGATCAAGCTCAACCAACTGCTGCCAAAGCGGGTACAGATCAGCCTGGTTAACATAGGCAAAGACCAGGTTTTGCTCATGAGTGCTGCGAATTTCGCCAAAGTTGTAGCGATCCGCGAGATCGGCAATCGCATCCATCTGCTGGTCGGTAACATCGCCCGGTGCCTTCAGCAGTCCTTTGACGGCAATCGTCACGGCGCGATAGCCCGGCACTTTATGATCGAAGCTGTTACGCTCTATCCACACCGCAAAATCACGGTCACTGGCGAGCTTTTCAGCGTAACTGGTATCGGCGGCGGCATCCGCCTCGTAGGCCGGAGGCAGAAAGAAGCCCTTCACTCGATCGATCTCGGCTTGGGTCAAGCGAAGCTCGCTGTCCTTGATCTGCTGCCACTCTGTTTCCACCTTGTCGCGGAATGTATCGGCACCCATGGCATCGACCAGAATCTTGATCCGCGCCTTGTACTTGTTGTCACGACGACCCAGCAGGTTATACACCCGCAAAATCGCTTCGAGATAGGAGAGCAGATCCTGCTGCGGCAGAAACCCGCGGATCGACTTGCCGATCATCGGCGTGCGTCCAAGACCGCCACCCACCAGGACCTCGAAGCCGGTCTCTCCGGCTTCATTGCGGGTCAAGCGAACACCGATATCGTGTACCTGGACCGCGGCACGGTCCTGCTCACACCCGGTTACCGCAATTTTGAACTTGCGTGGCAAGTAGGCAAATTCAGGATGTAGCGCCGCCCACCGACGAATAATTTCACTCCAGGGACGTGGGTCTTCGATCTCGTCAGCGA